>JAFAOS010000460.1 GCA_019247515.1 Chloroflexota bacterium | reverse complement strand
GCGCGCAGCAGCTTCGACTCCGATCGTTCCACGTTCGACGCAGCGTACCGCGCGCTGGAGCGGCTGGAGCCTCATTATCTGCCGCGCGGCCCCCGTTCGCTGCGAGCACTGGCGCGGGTGACGGGCTACCGCAACGCGGAGAGGATCGCGAGCGGCTACCGGCGCACCAGGCGCCGCTGGACGAGCCGGAAACTGGAGATTGGAAGACCGCATGCGCGGCTCCAGTCGGTCGCACACCTGGCGTATCGCATTCCGGGCGTGCGCGCTCTCGCCCGATACGGACTCCGCAGCACCGTGCAGCGCTCAGGCCTGTCGAGACACACCAGACAGCAGCTTCACAACTTCCTGGCGGTGGACGTCGCGCCTGCCGGCCTGACAGCGTGCAACGTCGACGTCCGCGGTGGCCACACCCTGCACCTGCGGCTCCGCGTTCGCGACGACCTGAGCCGCTACTGGTACTTCTGGGGGTATGCGCACTACGAGCTGGGCACGACGCGGCTGCTGCGGCGCTTGCTGGAGTGCCGGCGAGTCTTCTTCGACGTTGGAGCCAATATCGGCTACCACACGTTCCTGGCCGCCGCGCTGCTCGAGGGCCGCGGCTCGGTGCACGCGTTCGAGCCCTGGTCCGCCGTGTTCGAGGATCTCGCCGCGAACGCGCGACTGAATGCTTTTCGGTGTCTGGAATTGAACCGCTGCGCGCTGTCCGATCGCGATGGCCAGAGCCCGCTGTTCCTGCCGGACCGGCCGGAGTGGACTACTGCTTCGCTGGTACCCAACGGCACGGCGTGTGAGCCCGTGCCAACCCTGCGCTTCGACTCGTATTGCAAGCGTCGCGGCCTCGAGCGGGTCGACCTGATGAAGATCGACGTGGAAGGAGCCGAGCTGCAGGTGCTGCGCGGAATGGGCAGCCTGCTGAGCCGCTGGCAGCCTGACATCGTCCTCGAGGTACTGGAGCCATTCGAGACGGAGCTGGATGCCTTCTTCGCCGAGACGCCATACAGAAAGTTCCGCATCCGCGACCGCGGACTGGAGGAGCTGCGGCGGATTACCTCCGAACCGCACGACCGGAACGTGTATTTGAGCTGCGCACCCGTGGTGGCTTTGACGTGATAGATACGTCCAACGCCACGTCCACTGCCAGCGCGACGTGGGTCGAATCGTCGCCGACCGCGCGCGCTGCGGGACAGATCGGAGTCAAAAGCGGCGTGGCCTGGGGGCTGGTCGGCGGGCTGTGCCTCGCGGCGGTGTGGAGCGTCATGTACACCACGCCCTGGGGCACCGGCACGGGTTGGGACCAGGCGATGTACATCGGCGCCGCACGCAATCTGCTGGCGGGCAAGGGGCTGACCATCGCCTGGACGGCGGACATGGGCAAGCCGCTGACCCACTTCCCACCCCTGTACCCGTCGGTCCTCGCGCTGCTTGGATTGCCCGGCTGGGACCCGTGGGACGCGGCGCGCTACCTGAATGCGGCGCTGCGCGGCGTGGACCTGGTAGCCGTGGCCGCCCTCGCCGCGTGGGCCGGAGGCTCACGCTGGTCGGCGCTCATCGCCGCGTTCGTGATGGTCGCGTCGGTCCAGATGGAATTCGTGCACGGGTCCGCCTGGTCCGAGCCACTCTTTCTGGTCCTGGTGTTGGGCTCGCTGGCGCTCAGCGTGCGCTACCTGGCGCACGGTCGGCGAGCGGTGCTGGTCGGCGCCAGCGTGGTGGTCGCGTGCGCCATTCTGACACGGTATGTCGGCCTGACGCTGGTGCCGACGATCGCGCTGGCGTTGATCTGGTGGCGCAAGCCGCGCGACATCCTCCTCTTCGTGCCGATCGCGTGTCTGCCGCTGTGCGCGTGGGTCGTGCACAACGCCCGTGACGGTGGCCTGCTGGTGGGCGATCGCGGCATCGCCTGGAACTCCGTATCAGCGGAGCAACTCGGCAAGGCGCTGTTCACGGTTACCGACTGGGTGGTACCGACTGTGATCGGGACGCGGCTGGTCAGCGCCGACGGAACGCTGTACGCCGGCGGGGCGCTGGTCTTTCTGCTGGTCGGAGTGGCTCTTGGCTACTGGCTATGGAAGCAGCGCCGCTGGCTGACACAGCGTGTGGCCATGACCGAAGCGGACCTGCTCCAGCGAATGCTGCTGGTCTTCACGGTCATGTACGTCGCCGGCGTGCTGGTCTCAATGGCCGTCTTCGACGACCTGGTCGAGTTCGACACGCGCATTCTGGCGCCGGTCTTCGTGTGTCTGGTGATCCTGTTCAGCGCGGCGGCTCCGCGCGTGTTCGAGTGGGCGTGGCGTGTGACCTCGTTGCGGGCGCCGGTGAGCGTGGCGGTCGCGGCGGTCGCGACGGCATATGCGCTACGCTTCGCCGCGCTGGTGGTCAGCGCCCACGGCCACGGAGTGATCTACTCGAACACTGACTGGCTTGGCTCGGCCACGATGGCGCGCGTTCGCGAGCTGCCGGCCGATGCCACAATTTTCTCGAATGCGCCGGATGCCGTCTACATCCTGGCAGGGCGCGGCACGTACCAGATACCCGACGTCGGACATGCCGATGCGTTCTCGCCACTTGTGCAACAGGCCGTCGCCAACGCAACCGGACCCGTGGTGCTCGTGTATTTCGGGGATCCGAACATCGCGTACCGGCGGCCCGTCCCCATCCAGGACGTGCAACAGAGGCTCTCGACACGCGTCCTGGCCGATCTGCCAGACGGCCAGGTGTATGACGTGGAGTCCAGAACGTGAAAGTGCTGCACGTGCCGTTCTGCTTTCGACCGGACCGCGTCGGCGGAACCGAGGTCTATGTCGAGAACCTGGCGCACGAACAGCTCGCGCGCGGCATGCAGGTGGTCATCGCGGCGCCGGCCGCAGACAACGCCGCGTACGCGATGGATGGCCTGGAGGTGCGTCGGTTTGCCACTGGACCAATCGATGGGCTCACGGCGCTCTACGGCGCCGGCGACCCGGTGGCGAGTGCGACGTTCGGAGCCATTCTCGACGACGAACAGCCCGACGTGGTCCACCTGCACGCGTTTACCAGCGCGGTGTCCGTCCGAAGCGTTGACGAGGCGCGCCGGCGCGGGCTTGGCGTGGTGTTTACGTATCACACGCCGACGGTATCGTGCCAGCGCGGCACGTTGCTGCTGCACGGGCGCGAGGTGTGCGACGGAGAGCTGCTCGTTCAGCGCTGCGCCGAGTGTGCGCTCGAAGGTCTGGGCGCCGGTCGACTTGGCAGCCAGGTGCTCAGCCGGCTGCCCACGGTTGTCGGCGCAGCGTGCGCGGATTTCGCGCTGGGCGGCTTTCGATTGTGGACGGGCGTGCAATATACGCACCTGGTCAAGACGCGTCACGCGGCGGTGCGCGTCATGCTGGCCCGCGTGCAACGGGTGGTAGTGCTGTGCGAGTGGTCCAGGCAGTTGCTGGTGCGCAACGGAGTGGCGGCCGAGAAGATCGTTACTTGTCGACATGGATTGACGTTCGAGGACAGGCCTCAGCTCGCGGCAACGCGCCGGTCCAGCTCGCTGCGCGTGGCATTCTTTGGACGGTTGCATCCGACCAAGGGGGCCGACGTGCTCATCCGCGCGGTCCGACAGCTTGTCGATGTCGAGCTCGAGCTCCACGTGTTTGGTGTCGAGCAGCCCGGCGATGAGCGCTATGCCAGGCGCATCCGTCAACTGGCGGGCGATGACGGGCGTATCGTGTTCGAACCAGCCATTCCCTCGGAACAGGTCATCCCGACACTGCGCGAATTTGACCTGCTCGGCGTGCCCTCGCAGTGGCTCGAGACGGGTCCGCTCGTGGTGCTGGAGGCGTTCGCCGCACGGACGCCGGTGATTGGCTCGAATCTGGGTGGCATCGCCGAGTTGGTGCGGGATGGTGTCGACGGGCTGCTCGTCCAGCCCGGATCCGTTGCGGATTGGGCAAGCGCCCTGCGACGCCTCGCGGAAGACCCCGCGCTGCGGGAGCGGCTACGCCTGAACGTGCGTCCGCCGCGCGACATGCGCGCCGTAAGCGAGGACATGCTCTCGCTCTACAACGATATTGCTTCACGTTCGGCGGTGGCAGCAGCATGATGGACACCGCAACCAAAGCGCGGTACATCGCGTGGGCCGCGAGAGGCTGGCTCGGTGGTGATCGGAGCTGTCCCGGCTGCGGATCGCCGCATACGCGGCTGCTGAAACGGAAGCACGTGGTGACCGCGTTGTTCGGCTGCGACGCGTGTGAACTGATGTTCCGCATGCCCAAGAGCTCTCAGGTCGAGGACCGGGCGTTCTATGAGCGCGCGTACCAACAGGGCCCGACCACGGACATGCCGGACCCCGACGAGCTGGAAGCCTTGAAGCGGCAGTCCTTCGCTCCGATTCGGCGCGACTACACCGGTTATATCGAGGTCCTGCGCACGCTTGGCATTGGAGCCGGAGACCGTGTGTACGACTACGGCGCATCGTGGGGTTACGGGAGCTGGCAATTCGCGCAAGCGGGCTATCAGGTGTACTCGTACGAGATCAGCCGGATTCGAGCGCGGTACGCCGAGCAACATCTGGGGTGCCAGATGCTGGCCGAGCCGGAGGCGGTCCCGGAGCGGGTCCACTGTTTCTTTGCCAGCCACGTGCTGGAGCACCTCGCGCAGCCACAAACGCTGTGGCGAATTGCGGTGGACGTGGTGCGACGCGAGGGCGCGGTGGTGCTGTTCATGCCCAACGGCGAGCCAGGCTGCGAGCTGCGGGACCCCGAGCGCTACCACCAGCTGTGGGGGCGCGTGCATCCACTGCTGTTGACGAGCTCGGCGGTGGCGGCGATGGCCGCGCGGCATGGCTTCGAGACGCTGGCGTATTCGAGTCCGTATGACCTGGATGCGATCGCCGCGCGGAGGCCAGGGCGCCTTGACGGCGACGAGCTCATGGTGGTCGCGCGGCGGTGCAAGGGGAACGCGACGTGATCGGACCGACAAGACCGAACTTGCCCCGCGATCGCTTGAAGAAGCGCATCGTATATTTCCAGTACACGAATCCCGCCGCGTACCCGCCCCTCGAGCGGAGCACGCGACTGCTGGCGAACGCGGGGTGGGACGTGCTCGTGCTGGGGCTTCTTCGGCCAGGGACGGACGCTCTGCGCTTTCCTCCGCACCCGGGCATCACGGAGCGGTACACGTTCAACGCCACGACGGGCTGGCGGCTCAGGCTGCATTACGTGTGGTTCGCGGTGTGGGTCATTGGCTGGACCTTGCGGTGGCGCGCGAGCTGGGTGTACGCGTCGGACCTGCTGTCGTGTCCGGTGGCGCTGCTGCTGAGCGTCGTGCCCGGGCTGCGCATCCTGTACCACGAACACGACGAGCCCGCCCGACGCCACGGCCTGATTGCGTACGCGCAGCGAGGAGTTCGCCGGCTGGTCGCCCGTCGCGCCGAGCTCCGCGTGCTGCCGAATGCCCAGCGCGCAGGCTACTTCGAACAGACGATCAGCGGTGGCAGGCCGGCGCTGCGCGTGTGGAACTGTCCCAGCGCAACCGAGGTCGGTCAGCCGCGCAACGGCGCTCTGCGTCACGACGCGGTAGTACGCGTGGTGTACAGCGGCTCGGTGACGCCTGAACGATTGCCAATGACCTTTCTGGAAGCCATGGCGCGCATACGGGGTCGAGTTCGCTTGCGAGTCGTCGGTTACGAAACGATTGGCTACCCGCGTTATATCCAGCAACTGAAGGTCTTCGCCCGGCAGCTGGAGATTGTGTCGGACATCGACTTCGTGGGCGTCCTGCCTCGCCACCGGCTGCACGAGGTCTGGGACACGGCCGCCGTCGGGCTCGCGCTCAATCCGATGCGGGCTTCGAACAACAACAGCCGCTGGATGGTAGGCGCGTCCAACAAGCCATTCGACTACATGGCGAACGGTCTGGCGTTGCTGGTGTCGGACCTGGCTGACTGGCGCGAAACGTTCGTGCTGCCCGGGTTCGGCATCGCGTGCGATCCGCGTGACGCGGGGAGCCTGGCAAGCGCGCTGTGCCAGCTGGCCGATCACCCCGCCGAAGTACGCGCAATGGGCGAACGGGGACGTCAACAGATCGCGCGGTGCTGGAATTACGAAAGCCAGTTCCAACCCGTGGTCACTCAACTCGCATGCTGACCTTCACTCACGTATCCAGGCCAACGCGCATCGCGATGAAGCGCGCGCTGTTCCCTGGTCTCGACCTGCACACCAGGTGCCGATACCACTACCTGCCGCGCTGGTTCCGACCGGGTCCAATCGACACGCTGGACGCCGGCTGCGGCAACGGCGCACTGGCGTACGCGGCCTACCGGCTTGGCAACCGGGTACTGGGGGTCAGCATTCGGTCGGACGAGGTCCAGCGCAATCGAGAATACTTTGGCAGCCTGCTGTCGAATTGCGATCGCTTGCAGTTCCGCCAGATGAACCTGTACGAGCTGCCGACCATCGGGCGCAAGTTCGATCAGATCGTGTGCAGCGAGACGCTCGAGCACATCACGCGTGACGCGGAGGTGGTGGCATCATTCGCCGACGTGCTCAGGCCGGGCGGTGTCCTCCATCTGTGCTGCCCGTTCGCCTTACACACCAGCAATAATCTGGGCCGCGTCAACGGACCTGAGGATGGCGGCCACGTGCGCGATGGCTACACGCTGGAGACGTATCAGTCGCTGTTGGCCAGGGCGGGATTGCAGATCGTCGCATGCGGCGGTCTCGGGTCGCCGCTGCTGGTCAACCTCGACCGGCGCCTGTCACTGTTTCGCGGCCGGCACGGCGACGCGGCCGCGCTGCCATTGTTCCTGGTGTGCCTGCCGCTGACCTGGCTGGACCGGCCGAATCCGCGCATGCCCCTGTCGCTCTACGTACAGGCCACCAAACCGACGTGATGCAAGCCCTGGAGAGCCCTCAGGACGTACGCCGAGAACGGGTTGCGCAACCCGTCTTCTCGGTCTGCATCCCGCAGCACAACCGGACCTCGTTCATCATCGAGGCCTGCCGCTCCCTGGTGTCTCAGACGTACGGGAACTTCGAAGTGTGCATTTCGGATGACTGCTCGACTGATGGCGGCGAACAACGGCTCCTCGATTTTCTGGAGGATTCCGAGTTGTCATTCGCGTATCGGCGGCAGAGACGCAACTTGCGGTATGACGCGAACCTGCGCGCGGCCATCGACCTTGCACGTGGACAGTACGTGTTTCTGATGGGCAACGACGATTGCCTGGCGCGCCCCACCGTTCTGGAGGAGGTGCTGGAGGAGATCGAGCGCAATGCGCCCGTCAGCGTGGCCGTAACGAATTTCGAGGACTATGCCAGCGGCAAACGAGTATCCAGATTTTCGAGGCGCGGCATTGCAGGGCGCGGTCCGCGCACGGCAGCGCAGACGTTTCGGAACTTCAGCTTCGTGAGCGGCGTCGTGCTGGAGGCCGACTCCGCCAGACGATACGCCACCGATCGCTGGGATGGCAGCGAGATGTACCAGGTGTTTCTGGCTGCCCGGCTGATCGCCGCCGGCGGTCGGCTGCTGTACATCGACACCTCGGCAGTTCGGAAGGACATCCAGATCGCCGGTGAGAATGTCGACAGCTACGTGGCTCGGCCACGCCTGAAGCCGTGTCCGGTCGTAACTCGCCACCTGCCAGTCGGTCAGTTGGCGCAACTGGTCTCCGACGCGATCACTCCGTGTGCGGAATCGGGGCAGCGGGGAACGATGAGCGAGCAGGTCGCCCGCCAGCTGTATCAATTCACGTATCCGTTCTGGATCCTGGAGTACCGACGCGTGCAGTCGTGGCGCTATGCGCTGGGCGTGTGTCTCGGGTTGCGGCCGGCTTACTCGTTGCGCGGGCTGCCGGTCTCGTCGGCTGCCCGGATGCGACTCACGGCGCGGTTCTGGCTCACGAGTGCGCTGGCTCTGGTGATGCCCCTGGGCGTCTTCAATCGGCTGCGCCAGACGCTCTACCGATTCGCCAAATCCACTACCTGACACGTTCTCCGAAATGCCCCTACCAACGTTTGCCAAAACACTCGTGGCCAAAACCTGGTTGCGCGAAGGAACAGTGCGCACGATTCTCGCTGGACCATCCCGCGGCTTGCGCTACCGCGTTATGACCAACTTCCGCGCGCCGATCATTGGCGGTTGGGAGCCGCAGGCGCAGCGCTTGATGGTACGTCACGTGGCGCCAGGCAGCGTGGCGTATGACATCGGCGCGAACATTGGCATTCACACGCTGCTGCTGTCGCGACTGGTCGGCCGCGACGGACAGGTCTACGCCTTTGAACCGGTGCCGGCGCTCTACGACCGGCTGTGCGAAAACGTCCGGCTCAATCGGAGTTTGCCCGCGGCGCGGCCGGTGCAACTGGCACTGGGCGAGCAGAGCGGGACCGCCGCGTTTTACACGGGCCATCACGCGGGCGCCGGCCACCTGGCTGCCAGCGGACCCCCAATCGGCGATCGGATCGATGTCACGACAAGGGTGCTGGACGAATTCGTGTACCGAGATCACCACGCGCCACCGGGATTCGTCAAGATCGACGTCGAGGGCGCCGAGGGTAGCGTCCTGGCCGGCGCCGAACAGGTGCTGAGCAACGCTCGCCCGATCGTGATGGTCGACCTGCACACGCCGACCCAGGACCTGGCGGTGGGCAAGTCGCTGTCGCGCGCCGGCTACGTGGTGTATCGCACCGGGGATGGCAGTCAGGTGCGCGACCTGGAGCGGGGCTGGCCGGACCCGGACGGCCTGTCCGGCCAGGTGATTGCATTTCCGGTCGAGCGTGGCTGAAACAGACGTGACGAACGGCTTGATGGGTACGCTGCTGATTGTCGGGCAGCAAGGCGGGACCAATGTCGGGGCCAGTCTGCTGCGCGCCGCGGAGCGCTTGCGGCTGACCTGTCATTTTGTGGATGTCCACGCGGCCGCCGCGGCGCCGCGCTGGTCGCGCTTTGTCAACTGGCGGCTCGGCGGACACCGACCCGCGCGCTTGAATACCTGCAGCCGCCTGATCGTCGAAACGTGCCGGCGCCTCCGCCCGCGCTGGGTCCTGGCGACCGGACTCGTGCCGCTCAATGCCGACGCACTCGCTGCTCTCGGCCGAATGGGCATTTGCCGTCTCAACTACTTGACCGACGATCCATGGAATCCAACCCTGCGCGCGAGATGGTCGTTGGCCGCGCTGCGACAGTACGACCGCGTCTTTTCCGTGCGGCGCGCGAACCTGGGTGACCTGGTGGAGCACGGCTGCAGGCGCGTCACGTACCTACCATTCGGCTTCGATCGCGACCTGTTCTTTCCCGAGCGGCCTGACCAGGCCGACGCAGGCCGACTGGCCTCGGACGTGTTGTTCGTCGGCGGCGCAGACCGCGAGCGCGTGCCATTCATCACCGCGCTGGCTCAGGCTGGCCTGAAGGTGGCCGTGTATGGCGACTACTGGAGTCGATACCCGGAGACGCGCGCCTGTCACCGCGGATACGGCGACATCGCCACGCTGCGCAAGGCGACGTCCCAGGCCAGAGTGAACCTCTGCCTGGTGCGACGCGCCAACCGGGACGGACAGGTGATGCGCTCCTACGAGGCGGCGGCCATCGGGGCGTGCATGCTGGTGGAAGACACGGCCGAGCACCGCGAGCTGTTCGGCGCCAATGGAGAAGCTGTCGTCTACTTCCAGACGATCGACGAGATGCTGATGCGGCTGCGGCAGCTACTCGATGCGCCCGAGGAACGGGCGCGCCTGGGCACCGCTGTCCAGTGTCGCATTGCGAGTGGCGGCCACACGTATGACGACCGTCTGCAGTCCATGCTGAGAGTGGCCGCGTGATCGCCGCCGGCTCGATCCGATCGGCTCAGACCGCCATCACTGAGGCCTCGAATGTCGAACCGATACCCATCCGTCGCAGAAGTGCCACTGTGCTGGTGGTGTTGACGACCTGCGTCGTGAGCCTCCTGTTTGGTCTGCCGCACCTCTTGACTCCGGCGCTCCTGGGCCCGGAGCGGGTGTACACGCCGTTCGCGGTGTCGGGCGTCAGCGCGCTGACCTACGACGAGACTTCGAGCTATGCCGCGTATGTCAATTACACGCTCCGCCACCTGGCGCCGCCGTACGACACCGACGTCTACGAAGACGAACACGTGCCGGTGCCGACCACGATGGCGCCGTATGTCATCCTGGCGGGCGCCGCCGCGGCGCTCGGCGGTGTCGATCGGGCATTCATCCTCGCGGACTTCGTCCTGCCACCAGTTGCGCTGCTCATCGTGTACGCGCTGCTATTCGATATCACTCGGCGGCGGGCGCTGGCGCTCGTCGGCAGCCTGACGGTCCTGCTCGTCTCGTTTGGACCGCGCAACCTGTTCAGTCCCATCCTGCAGCCGACCGGCTACGATCCGGGCGGAATCATCCAGCCGCTGGAGTTCTCGCGGGACGTCCACCCCGAGGTCTCGTTCACTCTTCTCGTGGCCAGCCTCTGGTTACTCTGGCGCACGCTGCGCACCAACCGACCACTCCTCGCCGTTGTCGCCGGCGCGCTCGGTGCGCTCCTGTTTTACACCTATCTCTATTACTGGCCGGTGTGGCTGGGCGCGTGTCTGGCACTGCTGCTGTTCGACCGCGACCGACGACGGGTCCTGTGGTTGACCAACGTCGTCACGTGGCTGTGCACTATCCCGTTCTGGTGGTCGCTGCTCGAAGACACGCGCTACCCCGGACTTGCAAATGTCCTCGCGCGACACACCAGCGAGCTTGGACACGTGCCGCCGCCGGCCAAGATTGCGTACACGATCGTCGCCACGCTGGTGTTCGCGGTGTGCGCGGCAGTCTACATACGGTTCGGGCCGCCGCATAGCATGACGCGGCGGCGAGTGCTTCTGTATTTTTCGGCTGTTTTCGCCGCCGCCCTCGCCGCGCTCAACATGGAAGTGCTCGTCGGATTCAACGTCGAGTCCATGTTGCACTTTCCCAATCGTCTATTTCAGCCATTTCTGACCATCGCCGTGTTCGCGCTGGCGAGCCGACCGCTGGTCACGCGCAGATTCGGCGTGGCCGCCTTGCTGGTGGGGGGAGGGATATTGCTCGGCCTCGGCGGCTTCCGCCAGGTCACGGTCACCAACGCGGTCGCCGCTGCGCACGAGTACACGCCGCAACACCGCCTGTTGTTCGACTGGCTGAATGCCAATACGCATCTCGACGACGTGGTCCTGGCCACTGCAAGGGACGTCAACGACCTGATCCCGGTCTACACCCAGGACCGAGTGTTCGTGCCGAATGGCGAGCGGACCTCTGCGTCGAGTCAAGAAATAGGCGAGCGATTCCTGATTGCCATGAAGCTGTTGGGGCATAGTGAGGACGATGTCCGCGCACTAATGGCGCAGGACGTCCAACACGGTGATCCGCCGCTGGGCCTGACCTACACGTACTTTCTGTTCCTCGGTACGGACAACTGGCGGCTTCCCGAATCGCAGATCGACAGCATGCTCGAAGAGTTTCGAAAACTGGACCTGAATCAGGAGTTGGGCCAACGCCGGGTCAACTACGTGTACGGTCGGGGCGACGAGCAGCCGCGAGCCGTGTCCGGCTACACGTTCCGCGAAGCGTACTCCGACACCTACGGTAAGCTATGGCAGGTCATTCCGAGCGCGAATTGAACGTCGCGATCGTCGTGCACGGACGCTGGGATGCGTTCGACCTTGCTCGCGAGCTGGACCGTCGTGGCGTGAACGTGCGATTGCTGACGAACTATCCGAGCCAGGTCGTCTCGCGCTTCGGAGTTCGCCGAGACATGGTGCGTGGTTTCTGGCCGCACGGCGTGCTGGCCCGCGCGGTGGCGCGAGCTGGATCGGCACGCCTGGCGGCGCGCTGCGAGCCCGTCCTGCACAGCCTGTTCGGTCGCTGGGCAGCGGCCACGCTCCGGAAAGAGCGCTGGGACGTGGTCTACGCCTTCAGCGGTGTCGCTGAGGAGGCTTTCTCCAGGTTGCAACGCGCGGGTCCGCTGCGCGTGCTGGTGCGCGAGTCGTCCCACATCCGCACACAGGAGCGGTTGCTGTGCGAAGAGGAGCTGCGCACCGGCATTCCACAGGAGCGACCGAGCGCCTGGAGGATCGCGCGCGAAGAACGCGAATACGCACTGGCCGATGTCATCAGGGTCCTGTCCTCGTTCAGCTATCAGACATTTGTCGACGAGGGCGTCCGCGGCGACAAGCTGCGCCTGGTCCTCTCGGGCGCGGACCTCGGCAGATTCCGACCCTCGGCCGAAGTGGTCCATGCTCGTGTTGCGCGTATTCTGAGTGGCGAACCGCTTCGCGTCCTGAACGTTGGCACCTTCGCTTTGCGCAAGGGAGTGTGGGACAGCGCGGCGGTGATCGACGCACTCGGCGACGAATTTCAGTTCCGGTTCGTAGGGCCAGTTGCACCTGAGGTTGCGCCGATCGCCGCCCGCTTGCAGGAGCGCGGCGTCGAATTCTGGCCCAAGCAAGCGGAGGCGTCGCTGCCCGCCGCCTACGCCTGGGCTGACCTGTTCATGCTGCCGACGATCGAGGACGGTTTTCAGGCGGTCCTGGCGCAGGCAGCCGCTTCAGGCTTGCCTATTCTCACGACACCCAATGGCGCCGGACGAGATCTCGTGCGCGATGGTAACAACGGTTGGGTCTTGCCCGTTCGCTGCCCTGATGTCTTCGCGCTTCAGCTGCGCTGGGCAGACTGTCACAGGCAGGAGTTTGCAGAAATGGTGCAGGCCACCTATGCTCATTTTCAGCCACGTGACTTCGCTACGGTCGCGGCGGACCTCGAGAACATGTTTTGCGATGCGCTTGCGAGGCGCGCATGAGGCTGACGACAGGGCTTGTTTGCATCTTTACGACAGTGGTTGCCGCGCTCCTGCTCGGTTCGGGACTTGCTTCAGGACAGACACCAGCGCCCGCCGAGGAGTTTGTTGGACCGTTCCCGAGCTGGACGGAAATTCAGTGCTCGGGAACTGACGACACGAATCTGCTCCAGACGGCGCTGAACAATGTAGGGCTCCCTGGCCAGAGTCCTGTCCTGTACATCGCGCCCGGCACGTGCCGCATCACCTCGACGTTGAGGCTGGGCACGAGTACTGGCGTCAGCAAACACCAGATCACGATTCTCGGCGCCGATCCCGGCACAACTCGCATTGTGTGGGCCGGGCCGGCCGGTGGCACGATGCTGGCTGTCGACGGAGTTGGGCACAGTCGCTATGGTCGCCTCACGTGGGATGGCGGTGGGTCTGCTCGGGCGGTGTATGTGCTGTCCCAAACACCGAATACGGGTATGTATTACTCAGCTGCCAATCGCCACGAGGACGAGGTTTTCTCAGATCTCGCACCCGACGGCGTGGCGGTACGCGCCGGGGATTCGGGTATTGGAGACTCCGAAACAGAATGGATCCGCTGTCACTTTCTGGGTCCGATGGCGGCTGGCGTCCTGCTCAAGAACTTCAACGTGGGCGACTACTGGATCTGGGATTCAGAGTTCAAAAACGTCAGCTATGGCGTGACGAACATCATCAGCAACAGCGAAAACGGCGCTGGCTGGTTTGCGGTGAACCGCTCAAATTTCCTCAACAGTCAGGTCGCGGACATGGCGATCGCCAATACTGGCTTTTTCAGCTCGCGTTGGAACTACTCGGTTGGATCAGGGCAGCATGTGCTCAGCTATCCTATTGGCAACGCGCCCAGCGCGTGGACAGCTCAGGGAGAAACCGTCATCGATCCGGTGCACACGAGCTACAGCTTTGGCAGCGTCGGTCCCTTCGGTCTGCTCGACTCGACAATCAGGGACAACGCCGGTGACGGACGTGTGTCGGTCAACGAAGGATACGCCGCGCAACCCGGTGGTGACCTGTGGGCAGCCGGCAACCGCTTCAGCAGCGCCAATGCGCCGCCATACACAACCGGCGCATCGGGCAGAGTGCACATCGGCGGTGACGACCAGGGCGACGCGGCGATTCAAGACCCGGGTCCACTCGCTCTGCCACCCGCGCCGCCCGCCAGCTCGGCGGCAGTGATCGAAGTCCAGAACGGTGACATCGCGGCGGCGCTGGCATCCGCCGGCTCGTCCCGCGCAGTCGTGCACGTTCCGTATGGCACCTACCAGATCACGCGCACCCTCGAGGTTGGGCCGAACGTCGTTCTGACGGGAGATGGCTATGGGGCGACCGACCTCCGCTCGGCCGGCGCCGACCCTATTCTGCATCTGACGGGGCCTTCACACGCGGTGCTCCGAGACTTCTCACTCAACGGCGGCAGCCAGCAGTCAGGGCAACGCAACGCCTCGGGCATTGTGATCGACAATGTCGATCAGCCGGGTGGCTTGATCCATTCGGAGCAGTGGATCGGCGCGCACGACGAGGTCGGCATCCAGGTTTCGGATCTGCAGAGCACACTGGTCGACCTCTTGGATACCGGCGCCGGGACCAACAGCCACCTGGACACCGGAGCCGCGAGTCCGAGCGTGGACTACAGGGTCACCAATGCGCGCGTGCACATCTTCAACGGCGCCGGTGCGACGAGCGACGAGATCTATGAATTGCACGGCGGTGAGCTCGTGGCTCAGACGATGTATTACGAATCGGCCATCCCCACGACCTACATCGCGCCGGGCAGCAGTGGGACGCTGATACTGGATACAGGCCGTCTGGCGGGCAACCCCGGTTTACTGGATACCAGCAGTTTCAGCGGCAGCCTGACCCTGATCGGTATCGGCGACATTGGCGCATCCGGCAATCCGATGCCACCGAACTCGCGCGTGTTTGGTCCGAACACCCTGCTGCTGGGCTACGTCTTCGGCTGGCTGCCCACCGACTCAGCCTTGCCGACATTTACCAGCGGGCCGTACGCCATGTGGCTGCCGCGTCAGAACCAGGGCGGCGGCAGCGTGTCGGTCGCGGAGCAGGCCGCGGGGGTTGACGACCAGGCGCAATTCCAACGCGAGCACCTCGCTCCATTGGCAAGCACGGTACCAACACCATTGACCGCGCGGCCCGCGGATGTCTCCGATGTCCGCCTCTCGCGGGTCGGTGGCGAGATGCTGCGCAGTGGCCTGCAGATCCTCGGGACCCAGGGGACACATTGACGCCGTCCCGAACCCACGCGATCGTTCTGACGGCATGCGTCGATCCTACGGCTGGACAGTTCCGTGTTTATCGCTCGCAGCCTGCGACTCGGCTACGCGATTACGAGGCCGGTTTGCGATTCTGGCTCGGCGTAGAGGACGCGCGGCTCGGAAATGTGGTCCTGGTGGAGAACTCCGGCTACTCACTGGACACGTTTCGAGCGATTGTCGCGCAGGAAAATCCGTTTGACAGAGAGGTAGAGTTTCTGCGCGCACCGAGAAAGTCGTATCCAGCCGAGATGAATTATGGACTTGCCGAGTTGGACATGCTCGAGACGGTGGTTCAGGACAGCGCCGTGTTCGCCGATAGCCTGTACTTCATCAAGGCCAATGGGCGACTGCGGTTCCCGAGCATCTCGCGCCTGCTGGACAGGTTGCCAGAAAATTACCTGTTCGCCGTCGATTCACGGCGAGGCTATCTCCACGCCGGCCATAGCGAGCCGTACGTGACGACTCAGTTGATGCTGTTCTCTACCGGCTTCTACAGGGCCAACGTGCTCGGCCGCGGCACCACTTTGATGAACGAGACCGGGCACCTCGAAGCATTCTTCTATAACGCGCTGAGTCCGTTTCAAGGCGCGCCCGGCGCGATTTTGCGGTGGCCTATCAATGCACCACCCGTCGGGTACGCGGCACACTGGCACAAGTCGTACGACAGTCCCCGCCAACGGGCGGTGAATCTTGGGAGAGCGGTGCTGCGCAGGGTAGCGCCACGTGTGTGGCTGTGAACAGCTTGCAAGGCTGACATATGTGTGGCATTGCTGGTGTTCTTCAGGTAACGGGCGATGCAGAGCCGGTGCGCAATGCCGTATCGCGCATGGTCGTGGCCCTGGCGCACCGCGGGCCGGATGGGACGGGCGTACGCGTGGCGTCTGACGCCGGGCCAGTAGTGGCTCTGGGACACACGCGTCTCGCGATTATCGATCTGTCCTCGACAGGCAGCCAGCCTATGTCAGATTCCGACGGAACACTCCACATCACCTTTAACGGCGAGATCTACAACTTCGCCGCGGTCCGAGCGGAGCTGGGCCCTGACGGGTGGCGCTCGCAGTCCGATACGGAAGTAATCCTCCGCGCATACGCACGGTGGGGAGCGGACTGTCTCCAGCGGTTGCGCGGCATGTTCGCGCTGGCGATCTGGGACAGTCGCCGCCACGAGCTCTTCGTTGCACGCGATCGGCTCGGGATCAAGCCCCTGTACTACTGTCGTGCGGCGGATGGCAGCCTCACGTTCGCCTCTGAGGTCCGAGCGCTGCTCGCCAGTGGGCGTGTGTCGCGGCGATTGGACGCCAATGGGGTTCTCGGTTACCTGACATACCAGTCGGCACCCGCCGCCGCTACGCTGATTCAAGATGTTCGCATGCTTCCGCCCGGAACCTGGATGCGCGTGGCTCGTGATGGCGAAGTAACTCAACAACGCTACTGGGATCTGTTTGACGCACCTCGGTCCGTCGACGATTCAGCGATGAGTCGCGGACGCGTCGCAGACCTGCTGCACGACAGCGCGGCGCTGCACATGGTGAGTGACGTCCCCGTCGCTGTTTTCCTCTCCGGTGGGATCGACTCCAGTGCGATTGTGGCGCTTGTGCGGGATGCTGGCGAAAAGCCTCGCACTTTCTCCGTGGGTTTCGCCGAGCATGAATACGACGAGACGGAATACGCGGAGATAATCGCGCGGAGGTTTGAGACCGAGCACACGCCGATCCGACTGAGCGAAACTCAGCTCCTCGAACAATTGCCAGAGGCTCTCGAGGCGATGGACCAGCCCACTGGGGACGGCATCAACACCTATGTGGTGGCGCGCGCGGTCAGTGCCGCCGGCATCAGAGTCGCGCTCTCTGGACTCGGCGGCGACGAGCTTTTCGGAGGCTACCCTTCGTTCGGTCGATTGGCGTCCAGGCGGTTGCAGGCCTGGCTAAGTCTTCCAAGGCCGGTGCGACGACTGGTGGGGAGGAGCTTGCAGACGGCTGGCGGGTCGTCAATTGTCGCGAGAAAGCGTGCGTCGCTGGCCGCCAGCGACGGCGACCTGGCGAGTCTGTACGCGCCACTACGCCAGGTGCTGCTGCCCGAGCAACGGACCGCGATCCTGGAGCCTGGCTGGGCGGAGCACAGCAAGGACTGGGCGGACCCGTACGTGCCAATGCTCAGGGCGGCGTTCTCCAACGGGCACCGCCAGGATGTCCTGGGCTGTGTCTCGTACGCCGAAGCTCGGACATATATGCACGACGTCTTGTTGCGAGACACGGATCAACTGGCCATGGCCCACGCGCTCGAGGTGCGAGTTCCACTACTCGACCACGTCCTGGCCGAATACGTCGTCTCGCTGCCCGACGCGCACAAACGCTCAAATGGGAGACCGAAGCCACTGCTCGTGGAGAGCCTGGGTGACCGGCTGCCGTCAACCATCACGCAGCGTCCCAAGCAGGGCTTTACATTGCCACTCGCACGATGGATGCGGGGCGAGCTCAGAGGCTTCTGTGAGGAGCGGTTGGGTCCGCAGCGGCTAGGCGGTCGCGGCATTTTTCGGGCCGCGCGTCTGAAAGCGATGTGGGAAGCATTCCTTGACAACCGACCGCAGACGTCGTGGTCGCGAGTGTGGGTGCTCATCGTGTTGGAAGATTGGTTGGAGCGCAACGGATTCTGATGCGCTCGGTGGCAGAGTGTCCGGTCTGTTCGGAGCCGAAAGGCGGGGCGCGACCTGTGCGCGTCCCCGATCGGATGTTCAACCACTGCCGCCGTTGTGACCTGCGCTGGGTCGAACTGTCGGAGTCCACGGAAACGCTCTCGTTCGACCTGACGCATTATCGGGATAAACTGGAGTTCCGAGGCTGGTCGTTCGAGGCGAGTGTCCTCGAATACATGAAACTGTTTGCCGAACTGCCGCACTCCTCTGGTGAGCGGTTTCTCGAGATCGGTCCGGGTAACGGAGAGGTCCTCGAAGCCGCGCACAGACTCGGGCTACGCTGCACGGCCTTTGACGTGGACGAATCGGCGCTGTCGCGTGTTCAACACGTGTCGGATGTCGAATTAATTGCTGGCAGTCTATCTCGCGAAAGTTTCGGCGAGCGCACGTACGATATTATCTTCTCCAACAATGTCATAGAACACGTCCCCAGACCGATCGAATTTCTCCGTGGCACACGCGCGCTGCTTGCTAACGGAGGCCGTGTCTGGGTGTCGTGCCCCAACGTTGCGAGTTACGAAGCCCGAATCCTCCATTCGTACTGGCCCCAGTACGCGCCTGTCGACCATGTCCGCCTTTACAGCCCGCGGGCGCTCGCCTGGGCGATGGAACGCGCAGGACTCGAGGTCGATAGAGTGTGGACCGGTGAAGGCGATTTCGATTTCCCGTTGACGATGCTTGCCGGCGCACGCAACTTCCTGCTGCGCAAGCGTGCGCTGAATGGCGGGTTGTCCGCGAATGCGTATGGCGGGGGCGCCCCTATCCCGAAAGGTCGTCCTCTCAGAACACTCATGACGCTCGTCTACAAAGGAGCACCGGTGCTGGGCATTCCGTTCGCGTACGTGTCGCCGCGTTTTGGGGCAGCGCAGCACTTGCGAGCGCTGGCGAGCAAGCCGCGAAAAGCGTGACTCCCTCCGATGCTGATGGCGTCAGGCGCGTGACGGTCCCGCAATGAGCACCGCAAACGACATGGTGGGATGGGTCATCGCCTGGGCGGCCGCCGCGGTCCTGATTTCGGTCGTTCGCACGGCCCGTCAAGCGGGGGGCGTCGGACTCGTGACCGCGTTTCTCGTGAATTTTGGCATGGCCTACTGGATAGGGGCCGCGATCGCCCTTCTGCCATGGTACGACCCGCCGAACGTGCAGGAAATCTTCGACGGCTTTCGCCAGAGCACCTTTGCGATCGTCAGTTTCGCCGTTGGCGTACTGCTATTGGCACCGCGGCGCGCCAGTACCCCGGAGGTGCGCGACGCCGGCGATGCACGCTTACCGCGCGTCTACCTGGTTCTCGGGCTCGTGTGTTTCATCGTGCTGGTGCCGGTGGCCAATCGGATTCCGAGTGGCAGCGCTCTTGTGTCCCAGGGATGGAATCTCGCGGTCGCCGGGCTGGCGTTGGGATGCTGGTGCGCATGGTCGCGCGCCAGGTCAGTGGCGTTTGGCTGGTGGCTGACTGCCACGCTATGTCTGCCGTTGTTGACGATTCTCACTCAGGGCTTCCTGGGCTATGGCACGACCGCCGCCATTGCGGTGCTGTGTCTGGTCGCGAGTTTCTATCGGCCGCGCTGGCGAGTATTCGCCGCCGCGCTCGTGCTGATGTATGTCGGACTGTCGTTGTACGTCACGTACATGCGCGATCGAAACGGAATTCGCGAGATTGTCTGGGGAGGAGCACCAATCGCGGTGCGCGTGAACACACTGTATCAAACCATCAGCACGCTCGAATGGTTCAACATTTACAACCCGGACCACCTCGCCCGAATTACCGAACGCCTCGATCAAAACGCTCAGGTCGGCGCGGCAGTTGAGTACCTGGAGCAGGGCCTCGCCCAGCTGGCATATGGCAAGACGCTGATCGATGGCCTGGTCAGTCTTGTGCCGCGAGCCATCTGGCCATCGAAACCTATCGTCGTCGGCGGCGCGGCTCTGGTGACACAATACACCGGCATCCAGTTCGACCCGACGACGACCGTTGGCGTTGGCAACATCATGGAGTCATATATCAGCTTCGGAACAATTGGGGTCGTCGTCTGGTTCGTGTTGCTGGGCGCTGTGCTTGCGCGCGTCGACGCCGCGGCGGCCGCACACCTGCGGCGCGGGGAGTGGCCGAAATTCGTTCAGTGGTATCTGCCGGGGCTGAGCCTGCTCGCCGTCAATGGCTCGATCGTCGAGTTGACGTCGAGCGTCGGGGCGGCAATTGTCGTGACGCTCGCGGTCAATTCTCTGATTGCCAGGTCTCGAGCACAATCTTCGAGAAGCCAGCGAGTCGTCGTGCGACCCACAGCCAGGCAGCCAGGCCCCGTGGTGGTGAACGGTCGGCTGCGATGAAGGTCTTACTGCTGGCACTGGATCTCTTCGGGCCGCCCGGGGGCATCGCGCGTCACTGCAGACTGACCCTGAAGGCATTGACGGAGGATGTACGCGTCCAGGCGGTCGACGTGATTTCACTGCTGGACGATCGCCAATCCAGCGCGGATCCATGTTATTTCGGAAAGAGGGGGCGATCGTACCTCGGGTGCGGTGGCGACCGACGCCTGCTGATACAGTCCGTACTGCGCGCGCTGCATCGCGAAGTCTACGACGTGGTGCTGGCCGGTCACGTCAACCTTGCGCCGTTGCTGTTGACGGCTGGGGCGCGTCCTGGCCGGTCGAAACGCGTCACCGTGATTTACGGTGTCGACGCGTGGATCAGGTTGCCGTTCATTCGAAGACTGGCGCTGCGCCGCTCCCAGCGGGTGCTCTCGATCAGCCACTACACCGCGCAAAGAGCTGTACACAGCAACCGGCTCGACCCGAGACGGGTGGATGTGACGTACAGTTGCCCCGATCCGGCCCTGACGGAAATGCAACCCTCACCCCGCGCCCTCTCCCAGGAGGAGAGGGAGACTCGAATGGTTGACACCCACGCGCTGCTCACCGTCTCCCGCTTGTGGCGTTCCGAAGCCAGCAAAGGCCAACACGCAGTGCTGCGCGCTCTGCCGCGCGTCCTCGAATCGGTTCCGTCCGCGACGTACTGGATCGTCGGCGAAGGCGACCTCCAGCCGGAGCTCGAGGAACTCAGCGAAGAGCTTGGCGTGAAGTCCCACGTCCGCTTCTTCGGCTCGGTTTCGGATCATATGCTCCGCGACTGCTACCAGAGCTGCGCCGCGTACGTGATGCCCAGCAAGTGGGAAGGCTTCGGCCTGACGTTCCTCGAAGCGATGGCCCGCGGGCGACCGGTCATCGGCGGCGCGCGCGACGCTGCGCCAGAGATTCTCGGCGATGCGGCGCTGCTCGTGGACCCGGACAACATCGGCCAGTTGAGTCAGGCAATCGTCCGAGTCCTGTCGGAACCGGACCTCCAGATGCAACTTGGCGCGGCGGGTCGTCAGCGCCTGGCCGATCACTTCACATACGACCACTTTCGGACGCGATTGATGGCCTCTCTGCAACGGAGCCTCGAATGCTGACAGGGCGTCACGGTCCCAAGCGTGACCAGGACGAGCCCCTGGACGTCGTGCAGACTCGTAATCGGACGTGGTGGGAAGCGACCCCGATGACCTACGACTGGCGGCGTCGAGTGCCGTCCGCCTGGGATGCGAGTGCCTGGTTCGACGAGCAGGATCGGCGCTTCCTGGCTAACGCGGCGTTTTACGCCACCGACCGCGACCCGTTCGATCGCTTCTTGCCGTACGCGGCATTGCGCGGCAAACAAGTGCTGGAGATTGGCGTCGGATCGGGACTGCACGCCGAGCTGCTGGCGCGGGCGGGCGCGCACATGACCGGTATCGACCTGACGGCCGCCGCCATATCCCGCACCGAGCGCCGCTTTGCGCTGAAGGGACTTGCGGGCCGGTTCTTCCAGTGGGACGCCGAACAGCCGCTGCCCGAGTTCGACCGAGCATTCGACTTCGTCTGGAGCTGGGGCGTCATCCACCACTCCTCACGATCGGGTGTGATCGTGCGCAACGTCCACGACTGGTTGCGACCAGACGGCACGTTTGCAGGCATGGTGTACCATCGCGACTCGATCAACGCCGCGGTTTCGGTCGTCCGCGACTGGGTCTTGCATGGCGGAATAGGCCGCCACTCCGTCGACGAAGCGTTGTGGCGTGGCACAGACGGCTACATGGCGCGTTTCTATTCGGCCGAAACCTGGCGAGACTTTCTGCTCGCGTTCTTCGCCAGCGCAAAGACCCGCGTCACGGGCCAGAAGCTCGAAGTCTTGCCTCTGCCACGTGGAGTCCGCGAAGCCGTCTTGCCGATGGTCGGCGATCGTCGCGCGCGACACGTGCTGGATCGCTTCGGCAGCTTCCTCACGTTCGAAGCGCGCGGACCAAACGGATTGTGATGCGTGTGCTGCACGTAATCCCGTCGATTGCACCGCGATACGGTGGCCCCAGCTCGGCCGTCGTCGGCATGTGCACGTCGCTCCAGAACCGTGGGGTGGCAGTTCAGATCGCGACCACCGACGCCGATGGTCCCGCTCGGCTGCCGGTGCCGCACGGGAGGCGCATGGAGTGGTCGGGTGTGCCGACGGTGTTTTTCCCGCGCCAGTTGAGCGAGGCCTACAAGTATTCGCGCCCGCTCGCAAGCTGGCTGGCGGAAAACGTCGCCGAGTTCGACGTCGTGCACGTGCACGCCGTCTTCTCACACGCCTGCCTGGCGGCATCGAGCGCATGTCGGCGCCGAGGCGTGCCGTACGTCGTCCGGCCACTTGGCACGCTGGACCCATGGAGCCTCCGGCAGAAGCCACTTCGCAAACGCTTGCTATGGCACCTCGGAGTCCAGCGGATGCTCCGCGGCGCGGCCGCCATGCACTACACCACGGCCTCGGAGAAGCGACTCGCGGAAACGGCACTCGACCTGCAGCGCGGAGTTGTCATCCCGCTGGGTGTCGACGAAACACTCTTCCGGACCACGCGCTCGCGCGGCGAACCACCCTATGTCCTGGTCCTGGGTCGCTTGCATCCGAAAAAGGGCATTGAATCCCTCGTCGACGTTTTCCTGGAGGTGTCCGAACGTCTGCCTGAATGGAACCTGGTCGTCGCGGGCGACGGGGAACCCGAGTACGTCGCGTCCTTGCGCGCGCACGTCGCACGTCTGGATGCGCATCACCGTGTGGTTTTCCGCGGTTGGGTCCAGGGCCAGGCCAAAGCCGCCGCGCTGGCTGGAGCAGCCGTGCTTGCGTTGCCTTCGCACCAGGAGAACTTCGGACTGGTGGTCGCCGAGGCGCTGGCGTGCGGCACGCCCGTCCTGGTGAGTACGCATGTCAATCTCGCGGATGAAATCGCCGCCGCCAATGCTGGATGGGTGGTGCCGCTGGATCGAGCCATCCTGCGCGACAGACTTACGTGCATCCTGCGCAATCGTTGCGAACGAGAGCGCCGCGGTCAGGCAGGTCGGAGCCTGGCTATGCAGGCCTTCAGGTGGAGCTCGGTCGCGGGCGAGGTCCAGCGCCTGTATCAGTCGCTCCTGGAGGCGGCTTGATGCGCAGCTCGGCGCCGCTGGCGGCGGTCGTGTTGACATACAACGAGCAGGACAACCTGCCGGCCTGCCTGGCGAGTCTTCGCGGTCTGGATTGCAAGCTCTTCGTGGTGGATTCCGGAAGCACGGACTGCACCCTTGCGCTCGCCGAAGCAGCGGGGGCTACGGTATTGCACCACGCCTTCGACAATTACGCCGCACAGCGCAATTGGGCCCAGGCCCACCTGCCCGCGGATGCGGAGTGGGTGCTGCACCTGGATGCCGATGAGCGGCTCACGGCGGAGCTCGTCTCTGAGATCAACCAGGTGTTGGCCGGCGCGCCCGTCGAGGCGGACGGCTTCTTACTCCGCAAGCGCACCATCTTTCTCGGACGTTGGATGAAACACGGTGGACATTATCCCGCCTATCACCTGCGTCTCTTTCGCAGGCGCCTGGGTAGCTGCGAAGACCGGCTGTACGATCAGCATTTCATCGTGCGCGGCCGCGTGGCCCGGCTGCGACACGACTACATCGACGTCCTGACCTCAGACCTGACGACGTGGAGCATGCGCCACTCCCGCTGGGCTGAGCTCGAGGCGCAGGAGATTACGCGTCATGAGGTCGTGGCCGGCACGCCGGATCGCGTGCACCCGAAGCTTTTCGGCACTCCGATTGAGCGACGACGTTGGCTACGCGATCGGATGTATGGCCGCGCCCCCTTGTTCGGTCGTGTCCTGCTGTACTGGTTCTATCGCTACGTCCTGCGGCTCGGCTTTCTCGACGGCACCGAAGGTCTCATCTTTCATTTCTTGCAAGGATGGTGGTACCGCTGGCTCATCGACTCCAAACTGTACGAAGTCAGAAAGCGTCAACGTTGGCCGGTCGTGTCCGCGGCAGAGCCGAGCACTCGAATACCCGATCGCACGAGCGAAGCGCCAACGCGATAAAGGTGGACATTCGTGACGCCATCGGCGGCCGACTGGAGTCTGACGGGCCTGGCAGCCCCTAGCGGCGCAAGATGTTGCTGAATGAATTGAGACAGGTTGCCGACTCCGCCGACCTGCGCCTGCGAATTTATCAGGTCCGTTCCACCCTGACCTGTATTGTGTCGACCCAGCAACAAGGCATACGGTGGACGAGTGAAGCGCGGCGGAGTGGCGTCGTCGGTCCAGCCGTACTCGTAGCCCAGGATCAAGGAGTTCGGCCCGAACGCGCGCGCCGGAGCCCGGCCATCCGGTGTGTTGTGACCCTCGCTCGTATTCACCAGCGTGAGCAATCCACGAAAGGAAGTGGTGTCCACGATCCCACCATCGGACGCAAACAGGTTTGTATCCAGCACCAGCGTGCCGCTCGACCCGGCAGCGACGAGCCGCTCAGGCGTGCCGCCGTCCGCCTCCCCCTGGAAAAACATGCCTTCGGCAACCAGCTCACCCTGATGGACCTCGTACTCCACGTCACTATTCGCCCCGGCGCCATTGAAGACGTGCAATCTGGCAGCAGTGACCTTGTAGTCGACCGCACCGACCTGCGCATTTTCGTCGGCATGCTTGTTCTCACCGGCCATACTGTCCAGAGAATCGACAACCGTATTGGCCAGGTTGGTGACCTCCCAGCCGACGTCGTTCCTGGAGCTCATCCAGTCTTCAGAGTGCACCAGTCCGCCGGGTTGGTCAGCGTTGTCGATGGCGATGCCCGATCCAAGTCGCGTGCTCCCATCGAAGGCAGTGACGCTGAAGTCCCGCAGCGTGGCGTGCGACGGCCCGGCAACGTGCAGGACTGGATCCGCGGTGCTCGAGATCACGGTCGCATCGAAACCGTCGCCCGTGAGTATGGTGTTCGGCCCCACTTCGAGCGTCTGAGCGACATGGTACGTGCCGTACGGGATGTGGACGACAACGTGGTTGTTGCCTGCCTGGGCGAGGGCGCCGGCGATGTCTCCCCTGTGCACGTTGAGCACCGGCAGCTTGCTCATCGGCGGAGTCGTGGGCAGCTGTGGCGGGCCCGGATCGGTGATCGCCTGTCCAGTGCGGTCTGCAGAGCCCACTTGCATTCGACCAGAGCCGGGCGGATCGCCAACGGTATACGGGGCGCCCGTCGCGCTCAGCGTGTTGTGAAACGACCACAAGTCGCCACCAGCTGGGTATTCGTAGCCTTCGACGAGCGACGCAGCCGTTCCAGAGGGGCCATTCCGGATCGTGTCATCGAAAAGTCCCAGAGGGCCACTTGTGCCGAGCGTGAACGCCGGGTTGGTCGACGAAGGATCGATGATTACCTCGGACTGACTGGTCCACGGGCTAGCGGCGGGGCCAATCGGATATCCGTGCACATGCGTTTGCGAACCGCGGCTGTAGTTCCAACGCGAGCTGAAGAAGGCCGCGTTGGCGATCGACAGGTCATCACCATTGTTCAGAAACACCGAATGGCTGACGTCCCATGCACCGCCGGCGCCCACGCCACGATCTGGCAGATAGTTGGTGATGCCCGCCTGCACATTCTGGAAGAGGCTGTCCCAGACCCAGTGGTCGAGGGCGTTAAAATTCGACAGGTAAATACCTGCCTCCATCGGCCCGATGAACTTGCAGCGGACGTATTCCCACTCCGAGCCGCCAGCGCCAGCGGCGCCGATGTCAAACGCGATTCCGCCGCCGCTCCACAAATGCTGAAACACTTCGTCTTCGTGCCGGTTGCCACTCGGGAAAAAGTTGCCCGCGTTGGGCCAATCGTCGTAATACACGATGTCGGCCGCATCGCCGCCGTCCCATGTCATGCGGCCGAATCGCGATTGGGCAACGCCTTTGACTTCGAACATCTTCTGGTCGCGCCCAGCGGGGCCGCCCCACACGATGCGCGTGTCGGCCGGCGACTGCCCGAGAATTGTGACGTCGTGTACCCCGTCAGCGCCGCCCGCACCCTGACCGAGGTGCAGCGTGGACGTGATGCGGCAGGTGCCAGGTCGGATGTACAACACCGGACTACCAGACCGTCCCAGAGAGTTCAGCTCGTTCTGCAGCAGCGCCGTGTCGTCCCCACCCGCGCATTGGACCTGCCGCCACGACCCGAACGGACCGACAAACTCTTCCTGACTAGATTGAGCTTGGGCAGTATCCGCCCCCACGCTGAACACGGCGAAGGCGAGACCAAGACAGAACAGGAGCGCCATGTACGCAAAACGAGTCGCAAGGAGTCGAGAACGGTTCATCCATCACTCCAATCCAACTCCTCGAGGACACCTCACACCACGGCTTACTCAAAAACTGATCAAAGATTGAACGCTCGCTAAATCGAGGCGCACTCTCCCATGGATCCCATCGGCTTTTCCCAAACGCTGCTCCGACGGTGGTGGCTCGTGCTACTGCTCGGCCTGGCCGGCGTGGCGATCGCCTACTACTTCGAATCGACCACGCCAACGCGCTACCAGTCGACGGTGAGCCTGCAGCTCAATCCCGCCGCCAACAGCTCCTTTCTGCCCTACTCAGCTGACTCAGGCGTCAGCCCTTCGAGCCCGGTCGTAGCTCAGGCAGCGTCGTACCAGGAAGTGCTGCGCAGTCGAGCGTTTGGGGCAATTGTGGTCCAGCAGCTCGGTCTCAACCTGCCGCCTGACGCCATCGGCGGCGCGATCTCCACCCAGCTCGTACCGAACACCAACATCCTGCACCTCAGCGTCACCTGGGACAACCCCACAGACGCACAGCAGCTCGCCCAGCACATCGCCGAGGTGTTCATCGCCGAAAACCAGCGGCGCCAGCAGTCGCAGCCAGGCATCCAGGCCCAGCTGGCCGAGATGCAGCAGTCGGCCAGCGACACCCAGTCGCGGATCGCACCACTTCAGGATCAGCGCGACAAGCTCGACGACGCCGTCGCCCACGGCGACCTGAGCCGTCTGAGCGAGCTGACTGGGCTCGACCAGCGCCTGAGCGGCCTGGAGAGCAGCCATACGAATCTCCTGGTCGAGATCAGTCGGATTCAAAGCAGCTTCGAGACGGCCGTCATTCTCGACTCGGCAACTCCCGGCAGGCCGATCGACGCGTTACCCCTGGTTCAGGCGGTGGTCTTCGGGCTCCTGGGCGGGATTGGCGTCGCGGTGACGCTGATCGTGGTGCTCGAGCATCTGACCGACGTGGTCCGCACGCCATCCGACGCCATCAATCTGACGGGGCTGCCACTGCTTGGCCGACTGCGCCACGCTCGCAGGCGCATGTGGCCCCTCCCGCGTCGACGCCACCATCGAGCACTGGTAATGGCCGATGCCAACATCTCGCCGGCCGCCGAAGCGATCCGCTCGTTGCGCATCGCGCTGCAGCTGATAGCCCCGCCCTGGGGACTCCAGACGCTGGTCGTCACCAGTGGAGTCGAGGGCGAAGGCAAGACGTTCGTTGCCGGCAACCTGGCCATTGCCCAGGCGCAGGCTGGCCGGCGCGTGGTGCTCGTCGATGGCAACCTGCGCCGACCGGCCCTCCACCGCTGGTTCGGGGTGTCGAATACGAGCGGGTTTTCAGACGCGCTGGCCCTGGCGCGCCACAGAAACGGAGAAATTGATGGCGAGATTGCGGGTGTCACGGCCAGTGGTATCGACAACCTGTGGATCCTGCCGGCTGGCACGCTGGCCGGCCGCTCGAGCGATTTGTTCGACACGGAATCGATCGCGAACGTGCTGCAACGTCTGGAGCGTGACTGGGACTCGGTGATTGTGGACAGCGCCCACGTCGGTTCGCTGGCGGACACCTTGCTGCTTGCGCACGAGGCGCACGGCTCGGTGCTGGTTGCACGCGCGGGTCGGACCCGCAGAGCGACCTTGCGCTCCGCGCTGGCAGCGCTCAACACCATTCCACAGCCGGTCCTCGGCGTCGTGCTGAACGACGAGCACCGCGACCTGCTGTCGCGCTTTGATCGCGAAGACTATTTCCAGTACACATACGTGAATGAGGAGCGGTTCGCACCCGCCGCCGCCTCGTCCATGGGCAATCAATCACTACCGGAGTCGACACATCACAACGGCACGCACGAGGCTCAGTCGGAAGGAGTACACCATGCGGGTAACTAGCAGGCACATCATCACTTCACGCGTGTTGCTGGTTCGACTGGCGGCCGTGCTGCCGGTCGTCTTGCTGACGGCCTGTCAGGCGCTGCAAACGCCGGTGGCGCCCAGCTCGCACCTGAACATCAGTCCGACCGCCAACCAGTCTCCCGCGCCGCAAGCCGGCGATTCGACCGCCAGTGGCACCACGACGTACGTCGTCAAGCGCGACAGCCTGAATTCGTCCCTGTCGTTGCAGGGCCGGGTGGCTCCAACCCGTTCCGCCCAACTGACCCTGCACGGTGGCGGCACCGTTACGTCCGTGAACGTCCAGGTCGGTCAGGACGTCAAGCAGGGTGATCCACTGGCGCAGTTCGCGGCTGACGACCAGTCGCTCCAGGCGTCCCGCACCCAGGCCACGCTGGCGGAGCTGGCCTACGAGCAGGAGCAGAGCAAACTGGCCGAGCTGCAGACCGGAACGCCGAAGGACACCGTCGATCAGGCGCAGGCCGTCGTCGCCCGCGACAAGGCGGCGATCGCTCAACTGAACCAGCAGCAGCAAGCGGCTCAGGACGCGGTCAGTCGCGCCCAGAAAGCGGTCAAGGATCAAGCCGCCAAGGATCAGGCCGCCAAGGACCAGGCGGACCGAAAGGTCCAGCTGGCGCAGGTGTCGCTGCAATCCGCCAAAGATGCCCTCGCGGCAGCCCAGGATGCCGCCAAGCAAGCGGACGACGCGACGAAAGCCGCACAAACTCAGGCCCAGACAGATGCCGACACCGCGGTTGCCAGTGCCAAGCGAGCCGTTACCACGTCACAGCGAGCACTCAAGTCGGCGACCATCAAACTCAGTCAGGCCAAGCTGAATTGGAACCAGACCAGGGCCAGCCAGGAGCTTGAAACGCTACAGTTCAAGATCGGTGAGGATACCGACGCGGTCCACGACATGAAGACCGCGGACGACAAGGCTCAGGCCGGGACCGCGGCCCAGGCCGCCGCGGCCGACGGGGCGTATTTCGCGGCGAAGCGCGCGCTGGAGGCCGATCAGCTGCAGCTGAAGCACGATCAGACCAACATGGACGCGTCCAAAACCCTTGACGACGCCGCCATACAGGAGGCTCAACTCGACTTCGACACTGCGCAGGACCAGTTGACTCAGGCTCAGGCCGCCCAGGAGCAGGCTGAGCAGAAAGCCCAGAAACTGACCCAGCAAGCAGCTGTCGCGCAGTCGTCCTCCTCCGGTTCTCAGCAGCTCACTCCGGCGGCGGCCCAGGCCGCGATCAAGCAGGCCCAGCACACGGTTGACACCGCGACCATCAACCTCCAGGACGCTCAAGCGGCCGCCGACGCGGCCGCGAGCGGGGTCGCCGAAACGGTCGCTGGCGGGACCGCCGACACGGCGTCCGCGGCGGCTAACGTTCCCGCCGCGCCGGATCAGAGTGCCATGGACGCTGCCCAGGCCCAGCTGAGCGCCGACCAGGCCAAGCTGACGTCTCTGCAGACCGGCACGTCGTCCGCGGACATCAGCCGCGAGCAGGCGCGCGTCAATCTGCTGCACGACCAGGCGACGGCCGCCGCCGCGGCGGCTCAGCCAATCATGACCCTCAAAGCTCCGTTCGACGGCACGGTCACCGACGTCGGGATCACCAACGGGCAGATGGTCGCGCCAGGCGCGGCAACTGACGGTAGCCTGGCCACGGCTCCCGCCGCCCTGGCCGGCCAGAACAATGTGGGCGAACCCGTCGCGATTCGGATGGTCGCTTCCGGGACAACCTCGATCATCGCGGATGCCTCGGAGTCGGACGTCTCACAGTTGAACGCCGGCCAGTCGGTGAATATCAGCTTCCCCGGACTTTCGGGCCAGACCGTGAGCGCGGCAATCAGCCAGATCGCATCGACGCCGACGGTCAAGGACGGCAACGTCAGCTACCCGGTGCAGATCGACCTGCCGTCGGCGCCGCCGAACCTGAAGATGGGCATGACGGCCCAGGTCAGTGTCGGCAATCCGGACGGGGCGAGCCTGATCGCGCCACGCGCCGCGGTGCAAACCGTGGGCGGCCAATCCACCGTCACGCGGGTCGACCCGAACGGTCAGCTCGAGAGCGTGCAGGTCCAGCTGGGTAAATCAGCCGGCGGCAACGTGCAGTTGCTGGGTGGCGTGCAGGAGGGCGACAAGATCCTGATGCCCGCCACGACGATTCCGCTCGTGGCGGTCCAGCCGCCGACGACCTCCCAGACATCTCAACCGTAAAAAGCTTCTCGGCGGTTACGGTCCGGCAGAAGCGGTGGCCGAGACCCACGAACTCCGAAATGCGCTGCGCGCCGAGGGCCTGCGGATGACGCCACAGCGCCAGCTCATCCTGGACGTCGTCGGCTCGATGCGCGGCCACATCTCGGCCGACCAGGTGTATCGGCAGGTCGCGGCCCGCTTTCCGGACGTCAATATCACCACCGTGTACCGCACGCTAGAGGTCCTCGAAGACCACGGCTACGTGCGGCACACCCACTTCCACGACGGTCGTTCCCAATTCGAGCGCACCGACGAGCCCGCCCACCAGCACCTGGTGTGCAAGGTGTGCGGCACCGACCGCGAGATGGACCTGTCGGTTCTCGAGCCGCTCGCCCAGGACCTGCTCGCGCGTTTCGGGTTCGAGGCCGATTTCAGCCACACGGCGATCGTCGGCGTGTGCGAGGCGTGCCGCTCCAGAGCCGAGCTACGCTAGCGCAACGCCGCGGAACCCTGGCGAACTTACCCTTGTCCGAGATACATTGACTCGTGCGCATGCTCAATCTGTCTCCCGACACCCGCGTGTCGGACCTGCCTTCGGAAGCCATCCTCTGCCATGACGTGCGCAACCCGCTCCAGCGCAGCGAGATCCTCGTTCGCAAAGGAACCACCGTCCACCCACACGAGATTCGCGAGCTGCTCGAGCGCGGCGCGGCCGAGATGCACCTGGCAGTCGCGGAGCCCAACGACGTAGTCGAGGACGAGGCCGCCAGCCGCATGGCCACGGCAATCGCCGGACCAGGCGTGGTCGCCGAGCCGGGGCATTTCGGTCAGGCAAGCCTGCGGAGCACCGAGCGCGGCATGCTGCGGGTCGAGCGCGCGGCTGTCGATCGCCTCAACATGTTGGAAGGCGTGCTGGTGCTGACCGCCGAGCCGGATAGGCCGGTCGAGGCTGGCACGACCCTGGGCGTGATCAAGTGCGCGCCGCTGTTTCTGCCCGAATCCACGCTGGCGGGCGTCGATGCCGCGGCCCGCTCGGGCGGCCCCGTTGTCGAGCTCCAGCCGTTTCGGGCTCGGCGCTTCGCGCTGGTAGCTCCCGCCGAACGGCTGCGCGGCGGAGCGTTCGAGCGGGCGCGCGCGGCGCTCTCGGGCGCGCTGGAGTGGTACGGCTCGTCGCTGGAGCCAGTCATCGGCGCCGAGGCCAGCGTCGCGGCGCTCGCGGCCGCTTACCATACGGTGCGTCACGCTGGCGCCGAATTTATTCTGGCCGCGGGCGCCTCCGGCACCGACCCGCTCGACGCCGTCTTCGAAGGCCTGCGCGAGGCAGGCGGCGAGGTCACCCAGTACGGCATTCCCGCCGAACCCGGGACGGCATGCTGGATCGGTCGCCTGGAATCGGTGCCCGTCCTCGGCCTGGCCTCGTGTGAGCTGTTCGGCCAGCCAGGCGCACTCGACCTGCTCCTGCCGCGCCTGCTGACCGACGAGCCGCTCGATCAGAACCTGTTGCGGCGTCTGGCCGTCGGCGGCCTGCTGCAGGGCCCCTCGCGCGTCGCGCCGTATCACACACCGCACCTGGCGGCCAAGTGAGCCACAACGCGCTGAGCGCTCCGACGAGCTCAGCGCCGACGCGTGGACACGACGTGAGTCGCCCCCCAGCTGAGGGCCGGGCACACTCCGCGCAGGGGGTCGTAAGCCCGAGTGGCCCGCCAGCTGAGGGTTGGGCACACGGCGCGCAGGCTGTCGTACGCCCGCTCGGACGGCCTGTGGCCGAGGCCCGGGGCGTCGTGGACCGCCGCCGCTGGCCGCCGCACCCTGGCGCTCCAACCCGCGTCGGCGGCTCCGTGGTGCTCGCCGTCGTGCTCAGCGCGTTTCTGGTCCTGCCCCTGATCGGGCTGGTCGAGCGCGCCGCCGTCGCCGGCACGTTGTTTGACGCGATTCGCCGCCCGATTGTGTATGAGGCGGTGCGCCTGAGCATGCTGACCAGCTCACTGGTGCTGGTGCTGGCGCTGGTGTTCGGCATGCCGCTGGCGCTGGTGCTCGCGCGCCGCAGATTTCCCGGCATCACCGTGCTGGACACGCTGGTCGACCTGCCGATCGTCCTGCCACCGGCCGTCGCCGGGCTGGCGCTGTTGCTGACGTTCGGCCGCCGCGGTCTGCTGGGTCCCGCGCTGGCCTCGATCGGCATCGAGCTGCCGTTCACGACGGCGGCCGTGATCCTGGCTAGCTTCTTCGTCGCCGCGCCGTTTTTCGTGCGCGCGGCGCGCTCGGGGTTTCTGTCCGTGCCGCGCGAATACGAGGAGGCCGCCCGCGCCGAGGGCGCAACCGAGTGGCAGGTCTTCCGCCACGTGACGGCGCCGGTCGCGGCGCCGGCCCTCTTTGGCGGCGCCATCCTGTGCTGGGCGCGCGCGCTGGGCGAGTTCGGCGCGACGATCATGTTCGCCGGACAATTTCAGGGCCGCACCCAGACGATGCCGCTGGCGATCTATGCCGCCCTCGAGAGCGACACCGACGCCGCCCTGGGCCTGTCGGTGCTGCTGCTGGCGATCTCGGCCATTCTGCTGTTGATGTTCCGCCGCTGGCTGCGGGGCGCCGCCGAAGTCGGCGTGTAGCCGCGCCCCTTAACAGGTCGATGAACGGTCTGCTTCTCTCTAGAGAAGAATTGACGGCATACCGAAAGCTGGCGGCCACAAAGGTGAGAGCTAGCGCCCTCTGAGGAACGCAGGTTCAGTAATTCCACCTGCGGTGGAGCCCTTAGAGAGGTTTTTCATCGCCATACCGTCGGCGGACGCTGGGTGCCCAGGACAGCATCAGCGTCGACGGTCTAGAACTGCCAAGACGCTTGTGTTGCGGACGTTGCATCGTCTATCCATCCCGTCCCGGAGGGTGAACATGCCTGTGGAGAGTCGCGCGGTTATCGCCTGGGAGGCCGGCGCAGCGGTCCGGCCGGAGCCGATCCAGGTCGACGACCCCGGTCCCGGCGAGATTCTGGTGCGGATTCTGGCCAGCGGCGTGTGCCATACCGATCTGCACGTGCGCGACGGCAAGATTGGCACGCCGCCGATCCTGTTGGGACATGAGGGCGCCGCGGTCGTCGAGGCCGTCGGCGCGGGTGTCGAACAGCCGCGCGTCGGAGACTACGTCATCCTGGCGTGGCGCGCGCCGTGCGGCACGTGCCGTTTCTGTCGTCGCGGCCTGCTGCACCTGTGCTCGGCGAGCCTGAACGCCAGACCGCGCCAGCACACGCCCGCTGGCGTGTTCCCGCCGCCCATCCTCGGCATCGGGACGTTCGCGACTCACACCGTCGTCGCCGCCGGCCAGGCGATCCCCGTCAGCCAGGACATCGGACCGGCGGAAGCGTGTTTGATCGGCTGCGGAGTGATGACGGGTATTGGCGCCGCCTGGTACACGGCTGGCGTGCGAGCGGGCAGCAACGTCGCGGTCTTCGGCTGCGGCACGGTCGGCACGAGCGTCATCCAGGGCGCCCGACTCGCGCACGCCGCCAGAATCATTGCCGTCGACATCGAACCGCGGAAACTGGAGTGGGCGCGCCAGTTTGGAGCGACCGACACCGTCGACGCGTCGCGCGCCGACGCGGTGGAGCAGATCAAGTCGCTGACCGACGGATTCGGCGCGGATTACGCCTTCGAGTGCGTGGGGTCCGCGCAGGTGTTGCAACAGGTGCTGGCGTGTCGCGACCTCGCCGGCATCGCCACGCTCATCGGCGTGCCCGGGCGCGACGCGACGATCACGCTGGAGCTACCCCGCTATTTCGACCTGGGCGGCTCGTTGCGCGTGAGCTGGTACGGCGACTGCCTGCCGAGTCGCGACTTCCCGCTGCTGGTCGACCTGTATCTCAAAGGCGACCTGCGCCTGCGTGAACTGATCACGCAACGCGTGTCACTGGACGAGGTGGATTCTGCATTCGAGTCCATGCAGCGGGGTGAGACGCTCAAGAGCATCATCGCCTTTGACTGAATACGATCAAATAAAGAGCGGATCGCCGCTGGTGGCTGCTGACGATCTGCTGCGGCCGTCAGTTTGACGGCGCCTGAGGACGACCCGCGGGTTCGAGCGCGCCCTGCACCTCGCCGTTGACGGAGGGCTCCGTTGCGGGCACCTCCTCCGTGCCGCTCTGCAGGCTGCTATCCAGGTACTGGCCGACCTGCCCCAGGAGCTTGGTGAATTCCATCGGGATGACAAACTTGCTCGACGGACTCGCACCCAGGGCTTTGAGCCCGTCGATGACCTGGAGGGTCATCGTCTTGGAGTCGATGAGGTTGGCGGAAGCGAACACCGTCTGCAAGGCCTGTCCGTAGCCCTCGGCTTTGAGGATCTGGCTCTGGCGTTCGCCCTCGGCGCGCAGGATCTGGGACTGCTTCTCGCCCTCGGCAACGGTGATGGTCGCCTGTCGCTTGCCCTCGGCTTCGGTCACCGCCGCGCGGCGGGTGCGCTCCGCCGACATCTGGCGGTTCATCGCATCCTGCACGTCTTTGGCCGGGACGACTTCGCGGATCTCGACGGCGGTGACTTTGACGCCCCAGCGTTCGGTGACCTCGTCCAGTTTGATCCGCAGGTCCTGGTTGATCTGCTCGCGTCGCGCCAGCACGTCGTCGAGCACGATGTCGCCGATGACCGCGCGCAGCGACGTTGCGGCAATGCCCTGCGCAGCATTGTGGAAGTTGGTCACCGCAATCACGCTGCTCACCGCGTCGATGACCTGCCGGTAGACCAGGAAATCGATCTGGATTGGCACGTTGTCCTTGGTAATGCAGCTTTGATGCGGAATCTCCACGAACAGCTCGCGCATATCAACCAGCACGGGCCGATCGACGAACGGAATCATCCACACGGGTCCGGGCCCCCGAACACCGACGCACTTCCCCAGGCGGAACAGCACGATGCGCTGGTACTCGCGCACGATGCGGACCGACTGGGTCACGATGCCAGCCACCACCCCGAGGACCAGCAGCAGAACGACGAGATTGACGATCAACGGGATCATGACAACGTTCCTTTCCGAGTCGCGGCACCCACCGTCGCGGACTCCACTTCCAGCACAAGACCGCGGCGGGCGACGACGCGCACCGGTTGATCCGCGTCCAGGCGCCGGCCGCGCGTCCGCGCGGACCAGAGCTGGCCACCAACGTGCACGACGCCGTCTGGATCGAGCGTGCTGCGCGTGGTGCCGTACGCGCCAATCAACTGTGTGGGGTTGAGCACCGAAGGGAGCGCGCGGATCCCTCGAGCGATGCGCACCAGCAACAAGCCACCGATGAGCCCGATCGCGGCCATCGCAACCAGCACGCTCGGGGCGATGCTGACCTCGGTGTGAATCGGCAAGCCACCGCCAGGCACGGCATAGAGCAAGAGAGAGCCGACGATCAGGCACACCGCTCCAGCCAGTACGAGCGCTCCGTGTGTTGCCGCCTTGAGCTCGACTGCCATGAGACCCACGGCGGCGACGATCACCACCGCGCCAAGCCAGTTCGTGGGCAGCGCGGCGAACGCGATGCAGGCCAGCGTGAGACACGCGATGCCGGTCGCGCCCGGCAACAACGAGCCCGGGTGAGCCAGCTCCACGAGCACGGCGAAGAGGCCGAGCACGAACAACAGGTAGGCGGTCGTGGGGTCCAGCAGCCGGTGGCCAATCGCCTCGGTCGGGTCCATCTCGAAGGTCGTGATTGGTGCGCTCGCGGTGGCCAGCGGCACGGGTCCAGCCGGCGTCTGCACCGTCTGTCCGTCGGCGGCGCGCAGGAAGGCCTGCACGTCTGGCGTTGCTGGCGCGGCGACCAGTGCGGCGGACTGGGCAAGCCGGGTGTCCGCCGTGCTGGCCTGCCCGGGCGGGATGAATGCCAGCGTCGGAGTCGAGCTGCCGGCGAGCGCCTGGGCCACCTGCTGCATCGGGGCGTCCAGACCGCCAGACGCGTCGAGCACGATCACGAGCGCGCTCGCGTGGCTCGCGTCTGCTGTCGAGACGGCGCGCTGCACGTAGGCCCCGACGGCGGGATCGACGAGTCCGTTGACCGTGGCAACGAGCGCCGGCGCGCTTGGCCTCGACGAGCTCGCCGTGGCTGGTGTTGCGGGCGGGCTGGACGGTGCACCCGGCGTGACCGCCGGCGACTGCGCGGCCGGCGCGCTTCGCAGCACGACGACTGCTGCCACGATTGCCACCGCGAGCATGAGCACCAACGTCGGCGCGCGACGGAGCGATCGGGATCGTGACGGTCCGCGGCTGAGACGCTCAGTCATGGTTCAAAGCGAGCGCGAGTGCGAAGGTGCGGGTTGTCCATCCGGTATAGCTCAGGGCATCGATCTCGACCGCGAAAGACGCGAAGTCTGACTGCCGTAAGGCTACACCCAACGTGGCAACGTCATTCTGAGGACTATGCGTCGCACACGCGCCAGCGGCGATGACAGTCGTGATCTAGATTGGGCGTTGAGGGGGTTGATGGGCGCCGCTACTGGACCAGGCTGACGACGACCGCGTTATCGAGCGCCTGGTCGGACACGCTGTGCGACGCGTACGCGTGCAGCTGCGGCAAGTACGGCTGGATCTCCGCAGGACGGACCTGACCGAGCACTCCGTACAGGGTCGCCGCTACACCCAGGACCACGCCTGCTGCGAACGTCCACGCGGGGCCTCGGGTCACGGTGCCCGGGCTCCTGGGCTCACGTGGGGCCAGCGCTGCCGCCCGCCGCCAGGTGTCCGCGTGACCACGACACCTGCCAGCAACCCGCGTGCTGATCATGCGTAGTCAATCGCCAGCAGCAAGCGTGCCGAACCACGTGGCGAAGGGTCTATCGACGCATCGTCCTCACAGAGTCCTTATACGCGGCCGGCGCCGCGGTCGGTCGGTTCAGCGGGGTTCGAGCACGACCACTGGAATCTGTCGCGACGTTTTGCGCTGATATTCGGCAAAACCAGGCATAACTGCCGCCTGGGCGGCAAACAGCCGGTCGCGCTCCGCGCCCTGGGCGACGCGGGCGCGCGCCGCGAACCGCCTGCTCCCGTCGCTGGTGCTGACCTCCACCGTCACGTCGGGATGCGCCACGAGATTGCGGTACCAATCCGGATGCGATGGCGCACCACCCTTGGAGGCAATGACCACGTAGTTGTGCCCGTCGCGGGTGAAGGCAAGCGGGTTGACCCGCGTTTGGCCGCTTTTCGCACCCGTGGTCGTGAGCAGGAGGAGGCGCGCGCCCTTGAACATCCCGGACTCTATCTTCCCGTCGTTTTGACGGAATTGCTGGATGACGTCGATGTTGATCGCATTGCGCGGAGCATTCGGGTCGGTCTGGCTCATGAATATCCGCACACCATCAACCTCCGGCCAATCCGCCGTATTCCAGGTGAACCGAATGGTTGGTCAGGCGGAGCCGCCGGAGATCGCGCGGCGATCGGCGATCAGTCGGTCGTTGATCGCCGCCTGCAGGCGGGCGACCACGTCGGGTGAGACGCACAGCGCTCCAAACTGCTCGTGGCTCATGATGAAGACGTCGACGGGCGTGCGGGCCACGACGGTGGCGGTGGCGGGAATGCGATGCTGCATGCTGATTTCGCCGAAGAAGTCGCCCCGACGCAGGGTGCGCCGCGGTTGGCCGGCGATATCCACGTCCACCTCACCGTCGACGAGAACGAAGAAGGTGTGATTGGTGCGGCCTTCGCTGATGAGCGTCGCGCCCTGGGCGAAACTCAGCTCATCCATGCAGCGCGCGATGATCTCGCGATCCTTGCCGCTCAGGCCGCCGAACAAAGGCAGGGCCTTGAGCGCATCTGCTCGAGACGCCATTGACAGTTCCCATCTACAAGGTGAAGGTGTACCGCGTGTCAGTATCGAGCCCGTGTCAAGGTGTCTAGAGCGCTCACTGTCGACGCCAGGCGGACCAGATCGGTCGCGTCGAGGAGCAGCCCGCGTGCTTGCGCGGCCGCCGGCAGTAGCGTACGTTAGCGCGAACAGCCGGGTAGGGCGGCAAGGGCCGCGGAGGTTTCGACACATGTTTGGTCCAAGGGGCGGTGTGGGTTCCCATATCACGCGCCGTACGTTCATGCGTTTGCTGGCTCTCGGCGCTGGCGCCAGCCTGCTGGCCGCGTGCTCACCGTCAGCGCCGACGACTCCCACAGCGGCGCCCGCCACGGCCGCGCCGAAGCCGACCACGGCGGCCGCCGCGCCAGCGCAGGCCGCGCCAACCGGTGCGCCCGCGCCGGTCCCGACCACGTTTGGCGAGGCGCCCGGGCTGGCCCAGATGGTGAAGGCCGGCCAGCTGCCGGCGGTCGACCAGCGCTTGCCTGCCAATCCGCAGGTCGTCCAGCCGATCCAACAGGTCGGTAACTACGGTGGCACCTGGCGGCTGGCCTGGAAAGGCCCCGCCGACTTTCACGCGTATGGCCGCGAAAACTACGACCAGATGCTGCGCTGGCCCCGCGATCCAAAGGACCAGATCGGACCCGGCCTGGTCGAGAAGTGGGACTTCAACAACGACGGCTCACAACTAACGCTCCACCTCAGGCAGGGCCTCAAGTGGTCGGATGGACAGCCGTTCACCACCGACGACATCCTGTTCTGGTGGAACGACATCGCCCTGGACACCAACCTGAACCCGGCGCCACCGCCCGAGTGGGTCATCAATGGCCAGGCGATGCAGCTCGATGCGCAGGGCCCGGAGACCATCACCCTCAAATTCGCGGGTCCCAACGGCATGGCGCTGCGCATGCTCGCCTTCCACGGTTGTCAGTGGCCGCTCAACTTCGAGCGCTTCGGGTTCTATGCGCCCAAGCACTATTTGCAGCAGTTCCACCCGAAGTACAACAACGGCGCCAACGACTACAAGGTCTTCAACGACAAAGCAGACGACCTCAATCCAGACCGCCCATCGATGACGGCCTGGCACGTGACCCAGTACGGTCCAGGCGCTCCCCAGTTGATTGCCGAGCGAAACCCGTACTACTGGCGCGTGGACACCCAGGGCAACCAGCTGCCGTACGTCGACCAGCTCCGGCTGGACCTGGTCCAGAACAACGAGGCGATCAACCTGAAGGCGGTCAACGGCGAACTGGACATGCAGTTCCGCAACATCGACATCGCCAAGTATTCGCTCCTCCAGGAGAACAAGCAGAAGGGCGACTACCGTGTCATGCGCTGGGACGACGCCAACGGGTCGCCGGTCTCGTTCTTCGTGAACCAGACCATTGACGATGCGGACCTTCGGCCCGTCTTCCAGGACCTCCGCTTCCGGCAGGCGCTCTCGTACGCCATCAATCGCAAGCAGATCAACCAGGTCAGCTACTTCGGACTCGGCAAGGAGCGCAATGCGCTGCTCATTCCCGAGTCGCAGTACTACACGCCGGACATCGAGGCGTTGTACGCCGAGTATCTTCCGGACAAGGCCAACCAGCTGCTCGACGAGATGGGGCTGCAGAAAGGCGCCGACGGCTACCGGACGCTGCCCGGCGGCAAGCCGCTCGAGATCACGCTGGAGACGATTGAAACCTCCGGCGCCAACTTCGATGCCATCGACCTGGTGCGCAAGGGCTGGGACGCCGTTGGGCTGAAGGTCGCCGTGAAGTCCTCCGAACGGTCCGTGTTCTGGACGCGCGCCACGGGTAACCAGGTGCAGATCGCCGAGTGGGGCACCGATCGGGCGCTGGAGCCGTTCGTCGACCCTATCTACCTGTTTCCGTATGACGAGCGGTCGTGGATGGCGCCGCAGTACGGCATCTGGTATAGCACCCAGGGCGCCAAGGGGCAGAAGCCGGAGGGTCCGCTGGCGCAGGCGCAGGAGTTGTTCAATCAGTTCAAGGCGACGATCGACGCCGCGAAGCAAGTTGAGCTGGGCAAGCAGATCGTCCAGCTGGCGCATCAGAACCTCTGGACGATCGAGACGGTCGGCGCGCTGCCATCCATTCCCGTGATCAAGAACTCGATGGCGAATGTTCCCGACGTGGCGGTGACGGACTGGATTTACATGAGTCCAGGGAACCTGGACCCGGCGCAGTTCTACTTCAAAGGGTAGGAGCCGGGCGAGGGCGCCGGGGCTTTTTGAAGTGGTTGGATGACATCGGCAGTGTCGATGGGTAGGGGAGACCCCTACACCCCCAGGGTATGGGTGTCGCGGGACGGTGGTGCACACCGGGAGACCCCTACACCCACACGGTGTGGGTGTCCCGTGAAAGGGCCCCACACTGCCAGGGTCTCTTACGCAACCGCTAGCGAAACTCCTCGATGGAGGGCCGCCTCGGGATGTGCGTACCTTCCGGGTCCCCTCTGGGGAATAAGTAACTGAATGGGTACTTACATCGTCCGCCGGTTGCTTGGGATGGTCCCGACCCTCTTCCTGGTCTCGATTCTCACGTTTGTCATCATCCAGCTGCCCCAGGGTGATTACGCGACCGCCCTGGCGGCCCAGGCGGCGGCTTCGGGCGGGTCCGGCGACGAGGCGTTCATCCAGACCATCCGCCACCAGTACGGTCTGGACCAACCCCTCTACATCCGCTACCTCACCTGGATCCTCGGCTGCCTGCACGGCGATTTCGGCTACTCGTTCGAGTGGCACCAGCCCGTCGCCGACCTGATCGGCGCACGCATCGCGATGACGCTGCTGCTGTCGGTGCTGGCCCTGGCATTCAGCTGGGTCGTGGCGATTCCGATTGGCATCTACTCGGCCACCCACCAGTACTCGAAAGGTGACGTCGCCCTGACGTCGCTTGGCTTTCTGGGGCTCAGCGTTCCAGACTTCATGCTCGCCCTGGTGTACCTGTTCGTCGCCACGACGTGGTTGAGTGCCTCGGCCAGTGGCCTGGTCTCGGCAGACCTGGAGCAAGCACCCTGGAGTCCTGGAAAATTCCTGGACTTCCTCGGCCACCTGATTCCAGCGGTAATCATCATCGGCGCCGCCGGCGCTGCCCAGCTTATTCGCATCATGCGCGGCAATCTGCTCGAAACGCTCGGCCAGCAGTACGTCACCACCGCGCGCGCCAAAGGCCTGAAAGAAAGCGCGGTCATCAATCGTTACGCGGTGCGGGTTGCGATCAATCCGCTGATCAGTGTCGCGGGCATGCAGTTGCCAAATCTGATTTCGGGCTCGGTGATCGTGGGTGTCGTGCTGTCGCTGCCGACGACCGGCCCGCTGTTCCTGCATGCCCTTCAGAACCAGGACACGTACCTGGCCGGGACCTTCCTGCTGCTGCTGGCGTTCATGTTGCTGATTGGCAATCTCCTGGCCGACATCGCGCTGGCCTGGGCCGATCCTCGGATCCGCTATGACTGACACCACCCGCGTGCAGGACGCGGCCGTCGAAGGGCCGCAAGTCGACGCGGTTCCGCCCTGGCCAGGCATCGACGCGGAGCCGTCGACTCCCGAACAGTGGGCGGCGCCAGCCGCGGAGGAGGCGCGTTTCGGCCGCGGCCAGTTCGAGCTGATCTGGATTCGCTTCGTCCGCAATCGGGCGGCGATGATCGGCGGGGGCGTCGTCATCCTGCTGTACGTGATGGCCGTCTTCGCCAGCTTCATCGCGCCGTACGACGCCGATCAGCGGTTCGACGCCGCAATCTACGTGCCCCCGCAGCCGATCTACTGGGTGAACGATGGACGAATCTATCCGCACATTCTGGGACTCACCCCGACGACGGACCCCGACACGCTGCTGCGGACCTACGCACCGGACCCGAGCGTGAAGATTCCGGTGGAGTTCTTCGTGCGCGGCACGCCATACAACCTGCTGGGTTTCATTCCGACCGACCTCCACCTGTACGGCGTCGCTCAGTCCGACATCGGCGTGTTCATCCTGGGGACCGACCGCGCTGGCCGCGACCAGTTCTCGCGCATCGTAATCGGCAGTCAGATCTCACTCACGCTCGGACTGGTGGGCGTGTTCCTCAGTCTGGTGATCGGCTCGCTGCTCGGCGTGGCGAGCGGCTACTACGGCGGCGCGATCGACAACGTCATTCAGCGCGCGATCGAAGTTATCCGCTCGTTCCCGTCGATTCCGCTGTGGATGGCGCTCGCGGCCGCGTTTCCCCCGCACTGGCCGCCGTTGCAGGTCTACTTCGCGATCAGCATCGTCCTGTCGTTCATCGGTTGGACGTGGCTCGCGCGGCAGCTGCGCGGCAAGGTGCTCTCGCTGCGTGAAGAGGAATTCGTGCTGGCCTCTCAGCTGGCGGGCGCCTCGGATGCGCGGATTATCGTTCGCCACCTCATTCCGAGCGTCACCGGCCACATCATCGTGATCTCGACGCTGGCGATTCCGGGCATGATTCTGGCCGAGACGGCGTTGACCTTCCTCGGTATCGGCATCCGGCCGCCGCTGGTGAGCTGGGGCACATTGCTGCAGGACGCCGCGAACGTCCAGACGCTGGCGCACGCGCCCTGGCTCTTGTCACCGGTGATCGCCATTGTGATTACCGTGCTGGCGTTCAATTTCCTGGGTGACGGGGTCCGCGACGCCGCGGACCCGTACTCGGTGGCCTGATGGTCCTGGCCTCGGATGTCACTTCAGGCGCGCTGGTCGGCGCCGACGCGTTGCTGCGAGTCGAAGATCTGCGGACGCATTTCTTCACGCACGACGGCGTGGTGAAGGCGGTGGACGGCGTCACGCTCCACATCTCCCCGGGCGAGACGCTCGGGCTCGTGGGTGAATCCGGCTGCGGCAAGAGCGTGACCGCGCACTCGATCCTGCGGCTGCTGCCGCCGAAGGCGGGCCGCATCATCGGCGGCAGCCTGCTGTTCCGACGCAAGGACGGTTCGCAGGTCGATCTGGCCACCGCGGACCCGCGCGGGCCACTCATCCGCGGCGTACGCGGCAACGAGATCGCGATGATCTTCCAGGAACCAATGACCTCGCTCTCGCCGGTGCACACCATCGGCAGTCAACTGGCCGAAGTGGCCATGGTCCACCAGGGCGCCACGCGGAGCGAGGCGTTCGACCGTGCCCGAGAGATGCTCGGCCGCGTCGGCATTGCCAATCCGGGCCAGCGGCTGTACGAGTACCCCCACAACTTTTCAGGCGGCATGCGCCAGCGGGCGATGATCGCGATGGCGCTGATGTGCAATCCGCGACTGCTCATTGCCGACGAGCCGACAACCGCGCTGGACGTGACGGTCCAGGCGCAGATCCTGGAACTGCTGAAGGAGCTCCAGGCGCAGTTCGGGATGGCGATCCTGATGATTACCCACAACCTGGGCGTCATCGCCGAACTTGCGCACCGCGTCGCGGTCATGTACATGGGCAAGGTGGTGGAGATGGCGGATGCGACGGCGGTGTTCGACCAACCGCGGCACCCGTACACCGTCGGCTTGCTGCGCAGCATGCCGCGGCTGGGCAAAGACGTGAAAGCCCGCCTGGCGGCGATCCCAGGCAGTGTGCCCGATCCATTCAACATTCCACCCGGCTGCAGCTTCTTCCCGCGCTGCCCGGCGCCGAAGAAGCCCGCGTGTCAGGGGCCGGAGCCGGTGCCGCTGACCGAGGTCGGCGCCGACCACCGGGTGCGCTGCACGCTGTACCAGTGACCGTGGTCGACGCCGGACAGGTCCTCCTCGAAGTACGCGACCTCAAGAAGTACTTTCCCATTCAGCGCGGACTCATGCGCCGCGTCGTCGGCCACGTCAAAGCGGTCGATGGGGTGAGCTTCACCATCGATGAGGGCGAAACCGTTGGCCTGGTCGGTGAGTCCGGATCCGGCAAGACGACCACCGGCAGGATGATCCTGCGCGCCAGCCAGCCGACCGGCGGGCAGGTCCTGTTCCGCCACAACGGCAGCATGGTCGACCTGACGCCGCTGTCGCGGCGGGCGATGAAGCCATACCGCAAGGAGCTGCAGGTCATCTTTCAGGACCCGTTCTCGTCGCTGGACCCGCGGATGACCGTGTACGACATTGTTTCGGAGCCGCTGGCCATCCACGGCATGGCGCGGGGCAACGAGCTCAAGGCGCAGGTCCGCGACCTGCTGCAGCGCGTCGGACTGCGCGCGCAGTACATGAACCGCTTTCCGCACGCATTCAGTGGTGGTCAGCGGCAGCGCATCGGGATCGCGCGCGCGCTCGCGCTGCGTCCGAAGCTGGTCGTGTGCGATGAGCCGGTCTCCGCGCTCGACGTCAGCATCCAGGCGCAGGTGCTGAACTTGCTCAAGGACCTGCAGGCGGAGTTCCACCTCGCGTACCTGTTCATTGCCCATGACCTGTCGGTGGTGGAGCATATCAGTGACCGGGTGGCGGTGATGTACCTGGGCAAAATCGTCGAGCTGGCCGCGTCCGAAGAGCTGTATCGCACCCCGAAGCACCCGTATACCGAGGCGCTGCTGTCGGCGATTCCGAAGAGCTCGCCACGACAGAACAAGCAGCGGATCGTGCTGCCGGGTGACGTGCCGAATCCGGCGAATCCGCCACCAGGCTGCGCGTTCCACACCCGCTGCCGCTACGCGGAAGAAATCTGCGGGCGCGAGGCCCCGCCGCTGCGCGAAGTGCACGGCGGCCACCAGGCCGCGTGCCACTTTGCCGAAACGCTCGAGCTGGCAGGCGTCGATCAGTAAGTAAGCGGCGTGATGGATGTACCCTGGGACGTCCTCGCGGGACACGGCGGCTCACGTCTGTTGTGGACTGAGGTGCCCGCGTCCGTGCGGGCGCGGACGGAGGCGTTTCTCGGCAGGCCCATTTCGCGCGTGGAGTCGCGGCCTGGCGGGTTTTCGCCTGGAGTCGCCGGGATTGCCATCGCGGATGACGGGCGGCGTGTGTTTCTCAAGGCGGCTGGACCGCTGCCCAATCCTGACGCCGCGGGGATCCACCGCCGTGAGATTCTGATCACCCAGCGCCTGCCCGCCCGGGCCCCGGTGCCCAGGCTGCTGTGGTCGCTCGACGACGCTCAGACCGGTTGGGTGGTGCTGATGTTTGGCGAGCTGACGGGCGCGCCACCGCAACTCCCGTGGCGACGCGCGGAGCTGGAGCGCGTTTTGCACGGACTGGCGGAGCTCGGCGAGTATTTGACGCCAACTCCCGTACCGCTCGAGTACGCGGGTGACGTCACCAGCTCGGGCCTGCTCGGCAATTACTGGACCCGACTTGCCGCCGAGCAATCCACCAGGCTGGATGACTGGTGTCGCGAGAATCTGGAGCAGCTCATGTCGCTCGAAAACCAGGCGCCCGCCGCGCTGGCCGGCGACGCCCTGGTCCACCTGGACATTCGCGCCGACAACGTGCTTCTCGCGCCGGACTCCGTTGCTTTTGTCGACTGGCCGCACGCCCGCCAGGGTGCCGCCTGGCTGGACGTGCTGTTCTTTGCGCCGAGCGTGGCCATGCAGGGTGGTCCGACACCCGACGACGTGCTCGCGCTGTATCCTGGCGAGCTCCCCGAGCGGCGGCAACTGCTGCCCGCGGTGGCGGCCATCGCCGGCTTCTTTACGTGGGGCGCGCTCCAGCCGCCGCCACCGGGCCTGCCGTTCCTGCGGCAATTCCAGGCCGCGCAGGGCGACGTCGCACGGGGCTGGCTTGCACACCTTCTCGCTTGAGGCACGGCAGAGGGGCTCACCTGGCCAGGAGGCGGGGCGCCAACCGGTCAGTCGGGTGATGCGCGCGCTGAGGGCACGTGCGAGGCTGGCGGCAGATGCAGGTGATCAGTCTGGAGACAGCGCGCCGCGGCCGAGCGCTGGTTGTGGTTGCCGGCGTGGACCGCGAGCAGACCGAAGCCGAGAGCGAGCGCTGGCGGCGCCGCGGCGCGGTGGTCATGCGCGCGCGGGACGCGGGCGGGTGTTTGCGGATGGCCACCTCCGTCGGTCCCGATCTGATTGTGCTGGACCGCCGGCTGCGAGGTCGGCTGGTGCGCCTGCTGCGCGCGCACCCGGTGAGCGCCAGGGCACGGATCGACTGGTTGCCGGAGGCAGACACGGGCGCCGAACCTCGCGCCGCGTAGAAAGGTTTCCCCAGAGGGGACCCACTCTACCACCTCTCCACCTCTCCCTCTGGGAGAGGTCGCCGCGCTAGCGGCGGGAGAGGGCCACGTATCAGCGCGTCCAGTGAGCCCTCACCCCGGCCCTCTCCCAGATGGAGAGGGAGTTGCGCTAGTGCGCGAACTCCAGGATATGTAAGCCGCAGGCGGCGTCCGTCAGATACACCAGCCCGCGCTGGTCGACGAAGACATCGGCGGAGGCGATGGGTTGTGAGGGTGTCAGGTCGGGCGGCGGCGTGGGAACGAACGCGGCGATTTCCTCCGGGCGGAACGGATTGGCAATGCTGAACACGCGCAGGCCGGCGTTCTGATAAGTCACGAAAATGATCTCGGAGCTCTGAAAGCTGCCCGAACGGTTTTCGTGCAAGTTGTGCGGACCGAACTTTCCGCCGGCGCGGCAGTAGTCCTGTTCCGAAGGCACGGGAAACGTGGCAATCGACACGGGATTGCTTTTTTCACGCACGTCGAACACCCACACGTATTTGGTGCCATCCGCGCAGCCTTCGAGGACCGCCTCGTCGGCCTCGATCAGCAGGCCCCGATCCGGCAGCGGCAGCGCGGAGTGCGTGCCGCCACCGAACGGTGGACGCCAGTTGCGGTGGGCCAGCAGCTGCGGGTGGGCCGGATCGTGGACGTCGACAATGGTCAGTCCGCCGTCACGCCACGAGCCGTAGGCAATGCCGTCGGCGACCAGCGCGTGGTGGAGGGCGACGCGGCCGCTGCTCCAGGATGGGACCTCGCCGCCGGCGCGCCACATGCCCGGCACCCACCAGCGCCCGGCTTCGCGGGGATGGGTCGGGTCGGCCATGTCGATGATGAGCAGGATGTGGTCGGTGAAGCCCTCCAGCAAGGCGGAGGCGTAGGCGTAGCGGCCACCGTCGTACCAGATGCGGTGGAGGCCCAGACCGTCGATGTCGAGGTAGCCGATCTGCCGCGGCTCGGCGGGTTTCGAGACGTCGTAGACGCGCATGCCGGCCATGAAGTCGACACCGCGCTGCCCCAGTTGGGCGCTGGACCAACCCTGCATCGACTGTGCGTAATACGCTTCCCAACTGCCGTAGACGCGGAACAGGTTGGCGCCGTCGACCACCAGCAGCAGGTCGTCGTGGACTTGCAGGTGGATGTTCAGCGTGCCGGGCGCGGTCGGCACGAAGCCGGCCGGCTTCGGCTGGCGGGGGTTGGAAACGTCGACGATGGAGAAGCCGCCGAAGCGACCCTGCCCGATATACGCGTGCTCATTGCGGACCATGATCTGGATGCCGTGGGGGCGTCCGCCCTGGTCCGAGTAACCCAGGAAGCGCAGGCTGGCGGTATGCGTCGAGACGTCGGCCATGTCGGCCCATTGTGGCAGGCACGCGCGCGTTGCGTCCGCGTCAGATGTACGGTTACCGTTCGGCATGGAGTATTCGCGCTTCCTCGAGTGCCTCGCGGCCGACTTCGACCGCTTGCGGTCCGTCGTGGCGGGCGACCTGGGCGCGCCAGTGCCGAGCTGCCCGGGCTGGAGCGTCGCCGACCTGACCCGCCACGTTGGCGAGGTCTACCTGCAGAAGACCGTCGCGATGCGCAAGGGCGTCGAGCCGGAGTCCTGGCCGCCGGAGGAGCGCGCCGAAGAGGAGCCGCTGGCGCTGCTCGACCGAGCGTATGCCGACCTGCGTTCCGAATTCGCCGTCCATAGGCCGGAGGATCACGCTGGCTCCTGGTACCGGCCGGATCAAAGCGTGGGCTTCTGGATCCGACGGATGGCGCACGAGACGGTCATCCATCGCATCGACGCGGAGCTGGGAACTCGGCAGCCGGTCGCGCCGATCCCGGACGACCTCGCCGTCGACGGCATCGACGAGCTGCTGAAAGTCTTCGTGGCGTACGGCGTCTCGGAGTGGAGCAGCTACTTCACCGACGTCCTGGCCCACTCGCCGGGGCGGACGTACGCGGTGCGCACCGATGGCGCCGCGTGGCGGGTAAGTACGCGCCCGGGCGCGGTCAGCATCGAGGATGGCGCGGGCCAGGCGTTGCCCGACGTGACGTTGAGCGGCCCGCCGGCGGCCGTGCTGCGGTGGGTCTGGAACCGGTCGGGTTTCGGCGAGCCGAGCCATGTCGAGGTGGAGGGCGACCCCGCGGCGGTCGAGGAGCTGCGGCGTTGCATCGCGACGGCGACGCAGTAGTTCTTCGGTGCGAAACGTGACTTTAATCAAGTTGCGCGCCCATCGTGCCAGGTAGCGTGAAAAGGAGTGGAAGTCAGCGGCAGAGTGATTGCGCACCAGGAGCAACGCCTGCGGCTGCTCACCGACTCGGGCCAGGTGTACCTGCTCACGCTCACCAACCGCACCCGATTGGGCACCGACCAGCTGTCCGATTACCAGACCCGCGGGGCGCGTCTGGCGGTGCGCTTCGACGGCCAGCCGAACCTCACTGGTGGGGTCGTCGTCGACGTGCGCGAGGTCGATCGCTAGTGGTCTCGGGCCGTCAGGTCGCGGAGGCCTTGCGCGATTGGGCGGTGCCGCGTCAGCTTCGTGGCCAGAGTCCGTTCTCCACCGCCGCCGAGTCCAGCGGGTCGCGCCATCTGCGGCCGCGTCTCGAGACGGCCGACAGGATCGGCAGCAGCATCTGCCCGTACTGCGCGGTCGGCTGTGCCCAGCTCGTTTACGCTCGCGGAAACGACATCATCCATGTCGAGGGCGATCCGCGCAGCCCTATCAATCAGGGCACCCTGTGTCCCAAGGGCGCGGCGACGCTGAGCTGGATTCAGAACCCCAACCGGCTCACGAAAGTCAAGTACCGCCGCCCATTCTCCGATCGCTGGGAGGAGGTGTCGCTCGAGTGGGCGATGGAGCGCATCGCGCAGCTCGTGAAGCGGACCCGCGACGAGACGTTCGTCGAGCAATTGCCGAATGGCACGCTGGTCAACCACACCGTGGGCATGGCCGAGCTTGGCGGGGCCACGTGCGACAACGAGGAGAACTACCTGATCAAGAAGCTGTGCGGAGGCGGGCTGGGCATGGTGTTCATCGAAAACCAGGCCCGCATATGACATAGCTCGTCGGTGCCCAGTCTGGGCTCCAGCTTCGGGCGCGGCGCGGCGACGACCGCCCAGTGGGACGTCGCCAACGCCGATTGCGTCATGATCATGGGCTCGAACATGGCCGAAAACCATCCGATTGCCTTCCGCTTCGTACTCCAGGCGAAGGAAAAGAACGGGGCCACGATCATTCATGCCGATCCGCGCTTTACCCGTACCTCGGCGCTGGCGGACATCTACGCACCGGTGCGCGCGGGCTCTGACCTCGCCTTCCTGGGCGGGCTGATCAACTACATCCTCGAACACGATCGCTGGTTCAAGGAGTACGTGCTCAATTACACCAACATTTCGACGATTATCGAGGATGGCTATGCCAATCCGGGTGAGCTGGACGGCTATTTCTCCGGATGGGAAGCCGACAAAGTCGACTACGCCGGCGACACGTGGCAGTACCGCGGGATGGATGTTCCCGCGTCGTTGGCCGAGCACTACAGTCACGAGACCAGCGATCCCGAACAGCGGAAAAAGAAAGCGCACCTGCTCACGAAACAGGCGCCGCCGCGCGATCCGACGCTGCAAGACCCCCGCTGCGTGTATCAGATCCTCCGCCGACACTATGCCGCGTATACGCCGGAGGTCGTCGAGAGCGTCACGGGCTGTCCACGCGAAACCTTCTTGAAGGTAGCCGAGACGATCTGCAGCAACTCCGGACCCGACAGGACGATGGCGTGGTGCTACGCCGTCGGCTGGACCCACCACACCACCGGCGTACAGATGATCCGCGCCGCCGCAATCATCCAGACGCTCCTGGGCAACATCGGCCGGCCCGGCGGCGGCATCCTCGCACTGCGCGGCCACTGCAGCATCCAGGGCAGCACGGACGTGCCCACGCTGTACAACCTGTTGCCAGGCTACCTGCCGCAGCCGAGCGCGCGTCAGCCGCACACCTCGCTACGCGACTACCTCGAGTCCGAGGCGCCGCCGACGGGGTGGTGGCACAACTTCCCCAAGTACGTGGTCAGCCTGCTGCGCGCGTGGTATGGCGACAGCGTCGATCCCCGCGGCGAGTGGAATTATCAATTTCTGCCGAAGCTGATTGGCGACCACTCGCAACTGCCGATGATGCTCGCCATTCGCGACTGCGCCATTCGCGGCCTGCTGCTGGTTGGACAGAACCCGGTTGTCGGCGGGCACAACACCCACATGATTCGCGAGTCGCTGCCCAACCTCGAATGGATGGTCGTGCGCGAGATGTTCGAGAATGAAACCGCCTCCTACTGGTACCGTTCCCCGGAGGCGCTCGCCGGCGACCTGCGTCCGCGGGACATCAAGACCGAGATCTTCCTGATGCCCGCGGCGATGCCCGGCGAGAAGGAGGGCACGTTCACCAACACCCAGCGCCTGGTGCAGTGGCACGACAAGGTCGTCGAGCCGCCCGGCGACTGCCGGTCGGACCTGTGGTTCTTCTATCACCTCGGCCGCAGGCTCAAGGAGCTGTACGCCGACAGCCTCGACCCCAGGGACCAACCCATTCAAGCCCTCACGTGGGACTACCCGACCAGCGGACCACGCCAGGAGCCCTCCGCAGAAGCCATCCTCAAGGAGATCAACGGCTACACCTGGCCGGAGCGCGAGCAGATCGCCGACTACAGAGACCTGAAGGACGACGGCACGACCGCGTGCGGGGTCTGGATCTATACCGGTGTGTATCCGAGCAACGACCACAACCAGGCACGCTCGCGCACGCCCGACCCACCGGACGGGCCAGGCACGCACCTGGGTTGGGGGTTTGCCTGGCCGAGCAACCGGCGGATCATGTACAACCGTGCCTCGGCCGATCCGTCCGGCAAGCCGTGGTCCGAGCGCAAGAAGTACGTCTACTGGGACCCGGACGGCGGTCCGGAGAAGAAGGGCGCCTGGGTCGGCGCGGACAAGCCCGATTTCGTGCTCGACAAAAGGCCGGATTACGAGCCCGACTTCGACAACGGTCCGCTGTCCGGCATGGATGCGCTCGACGGCAAGTCGCCGTTCATTATGGCTGCTGACGGCAAGGCGTGGCTTTTCGTGCCTTCTGGATTGAAGGACGGCCCGCTGCCTACCCATTACGAGCCGGTGGAGTCACCGGTGAAGAACCAGATGTATGTGCGCCAGGACAATCCGGTCGCCAAGAAGTGGGCCCGGCCAGACAACCCGTACCACGCGGTGGGCGACCCCCGCTACCCGTATGTCATCACCACCTATCGCCTGACGGAGCACCACTCCGGAGGTATTCCCACCCGCCTGGTGCCGAGTACGGCGGAATTGCAGCCCGAGGCGTTCGCCGAAATTTCACACGCGCTGGCCGAAGCGCTCCAGGTCCAAAACCTGGACTGGGTGGTGGTGTCGACGGCGCGTGGCGAGATCGAAGCCAAAGCGCTCGTCACCGATCGCCTGCGGCCGCTCGAGATCGACGGACGGACCATCCATCAGGTCGGGCTGCCCTGGCACTTCGGCTGGCACGGATACGCGACAGGTGATGTGGTCAACACCCTGTCGGCGATCGTGGCCGATCCAAACAGCTCTATCCACGAAGGCAAGGCATTCACGTGCAACGTGCGCAAGGGCCGACTGGCACGCGGCCGGACGGGTGTTGGCCGCGTACAGAACGGCGCGGGGGCTGGTTTATGAGCGAGTCCGAGCTGACGGCCGGGGTACGCATCGAACCCGGCCGCAAATACGGGTTTTTCACCGACACCACGCTGTGCATCGGCTGCAAGGCGTGCGAAGTCGCGTGCAAGGAATGGAACCTCCTGCCGGCCGACAACATTGGACTGACCGGCAACAGCTACGACAACACCGGTGCGTTGTCCGCCTCGACGTGGCGGCACGTGCGCTTCGTCGAGCACGTCGAGGGTGCGACCGTCATGCAGCCGTTCCAGAGCAACTGGCTGATGATGAGCGACGTGTGCAAGCATTGCGACCGCGCCGGCTGCCTGGAGGCGTGCCCGACCGGGGCGCTGTTCCGGACGGAGTTCGGAACGGTCGTCGTCCAGCAGGACATCTGCAATGGCTGCGGCTACTGTGTGCCGGCCTGCCCGTTTGGAGTGGTGGAGCTGGACCTCGACGACGGCAAGGCGCACAAATGCACGCTGTGCTACGACCGTCTCAAGGGCGGCTTCGAGCCGGCCTGCGCCAAAGCGTGCCCCACGAATTCGATCCAGTTCGGACCCCTGGAGGACCTTCACGATCGGGCCCGCCGGCGCGTAGAGAGCTTGCACGCGGCGGGAGTCGACAGCGCCTACGTGTACGGGGACTCCGCCGCCGACGGCGGACTCGGCACGACCGGTGGAGTCGGCGACCTGCGCGCGTTCTTTCTGCTGACCGATCGGCCCGAAGTCTACAACCTGCCGGCGGCGCCGAGCTTGCCGTCGACTCGAATGATGCCGGGGCTGGTGCGCGGCCTGGCGGCGATGGCCGGCATCGCGTTGGCCACCGCGGCGCTGTTCATGCGGCGATCCTCGTGATGGAGACACGGCGGAGTCCCTACGGGCGTCATGCGGTCGACGTCCTCGGCTCGGTACCCGCCGACAGTCCGCCGCCCACGTATTACGGACGCCCGGCGCTCAAGCCGACCGAGTGGCGGTGGTTGATCACCACCTACCTCTTCGTCGGCGGCCTCGCGGGTGCCGCGCAGGTGATCGCCGGCGTCGTCGACCTGCTCGGCTATCGTCGCGACCGGTCGCTCGTCAGCGCTGGACGCTACGTTGCGCTTGGCGGCGCCCTGGTCAGCCCGCTCTTGCTGATCGCGGATTTGAAGACGCCGACGCGCTGGTACAACATGCTGCGCGTCATTCGCCCGACGTCGCCCATGAGCATCGGCTCGTGGACCTTGCTGGCATTTGGGAGTTCCAGCGGACTGGCGGCGGCGGCGCAGCTTGCCGCCGACGCGTTCGGGCTCGATAGGGCGCGTCGGCTGGCACGCTGGTTCGGAGTACCGGCGGCGGTCTCCGGTGGCGTACTGGCCACGTACACCGGTTCGCTGCTCTCGGCGACGAGTACGCCGTTCTGGGCGGTGGCTTACCGCTGGCTGCCCGCGCTGTTCGGAACTTCGGGCACCGCGACGGCAACGGCGTTGTTGAGCCTGGTGCTGGACCGCCTGCCGGTCGCGCGTGGCAGCCGGCGGCGTCTGGAGCGTCTGGCGCTGGTCGCGAGCTGCCTCGAGCTGGCGCTGACGGCCGGCATGGATCTGCGCTTGCGACGCGAGCGCGTTCGAGCGCCGCTGGACGAGCCGCGGCCTGGCGCTGCCTATCGTTTCGGCGCGCTGGGCCTCGGTGTGCTGGCGCCGCTGGTAGTCCACGGCCTGCAGGCGCTGACCGGGCGCGACCTGCGCATGATGTCGAGACTCGCCTCGCTGGGGGCGCTGGCCGGTGGCTACACCCAGCGTGCCGTGCTGGTGACGGCCGGCAAGAACTCCGCGTCCCGTCCGCAGGACTATTTCAGGATTGCCGGGTGAGCCAGCAGCCGTCGGCCCTCGAGCTGCGGAGCCAGGCACTCCACCTGCTGGATGACGCGATTCAGAAGCCGCCAGCGGAGCTGAAGGCGGAGGTAGACGTCGCGGAGCAACGCATTGCACGTTTGCGCGACGTGTTGATCGACGATCTCCGCGCCGGCTCCACTCCAGATACGCGCGCGGCGCTGGACCAGGTCAACGTGGCGCTGACACTGGTGGTTGGCCTCGAGTACCCGATGGGTGGCTTGCAGCGCAAGATGCTGGAAGACGCGCGTGCGGTGCTCGATGCGGTCACGCTCCCGCCGCCGCGCTGAGCAGCGCGCGAACCTCGTCGTCGGTCGTCTGGCGGAAGTCCGCGTACCACGCGCCGACGCCGTGGAATGGCTCCGGCTGGATGACCGTCACAACGGCGTCCACCTCCGGCCGCAGCGCGGCGCAGGTGGCCGCGGCCGCGACTGGCGCGGCGACCACGATTCGCGTGGGCTCGCGCTGCCGCAGCGCCGCGGTCGCCGCGCGCATCGTCGAACCGGTGGCCAGACCGTCGTCTGTCACAATCACCGATTTGTTGCGGACTTCCAGTGGTGGACGTTGCTCGCGGTACAGCCGCTCGCGCCGCTCGAGCTCCTGCTGCTCGTCAGCAGCCACCGCGTCGAAAACGCTGCGCGGAATGCCCAGCTCTTCGATGACCGATCGGTTGACGACGCGCACGCCGCCTGAGGCGATGGCGCCCATCGCCAGCTCCTCGTGGCCTGGCACACCGAGTTTTCGAACCACGAAGACGTCGAGTGGCGCGCGGAGCGCGACGGCGACCTCGTACGCGACCGGCACGCCACCCCGCGGCAGCCCGAGCACCACCGTGTCGGGTCCCTCGAGCTCGGTCAGCTTCGAAGCCAGCTGGCGCCCAGCGTCGAATCGATCGGCGAATTCAGTCGTCCACGTTGCGACATGTTAGTGTGGGGCATGGCCCGCGTCACACGACCCAGGGAGTCGCGCGTCATCGCCTCGCTCGGCGCGAGACGGCCACGCCCACGAGCACACCCAGCGCAATCGCCACGATGGTGAAAGCCGTCGCGGTCAGTTTCGCCACTGACACTTCCAGATCGCTGCCCACCAGCTCGGCAACGCTCACCACGGCAAGCGAACCTGGAACCAGCAGCCAGAACGCCGGCAAAAACAGAACGCGCGACGGAGGCGCACTCGGAAAGCGGTCCACGGTGTACGCCACGACAGTCATCACCAGCGCGCCGAAGAAACCGCCCACATAGCCGCCGAGGGTCGCGCTGCCGACCGACTCACCGGCCCACGCGACGTACACCACGAAGATGAGCCAGGGCAGCGACCGCGGCGGACCGACCGAATTCAGCTCGATGCCAATCGCGAACACGAGCGGACCGACGACGGGCGCCCACCAGCCGATGAGATTGTCGGTCCGTATCGCGTACGCCTGATCGGCCGCGATCCCGACCAGACTTTCGCCGGCGACGATGCCAAACACCAGCAGCAGGACCTGCGTGGCGCCGGCGATGAGCCGAGTGGCTCCGGATATCGGATTACCATCCGCCAGCTCGATCATTGCGGTCGTCAACATGCCACCTGGCAGAAACGTGATCAACGGCGGAATCAGGAGCAGCAGCGGCGAGACGATCTGGCCGGCCATTGTCGCCCGAAAGACGATCAAGGACACGAGCAACGAGGCGACCACCGGCAGCAGGACGTCGGTGGTTTCCCACTGCTCGCCCAGCTCCTTGGCCAGGCCGACCAGCAGACCCAGACCGACGCACCAGATCAGCGCGTTGAGACGCGGGGTCAGGATCAACCCGAGGCCAACGACGAGAATCGCATGCCCGAGCACGCGCGCGGCCAGGCCGAAGCGGGGTGGCAATCGCCACATCTCGTCGACGCGCGCCATGGCGTCCACTGCTGAGAGTCGCCCGGACTCCACCTGCCGCACGATCGCGTACAGCACGCTGATCTGGTCAAGCCGCAGGGTCTTGTCGGGTCCGGAGGCGGCCACCGATGCCACCTCGACCGCGGGAGCATCCTGGCCAGCGCGAATGAAGACCAACGTCGGCAGGACACCGATCTCGATGTCCTGTATGCCGAATGTCCTCGTGACACGCAACAACGCGTCGCGCGTTGAGCTGACCGGGTCGCCGCCGGTGCACAGCGCCTGACCCAGGCGCGCGAGGAGCCGCAGCTGGACCTGCGGCGTATCCGGCTGGACGTGAGTGCCGTTCGCGTTCAGTTCGTCTCGGAGATCGACCACGCGCTCACTGTCTGTCCGTTCAGACTGTCCTGTTCGCTGAGGAGCCGCTCGTGGTGGAACTCGTCGACAATCACCGCCAGTGAGGCGGCCACCGGCACCGCGAACAGCGCGCCCGCCAGACCGATGAGCTCGTAGCCGGTGAAGACCGCTACCAGCACCACCAGCGGGTTGAGCTTGACGGCGTGGCCCATCACACGCGGCACGATGACGTTGTTTTCGATCTGGCTCCAGATCAACGTGAAGACTGTCGCGGCGATGCCGGTCTCGAAGCCGCCGATAAAGCCGAGCGCAATCGACGGAATCGCGGCAATGAACGGTCCAATGCCGGGAATCAACTCGGCCACGGCCCACAGTACGCCCAGGAAGGCGGCGCCCGGCACACCGAGAATGCCGAACGCGATGGCGGCGCCGGTGCCCACGATCAAACACACGATGGCCTCGCCGACGAACCACTGGCCCAGGCGCGTCGAGATCTGCCCGACCAGACGACGCGATTGAACGCGGCGGCTGCGCGGCAGAAATACCAGCAGGTAGTCGCAAATCGCGCTGCCGTCGAGTGTCAAATACAGCGCGACGAACAGGACGAAGATGACGTTGATCGCGCCGCCGAAGATTGCAAACACCAGCGTGGCAGCGTTCAACACGTTGCCGAGCATCGAAATGGCCCACTCGCTAATGCCACGTGTGCCGCCGAGGAGTGTCCACGGGTCCAGCTCGGCGAGCAGGGTCGAACGCGCGCTCAGAACGGTGTACCAGTCCTGCAGCTTGGCCGCGATGCGCGGCACCTCTTGCACCAGCGTGGCGCCCTGCTCGAGCAGCGCCTGGACCAGAATTGCGCTCAGCACCAGGAAGAATCCACCGACGACCAGATACACGGCGATGACCACCAGGGCGGCCGGCGGCCGCCATCGCCAGGATTGCGCGCGCGTCGAGGCGGTCATCAAATTGACGACGGGGGACATTGCCGCGGCGACCATGCCCGCGGCAAACAGCTGCAACAGCAGCCACTTGAGCTCGAGGCCGAGAGCGATCAGCACGACGAGCACCACGAGGCAGATCGCGCCGCGATAAAGGCCACGCGCCAGGACGTACTCGTTCACGCGTTCACCGCAAGTCAACAGTGTGCAACATTGCGCCCCTCAGCCGTCGCTCAGCGAATTCCGAGTAGCCTTTTAGCGCTATGACAGCTGCTCAGCCGGGCGTCGAGAGCATCGATGCCCTGGTCATCGGGTCGGGTCAGGGCGGCACGCCGCTCGCTCGCGAGCTGGCTCGCTCGGGTCGGCAAACAGTGCTGGTCGAGGCGGCCAACGTGGGTGGCACGTGCGTCAACGTTGGCTGCACGCCAACCAAGACGATGGTCGCCAGCGCGCGTGTAGCGGACGTCGTTCGCCGAGCGGCGGAGTACGGCGTCCACGTGCCCGACGGTCAGATCGAGATCGACCTGGAGCGCGTCCATGCGCGCAAGGAAGCCACCGTCCAGAGCTGGCGCGCCGGCAGCCAACGCTCGATTGACAACACCGCTGGGCTGACGCTGGTGCGCGGAACGGCGCATTTCGTCGGACCGCATGCCGTCGAAGTGGAGTCGCCCAATATTGATCCATCGCGACGTCGGTTCGAGTCGCGGCTGGTGTTCATCAACACCGGGTTGCGGCCGGCCGTGCCGTCGCTCCCCGGACTGGACGGCATCGACTGGCTGGATTCGACGCGCATCATGGAGCTTGTCCACGTGCCGGAGCATTTGATCGTGCTGGGCGGAGGCTACGTGGGCCTGGAATTCGGTCAGATGTTTCGTCGTTTCGGCAGCCGGGTCACGCTCGTGCAGCGTGGCCCGCGACTTCTGCCCCGCGAAGACCCGGACATTGCCGACGCGGTGGCCGAAATTCTGCGACAGGACGGACTGGAAGTCCTGCTCGAGACGACGGCGCTCCACGTCGCGGGGGACTCGCACGGCGTCCAGCTGAAAGTGCGTTCGGCGGATGGAGCGGAGCGTGGGCTGGACGGATCACACCTGCTGGTGGCCACCGGGCGTGTTCCCAATACCGAGCAGCTGGATCTGCCCAGCGCGGGCATCCAGCCGGACGCGCACGGCTTCATTCGGACCGACGATCGACTCCAGACCAGCGTCCCCGGCGTGTACGCGCTGGGCGACGTCCGCGGCGGACCCGCTTTTACCCACATCTCGTACGACGATTTTCGAATCGCGCGCGCGAACGTGCTGGAAGGCGGCAACGCCTCGGTGCGCGAGCGACTGGTGCCCTATACCGTGTTCATCGACCCGCAACTGGGCAGGGTCGGCCTGAGCGAGACGGAGGCGCGGAGGCAGGGGCGCAACGTACGGGTGGCGAAGTTGCCCATGGATCGCGTGGCCAGGGCGCGCGAGGTCGGGGAAACGCGCGGCGTGATGAAGGCGGTCGTGGACGCGGAGTCGCAACAGATCCTGGGCTGCGCCATCCTCGGGCTCGAGGGTGGCGAGATCATGGCGGTTCTCCAGGTGGCGATGATGGGCGGACTGCCGTATACCACGATCAAGGAAGGCGTCTTTGCGCACCCGACGCTGGCGGAATCGTTGAATAATCTGTTTCTGACGCTCGACAGCTAAAGGAGACCTGGCATGCCGTTCTACGAGAGAGGCGACGTCCGCATTCACTACGAGGAGGCCGGGTCCGGCTTCCCCCTGCTGCTGATCGCGGGTGGCGGCCTGAATTCGAATATCGGCTTCTTCACCGGTAACGCGCCGTTCAATGCGATAGAGGAGCTGAAGGACGCGTACCGCTGCATCGCGATGGACCTGCGCAATGCGAACGGAGGTCAGTCCAGCGGTCCGCTCGAGATCGACCGGCCCTGGGACGCGTACGCCGACGACCAGCTTGGCCTCATGGATCACCTGGGCGTCCAGGAATTCATGGTGCTTGGCTTCTGTATCGGTGGGCCGTTCATCTGGAACCTGTTGCGTCGAGCGCCAGGCCGCATCGTCGCGGCGGTGCTGGCCCAGCCCAGCGGCTTCCGCCCCGAGATGCCGGACCTCTTCTACGACAACAACATCAAAGGGTGGGCGCCCGGCCTGTGCGCGCGGGACCCGACAATCACGATGGCGATGGCGGACGCCTTCCTCAATTCGATGTATCGCACTGATGCGGACTTCGTGTTCACCGTCAGCCGTGAGTTCGTGCGGAATTGCCAAACGCCGGTTCTGATTCTGCCGGACGACGTCCCCGCGCATCCGTACGCGGTGGCCATGGAAAGCGCACGCCTGGCGCCGCATGCCGAAGTCAGCCTGTACCCCTGGAAGGAGTCAAAGGAGCAGATCGCTCAGGCGCTGGCGCACATACGCCGCTTCCTGCACGCGCATCAGCCGGCAGCGGCCGCCGCCCAGCACGTCGGCTAGGCTGGTCCCTCGGCCGTCGCGTGGCTGGAGGCGTGGGGTAGTCGCACCGTAAAGGTGCTCCCCACGTCCTCGGTGCTCGTGACGCTCACCTGGCCGCCGTGCAGCTCGACCAGCCGCTGCACGATCGCCAGGCCGAGGCCTTCGCCGGCGACGCGCGCCGCGTTCTGGCCACGGCGGTAGGGCTCGAAGATGTGGGGCAGGTCTGCGTTGGGAATGCCGCGCCCGTCGTCCTGCACTTGCAACGTGGCCCAGCGCTCGCCGTCCGCGCCGCGGCCGAGTCCCAGGCTCACCCGCACTTCGCTGTCGGGTGGGCTGTACTTGATGGCGTTGTCCAGCAGGTTGGCGACCACCCGACGGATGCGCGCGGGGTCGGCTTCGACCACGACGCTCGGCAGCGGAATGTCCAGCCGCAGGTGCGCCAGGGCCGTGTCGTTGCGGGCGGCAATCTCGCTCTGCACCAGGGCGACCAGGTCCAGTCGTGCGGGGTGCAGCTCGAGCGTCTCCCCGGAACCGAGTCGGGCCAGATCGTGCAGCTCGTCGATCGCGGCGGCTGCTTCGCTGGTGGTTGCCTCGATCGCCATCAGCCCGTCCTCGAGTGCCGCCGGACTGAGGCGTCCCTCTCGCGCGCGTCGCCGCATGATCTGTGCATGCCATGCCAGACTCGAGAGCGGTGTTTTCAGATCGTGCGCCAGCGAGCGGAGGAACACGTCGCGCGTGCGCAGCGCCGCTTCCGCCCTGGCGCGGGAGTCCTGCTCGGCGCGGAGCAGTCGGGCACGCTGGAGCGCGACCGCGCACTGACCGGCGATCGCAAGCAGGAAGGTGCGTTCGTCGGCGTCGAAGACGCGCTCCTGGTCGAAAGCCAGGACCAGCACGCCGTCGGCGCCCTGGTCGGACGCCAGAGGCAAGATCGCGGCCGCGGCGAAGCCCGTCGGGTGCGCGGCATAGTACGCAAACCTTTCGGCGATCGCGGCGACCGATTCGATCCACAGCGGCTCGCCCGTGAGCACCACGGTTGCCGCCGGCACGCTGGTGGACATCGGATAACGCTGGTACTGGTCGGAGACGGCCTGCGTGTAGCCGGTGGCCACCAGGCGCTCGAGCGACTGACCGTCGGTGGTGCGCAGCAGCAGGGTCGCCGCGCTCGCGCCGACGGCTGGCAGCGCGTGGCGGATGACCGCGGCGGCCACCTCGGGGGCAGTGAGGGTCGGCGCCAGGCCGGCGGTGATGGCGTGCAGCGTCGCGGTGCGCGCGGTGAGGCGGACCTGCATGTCGACGATTTCGTCAGACACTGCGCCGATGCTAAGCGAATTTCGTTGTCACGTGACGGGGGGTTGGATACGGTTGGCCATCAACGAGCATGTCTACGCGAATCGCTAACAGCTGGCGTTTTACGCGGCGAGCCTGGAAACTTGCCGCGCCTTACTGGTCTTCGGAAGAGCGCTGGGTGGCGCGCGCCCTACTGTCGATCGTCGTGATCCTGACCCTGGGTCTGGTGTTCCTCAACGTCCTGCTCAACGACTGGAACCGCGAGTTCTTCGAGGCGATCCAGAACAAGGACTTCGAGTCATTCGGGCCTTTACTTCTGAGATTTTCGATTCTCGCCGCGATCTTCATCGTGGGCGCCGTGTTCCGCCTGTATTTCACGCAGATGCTGCAGATGCGCTGGCGCATCTGGCTCACGCGTCAGTTCCTGAGCCAGTGGTTCGATGGGCATGCCTATTACCGTCTCGAGATCGGTAAAGATCGCGCCGACAACCCGGACCAGCGTATTGCCGAAGACCTGCGCATGTTTGCCTTCAACACGTTGACCCTGGCCTTTGGACTGCTGGGCTCCGTGGTCACGCTGGTGTCGTTCGTCGGCATCCTGTGGGTCATCTCGGGGCCCGTCGCGCTGAGCCTGGGCGCCGTCAATTTCGAGATCCCTGGCTACATGGTCTGGGTGGCCGTGGTGTACGCCATCGTCGGCAGCGTCCTGACGCACTTCGTGGGGCGTCCGCTGATTCGGCTCAACTTCCAGCAGCAGCGCGTCGAGGCTGACCTGCGCTTCGGGCTGGTCCGCCTGCGGGAGAACTCGGAAGGCGTCGCGCTGTACCACGGCGAAGGGACCGAACGACGCGACCTCGACTCGCGGGTGGATCGCATTCGCGCGAACTGGTGGCAGCTGATGCGCTTCACCAAGAACCTGACGTTTCTGACTACTGGTTACGACCAGCTGGCCGACATCTTTCCGATCCTGGTGGCCGCGCCACGCTATTTCTCGGGCGCGATCAGCCTCGGCGTTCTGACCCAGATCGGCAACGCGTTTGGTCAGGTCCAGGGCTCCTTGTCATGGTTCGTCCAGAGTTACGGGTCGCTGGCCGACTGGAAAGCCACCGTTGACCGCCTGTTGACCTTCCAGGACACCATGGACGCCGCGCGCGCTCAGGCAGCGCGGCATACCGGCATCAACGTCGTGACCAACGGCCGCGCCGCGGTGACTGCCCACAACCTGGACCTGGCTCTGCCGGACGGACGAGTGATCGTGCCGCACCTGAGCCTGGCCGTCGAACCAGGTGAACGCGTGATGATCAGCGGACCGACCGGCGTCGGCAAGAGCACCCTGTTCCGCGCCCTGGCAGGCATCTGGCCTTTTGGCCAGGGCGAGGTCCACGTCCCGCGCGAGGCGCGCCTGCTGTTCCTGCCGCAGCGTCCATACCTGCCGATTGGCTCGCTGCGGGATGCCGCGCTGTACCCCAGCTCGAGCGCCGCGAGTGGGGTGGACGACGCCAGCATTCGCGAGGCGCTTGAAGCTGTGGGCCTGGGCGCCTTCGTCGACAAGCTGGATGCTATCGACAACTGGAGTCTCCAGATGAGCGGCGGCGAGCAACAGCGCCTGGCCATCGCGCGCGCCATCCTGCAGCGGCCCGAGTGGCTGTTCCTGGACGAAGCCACCGCGGCGCTGGACGAAGACTCCGAGCAGCAGTTGTACGAGCTGCTCAAGTGCCGCCTGCCGGATACGGCCATTGTCAGCATCGCGCACCGCAAGGGAGTTGCGGACTTCCACACTCGCCACATCGCGCTCGAGCCCCAGCCGACTGAAAGCTCGGCGCTCACAGCCGTGGCGGTCTAAAGTTCTGCCCGAATCGGTCGGACGAGCAGCCGTCGACGCCGCTGACGCACGCGGCCGGCGACGGCCAGCGCGCGCAGCGCTCGTGTGACCGTCTCGCGACACAGGCCCACCTCGCGTCCGAGGGCGACGTGCGTCCAGCCGGCGGGCAACAGCCGGTAGCCATCCGCTTGAAGCTCGCCTTCCTGCTCGGCGAGGTCGTCGAGCAGACTGGCGAGACGCGTGCACGCGTTGGCGCCGTGCGCGCGCCGCAGGCGGCGCTCGACGCGTTCGATCCGCGCCGCCACCTGGGTCATGAGTGTCTGGGCGAGCTCAGGCTGCCGATCCAGCAGCCGAAGCAGCGCGCCGGCGTCGAACGTCGACAACTGCACGTCGCCCAGCGCCTCGGAGGCGAGTGAGGGCGCCGAAGCCGCAGCCAGCGCGGGCAGGCCGAAGTATTCCCCCGCCTCGACGCGGTCCACGCTGACCTGGCGCCCTCGGCCATCTTCGAGGAACAGGCGGACCGCGCCGGCGTGCACGAGGAACACGCACGGGGCGTGCGGTTCGGGCGGCAGAATGCGCTGACCCGCGGCGAAGCTCGAGCTGCTGGCCGCCACGTCGCGGGTGGCACACGTGCAGGTCGTCGGCTCCTCTGGCGCGGCAACAGGCGAGGCCCACGCGGGACGTCGGTGCAGGCTGCGGCTGACCGTCTCGGGTCGAGCGCCGATCAACTGCGCCAGCGTGCGGTGGGTGATCGCGACTCGCGCGTTGGCGCGATCCGAGAGTCGCAACTGAACGTCGTGCAGCCGCTCGGTCACGTCGACCAGCGCGACGTTGCCCAACAGTGCGACTGCTTGCGCCAGGCGCTGCGAGAGTGCGCCGACCACGAGACCTGACAGCTCTCGATCGACGAGCAGAAGCCGCGACAAACGGTCGGCCGGCCAGGCCCAGGCTTCGACGGGCTCGAGCGCCTCGGCGAAGGCATCGTAGGTTGGCCGCGATAACAGCGGGCTGATACTCACGACCTGTGGCGCGCACAGGATGCTGGTGGTGGTGTCCTGGCCATCCTCGCTCAGCAGGAAGGTCCGCGCATGGCCGCGCTTGAGCACGAAGACCGTCGTCGCGGGCTCGCCCGCGTGTACGAACACGTCGCCACGCGCGAATTTGCGCAATCCGGGCGGCATGTCGCGCCACGTGTAGCCCTGCACCATCACGAGAAGCGGCAGTGCTTAGAGCAAGGCCGATGCCAGCTGCGCGCGGCCTGTCCGCGAGACGGACTATCATCCGAATGTCGTGCACGCGGGTGATCCCCGCTCGACCCAAGCCGTGAGGATGTGACACACACTATGCCAAGTGAACCCGAGGCAACTGGCAACGCTCCAGGCGACGCGATCGAGACCCCTGACGTTGGGCCGACCGACGCCGAAATCGAGGCGTGGGCTCAACACGAACGCCAGCGTCGCGAGTCGTGGTTGCGCGGACCGACACAGGCGCAAAAGTCGGATTGGGCCGCGCGCGAGCGTGGCCGCCGGCTCGCCGAGTTGAGCGGGCAAGGCAGCGCACCTCGAGCGTCCTCGGGTGAACCGCGCCTGTTCCTCGTGCAACGCTATGCGCGCGAAGCTCAGCTCGCGGCCGAGGGCGCTTTCAGCCTGATGTTGAACCTGTCGATGCGCGAGATGTTCGATCAGCTGATCCAGGCCGGGCGAGACTGGGAACAGGAATACGCGAGCCGACCCGTGCGGCGGCGCATTCCGCTCGGCGACCAGGCCGGCGGGGTCATGTCAGACACAGACAGCGGGAGCGAGTCGCCGGGGACTGCCTCACAGACGAGTTGAGAACCTGAGGCGTGAGACGCATTCTGCGTCGCGCCCAGCGCACATGGCAGGTCGTGCGCGTGATCACACGCTGGTTCATCCTGCCGGCGCTGCCGCTGCGTCGCACACGCCCGCGCCCGGGCGCCGAGCGCACCCGCGCGGCACTCGAGCAGCTTGGTGGCGCGTGGATCAAGCTCGGCCAGATGCTCGCGCTGCGCTTCGATCTGCTGCCAGCGGCGTACTGTGAGGAGCTGCTCAAGCTCCTGAACGCGGTGCAACCTTTCCCCTACGCGGACGTGTGCGACATCGTCCGCCAGGAGCTCGGCGGTCTGCCCGACGCGATCTTTGCTTCGTTCGAACCGGTGCCATTTGCCTCGGCATCGATCGGTCAGGTGCATCGCGCGACGCTACGCACTGGCGAACGCGTGGCGGTCAAAGTCCAGCGCCCGCAAGTCCGCGAGGTCATGCGCGCGGACATCGACCTGATGTACGCGGTCACGCCGCTGCTCGACTTCGTGCGCGTCTTCGGCGCGACCCAGACTCGGCGTTTCATCGACGAGTTCGCGCGCTGGACGAACGACGAGCTCGACTATTTGCTGGAGGCGCGCCAGGCGCTGCTCCTGTATGAAAACGCGCACGACGAACGGCTCGAACGCATTCCGCGCGTGCATCGCGCCTATACCACCTCGCGCGTGTTGACGACCGAGCTGCTCGAGGGCATCCCGCTCATCGAGATCATCGTCGCGATACGCCTCGGGGATTCCGCCTACCTCCAGAATCTCGAGGCGAAGGGCTACGACCTGGTGCAGGTCGTGCGACACCTGGATTGGAACATGCTGAATCAGGTGTACGTCTTTGGCTGCTTCCATTCGGACCTGCACCCGGCGAACCTGTTCGTGCTGCCCGGCAATGCCATCGGCTACGTCGACTTCGGCATGGTCGGCCGCTTGTCGGAGACCGTCCGTGAGTCCCTCACCCGCTATAGCTGGCTCCTGTTCCAGCGGGAGGTCGAGCCCGCGGTGAAAGAGCTCATGCGCTGGTTGACGCCCACCTCCGGCACCAATACGGCCGCGGCCCAGCAGCAGCTCGTGCGCATCCACGAAGGCTTTCTGTATGGGATTGCGACCGTCGCGGGCGGCGATACTTGGGCATCGACCGGCGCCCTTTCGCAGAATCCGTACACCGCGCTGGCGGTTGAGATCATGGAGACAGTCCAGCGCAGTCGCCTCGTGCTGTCTGGCGAAATCATTGCGTTCTTGCGGATGCTGGTCATGCTCGGCACGCTCCGCCACCAGCTGGCCACCGACTACGACCTGCCAGCCGTGGCGCGCCAGTTCTTCGGCAAGCTCTTGCGGCGCCGCGCCGAGGAGTTTCTCGATCCACGCCTGGTGATGGGTCGCGTGTACGAGACGACGCTGCGGGTCAACCGCGCCGTGGAATTCGTGGAGTACCTGGAGGAGATGCAACCCCTCATCGCTTCGGTGGCGGGCACATACTTCGGATTCCAGCGGAGGCTTCAAACCCTGCGCCAACGCGCGATCGGGCTGGGCGGGGCGATGCTGCTGATCGGCGGACTGCTGTACTACACGTTGGCCGACCCCAACAACGCGCGGACCTACACCCCCAGCGTCGTGCCTTTTGAATGGGTCCACGTGATCCTGCTTGGGCTGCTGGTTCTGGTCATTCTGATGTTCATCCACAACCTGCAAGGGTTGGTGAGCCGCTAGATCCTTTCGCATTGGGTACCCTCGCGGGTATGGAGCTTCTGGTCGAACGCCTCGTTCGGCGCCGCCGCGAGCTCGAACCGTGGTTGGACATCGAGCACGGCGCCGCGGCCGAGGTGCGCCTGGTGCGCGAGGACGTCGAGGCCGCACGCTTGCCGGACTACGACGATTCGGCGGCTCCCATCCTCGCGCCAGGCGGTGACTGGCGCGAGGCACTCAACCAGACCGTCTGGCTGCGGTTCGAGCTAACGCGGCCAGCAGACTGGCCCGTCGCCGACACCGCGCTGGTCGCGCATCGGTTCGGCACGCATCCGCTCGAGCCCGCCTCGCGGATCGGGCGTGACCTCCAGCGAATGCAGGGCATGCTGTACCTGGACGGTCGCGCGTACCACGGGCTGGACCAGTACCACCGCCTGGTGTACTTGCCGGAAGGGCCGCGCTACCGTTTCGCGGCGAGCGTGTGGACGGGTCTGGCCGAACTGGACTGGCAGCCGAATCCGACCTTTGTGCTGGCGCGCGTCGACAGTGGCGCCGTGCAGCTGAGCTATGACCTGCTGATCCTGGCCGATGCGCTGCAGGCGCTGCCAGTTGACGATCCGGTGCGTCCATCCATCGAACGCATCGCCGAGGCCGCGCTGGGCCGCATCGACTGGAGTGCCGCAGGCTCGCAGCGATTTCGTGCGAGCCTGCTCGAGGCGCACCAGCACGTCGAGGCGGGGTTATCGGAGCTGGCCACGCCGGACTACGAGCCGACCCTCACCGCCGTCGGCCATGCCCACATCGATTGTGCCTGGTTGTGGCCGATCTCCCAGACACGTGAAAAAGCCGGCCGGACCTGGACCACCGCGCTCAGACTGATGGAGCGTTACCCGGAGTATCGCTTTCTGGCTTCCACACCCCTGCAGTACGAAATGGTCAAGCAGTGGTTCCCCGAAACGTTCGCCGGCATCCGCGAGCGAATCCGCGAAGGCCGCTGGGAGCCTGTCGGCGGGATGTGGGTGGAGGCCGACTGCAACCTGCCCGACGGCGAATCGCTCGCGCGACAATTGCTGGTTGGTACCCGCTATTTCGAACGCGAATTCGGCGTCAGCCCGCGCGTCGTCTGGCTGCCCGACTCATTCGGCTTCACGTGGGCGCTGCCGACACTGATGGCCGCGGCCGGCCTGCCGTACTTCGTCACGCATAAATTGAGCTGGAGCACGACCAACCGGATTCCGCACGACACGTTTCGTTGGCGCGGACCGGATGGCGGCGAGGTGCTGGCGCACTTTCTGTGCACCCCCTCGTTGACGCCGGGCGAGCACACCACCTACAACGGTCACCTGCTGCCTGGCGTGGCCCGCGGAGCGTGGCGCCGTTTCCAGGATCGTCACTTGCAAACGGAGCTGCTGGTGGCCTTTGGTTGGGGCGACGGCGGTGGCGGACCGACGATCGACATGCTCGAAGCCGGGCGGCGGCTAAAGGGCCTGCCGGGCTTTCCGCGGGTAGAGATGGGCCGAGCAGACGCGTTTTTCGAGCGGCTGGAGTGCTCACTGGCCGAGCAATCGGAGGTACCGGTCTGGGATGGCGAGCTGTACCTGGAGTACCACCGCGGCACGTACACCGGGCAGGCGCAACAAAAACGGCGGAATGCCCTCGCGCAGCGGCTGTTCCACGCGGCCGAGCTGTACGCCGCCAGCGCGCGAGCGCTGATGGGCGCCGAGTACCCGCGCGAGGCGCTCGAAGAAGGTTGGAAGCTGATCCTGACCAATCAATTCCACGACATCTTGCCCGGGTCGGCAATCAGCCAGGTTTACCGCGAAGCGGAGCAGGATTTTCGAAGCGTGACGGACATCGGTTCGCGGGTGCTCGAGGCGGCCACTCGGAGCATTTGTGAGGGGCTGAGCCTGGAGTCGGAGGCGCTGGTGGTCTTCAACCCATCACCGTACGCGTCGGCCGGCTATGTGGAGGTGCCAGTCGCCGCCGCCGACGGGCTATCCCTTCCCTCTCAGCCAACCGCCGAAGGCGACATGCTCGTGTGGTGTGAGGGTGTGCCCCCCAACGGCTTTCAAGCCTTTGCGCATGGCGAGCCAGCGGCGCACCCGACCGTGGAGATGCGCGTCTCGTCACACGTGGTCGACACACCCTTCTGGCATATCGAGATCGACGAGCACGGCCGCATCGGTCGTCTGTTCGACAGAATTGCGGACCGCGAGGTCCTTCCGCCAGGTGAACCTGGCAACCGGCTCGTCGTCTTCGAAGATCGGCCACTCAACTACGATGCCTGGGACATCGACGCCTTCTACCGCGCCAAGCGTCACGACGTCGATCGACTGGAGTCTGTCGAGGTCCGCGAGTCGGGCCCGGAGCGCGGCGTGGTCGAGCTCGGCTGGCACTCCGGCGAACAGACCCGCATCGTGCAGCGCCTGTGCGTCTACGCCCGCACGCCGCGCATCGACTTTGTCACACACGTCGACTGGCAGGAACGGCAGACGCTGTTGAAAGTCGCCTTTCCTACCACGATCCGCAGTCGGCGGGCGACGTACGAGATCCAGTTCGGCAGCATCGAGCGTCCGACGCATCGCAACACCAGTTGGGACGAAGCCGCCTTCGAGGTGCCCGCCCAGCGCTGGGCGGACCTCTCGGACGCAAGCTATGGCGTTGCGCTGCTGGCGGACTGCAAGCACGGGTACAGCGTGCTGGACAGCACGCTGTGGCTCAGCTTGCTGAAAGGCGCCATCGATCCGGATCCCGATGCCGACCGCGGCCAGCACGCGTTCACGTACAGCCTGCTGCCGCACGCCGCCGGACTCGAGCCGGTCCGTCACGCGGCGTACGACCTGACCAGGCCGCTCATCTGGCGGCGCGCCGGGCCGCACGCGGGGACACTGCCGTCACGCTTTGCCATTGCGCAGCTTGACGCTCCGGGCGCGCTGGTGGAGACGGTCAAGTGGGCGGAAGACGAGGACGCCCTGATCGTGCGCGCGTACGAAGCGGACGGCGGCGCGCGGCCAGCTACCTTGCAACTGGGAGTTGCCCCGCGCTCGGTGGACGAGGTTGACCTGCTGGAGCGCAATCCGCGGCGCGTGACGCAAAGCAACAATGCTGAGGTCCCACTGTTGCTTCGCGCTCACGAAGTCAAGACGCTCCGCATCATCGCTCCGTTCCCACCACGGGAGTCGTTGCCTGTCCCGCCAGGGTCGTAGGGGTTCCCCGACCCACCGACAAAACCGGGGGTCGTAGGGGTTCCCCGACCCACCGACAAAACCGGGGGTCGTAGGGGTCTCCCCTACGTGTCGACATGACCGAGCTCAGAGCTTCGGTGGAGAATCGTCGAGCGGGCGCAGAATCATCGAGCGGATCTCGCCGAACTGCCGCTTCAGCTGGCTCCACGTCTCGCCACCGTCCTGGCTCCGATACACCTGCCCCAGGTTGGTGCAGGTGTACACCAGGTCGGGACTGGCCGGGTGCACGGCAATGCACCACGGCGTGCTGTTGGGTTCCCCCGGCAGCCCGGCGTCCGTCCACGTCTCACCATAATCGTCGCTCTTGAGCAGTCGCCCGGTGGAGCCTGGTGGCCCGTCGCCGTTGGTCATGAACAGCACACCGCGGCGATCCGCTCGCTCGACGATGCTGCGCGTGTACCTGGACTTGCCCTCGAACGGGCGCTCCTGCCACGAGAGGCCGTCATCCAGACTGCTGAACAGACCGCCGTTGGTCACCGCGAACACCCAGCGTTGACCGTCCTGATACACCACCGATAGCCCGTGGATGTCCTCGGTCGTCAGCCCGCGCACGTGCTTTTCGAATGTGCGGCCGCCGTCCTCGGAACGCCAGACGCCGTCGATTTCGACGCCGACCCAGACCAGGTCCGCGTTGTCGGGATCGAAGACGATCTGCGTGACACGCGGCACCTCCACCGCCGCGCACTCCGTGGCCAGCTTCACCGGCAGCCGCGACCAGGTCTTACCGGCATCCTCCGATCGAAACAGCTCAGCCTTGCGCGTGCCGGCCAGCAGCACGCCGGGATCGTGCGGTGACTGCACCAGCGACCAGGTCTGCACGTCGTCCATGGGCGACGGCAGGTGCTCCCAGCGGTGATCGGTGGCGTGCCAGCGGTAGATGCCCTGATCGGTGCCGGCGAGCACCGAGCCGCCGTCCGCGGGCTGGCTGGTCAGCGAAAACACGCGGGATTCGCCGTACAGCCCGCGCCCGTATGGGCGGATCCACGTCCCGCCGCCGTCCTCGCTGGCCCACATCGACATGCCCGAGGTGCCTACGTACAATCCTAGCTCTGCCATGTGCCCAGAATAGACAATCGGCTGACATTAGACAACTGACCTGCTATGATCGGGCCGCCAATACAGGTATGGGCTGGACAATTGATCGGACCCGCGTGTTCGAAGCAAGCTCGGGCGCGCCACGCTATGCCGCCATCGCGTCCGAGATCGAGGCAGCGCTCAACCGCGGCGAGCTTCGACCGGGCGATCGCCTGCCGACCGTCAGAGCCCTGGCCCTCGAGCTGGGGGTCAGCAGCGCTTCCGTCGCCGTGGCGTACAGCCTGTTGGAGCGGCGCGGTCGGGTGCAGGCGCACGTGGGCCGCGGAACGTTCGTCGCCGACGTTGCGCAGGTCTCCGCGTCCAGTCCGGCGACGGATAGCGCCTGGGGCGCGTCCGGGTCGCAGGCGAGCGCGACCTCGAGCTTCGAAGCGCCGGTGGCGCGCGGCTGGCGACGTCGAGTGCTGCAGTTCAGCGATCGGTTGCGTGCCGTCAGCCCCGGTGCGTTGGCGTGCTCATCCAGCTGGCCGGATCCGGCGCTGCTGCCGTTCGAGCTGCTCAAGCGCGCGTACGCGGACGTGATCGAAGAGTGGCAGGCGACTGAGCTGCAGTACGGCGGACCCGAAGCCCACGCGGACCTGGCGCAGGCCGCGCTGCCGCGGCTGGAAGCTGACGGAATTGTCGCGGCGTCGCAGAACCTGCTGGTGATGAGCTCCTTTGGACAGCTGCTCACGATCGTCGTGCAGCTGGCGCCGACCCTGGTCGGCTCAGAGCAGGTCAGCGTGGCCGTCGAGGAACCCGGTTACCACGCCGAATTCAATATTGTGGAAAACCTCGGGCACACCCTGATCGGCGTCGGCGTCGACGAACACGGTGCCCTGCCCGGCTCGCTGCAGCTGGCACTCGAGGCCGGCGCCTCGATCGTGGTGCTCACGCCACGCGCATTGAATCCCACCGGCGCCACGTGGACCGCGCGGCGCCGCGACGCGCTGGCGGCCGTCTTGCGCGAGTTTCCGCGCGTGATCATCGTCGAGGACGATCCGTTCGCCGGCCTCGCGGCTACGGCGCCGGGCTCGCTGTGGATGGATCCCTTGCTCCAGGAGCGGACGGTCTACTGTCGCTCGTACTCCAAGTCGGTCGGGCCGGACATGCGCATGACGCTGACTCTGGCGCGCGGCCGATTGTTCGGCTTCCTGCGTCAGGCACGGCTGAGCAACGGGGGCTGGTCACCGCGCATTGGCCAGCGCGCACTCGGCGCGCTGCTGCGGCAAGCTGATCTGGACAATGCGTTCGAGCGAGCCCGTCTCGCCTACGCCGAAAGGCGCCGCGCCGCCCTTGGCGCCTTGCGCGCGGCGCTGCCGGCCGAGGCCGTGGCGCCGACCGCCGAAGGTTTGAACCTGTGGGTCAGGCTGCCGGACGGCTGCGACGCGGAAGAGCTCACCCAGCACGCCGCGCACCTGGGCGTGCTGGTCTCGAGCGGCGAGGCGTTCTACTTGCGGCCGGGTCGGCGTGACGCGGTGCGGCTGAGCATCGGCCGGGTGGACGCCGCGGGCGCCGAACGCGCGGGCGAGCTGCTGGCGCAAGCGGTGTTGACGATCGACGACATGCCGCTGTCGCTGGTGGTCTGAGCCGCCTTAGAAGGAAGCTCCCTAGAAAGGAGCTCCCTCTCCCTCTGGAAGGGAGCTCCCTCTCCCCCTGGGAGAGGGCTGGGGTGAGGGCTTACCTGCCAGGTGAGACTACCTTTCGCCCTTACGTAGCCCTCACCCGCGCTGCGCGCGACCTCTCCCAGAGGGAGAGGTGTCTATCGCCTGGACAAATTGTCCAGGTATCTCATCATAGATTGAGCCAAATTGTGTTTGACAATGCGCAGCCGGATGTCTATGATCCGGCCATACCGGGCGCCGGTCCAGTCGGTGGAGTGCCCCGAACCCGCCCGGACATACACGAGGGGATGGCAGCCATGATCCAGCGCACACTCTCGCGCCGCGGGTTCCTCGCAACCCTGGCAGGCGTCAGCGGTACCATGCTCCTGGCCGCGTGCAGCAGCGCGCCAGCCGAGCAGTCCTCAGCCGGCGGCGCCAATCAGGCTCCAGCCGCGGGTTCCGGAGGCTCCGTCACGCTCCGCGTCCAGGAACGCGCCAACAACGTCGTCCAGGGCGGACCGCAATACCAGCTGTACCAGGACCATCTCAGCCAGTGGAAGGCCGCCCACCCGAACGTCGACGTCCAGGTGGAGTCGTTGCCCACCGGGTCCGAGTACAACACCAAGGTCCTGTCGCTGCTCATGGGCGGTGGTCTGGGTGACGTGGTGTACTCGGCGGTCGGCTCCGGCTCGTTCCAGAGCTTCGCAAATGCCGGCGTGTACGCCCCGCTGGACGATCTCGTCAAACAGGACAACCTGGATCTGGGCCAGTACTTGCCCAACATGGTCTCCGCGCTGCGGCTCGACGAGTCCGGTGTTGGCTCCGGCCCACTGTATGGACTTCCGCTCCTGGTGCACGCCCGCGACACGGTGCTCTTCTACAACAAGTCGTACCTGTCTCAAGCGGGTGTCCAGGCGCCAGATGGCGACCAGATGAGCTACGACGACCTGGTCGCGCTCGGCAAGGAATTGACCACCAAAGACGCCGACGGCAGGACGCAGGTCTATGGTATTCGCGAGTCCAACGACTACGAATACCTGGAGTGGCAGTGCCTCGCACGTGGCTTCGGCACCAACCTGATCTCCGAAGACGGTAAGACCGCGCAGTTCAGCACCGCTCAGGCGAAGCCATTCTGGCAATTCCTGTACGACCTGCACAACACCTGGGGTGTGGCGATTCCGCCCTCGGCTGGCACCGTCAACGACGCCTTCCTGAGCGGCAACGCGGCCATGGTCATCAGCGGCGGGTATCTGCAGTACGCCTTCCAGCAGAAGAAGGATCTGGACTTTGGCGCGACTCCAGTGCCGAAGGGTCCGAGTGGCGTGCGCGGCAGCATGACCATGGGCGACACGTACGGCATCAGCTCCCAGGCCAAACAAAAGGAGCTCGCCTGGGACTTCATCAAGTGGATGACCAACAAGGATGCCGGAGTTGTCATGTGCAGCATCGGCCTGTGCGGCGCGCGACCCGACGTCATCAACGACCCACAGGTCCAGGCCATGCCGATGCAGCCGATGTACAATCGCCTTGTCGCCGACGGACTGCCGTTCCTTGGTCCGGCGAACCTCCGCCAGGTCGAGCTGAATGACGTCAGCCGTCAGGTCATGGGACCGATCCTGACCGGCACCCACCCGGACGATCAGTTCCTGGCCAACGCCAACACGCAGATCCAGCAAGTTCTCGACAAGCCGCGCGCCTGAGGTTCGCGGATGGCCACGCACAGCGAGGTACAGTCCGCCGGGCTCGTCACGATCAGAGCGCGGCGGCATGGGTTGCGTCGAAGTCAGCGCGAGGCTCTCACTGGATTGTTGTGGATCTCGCCGTGGCTCCTCGGTTTCGTCGTGTTCACGGCCGGGCCGATGGGCTTCTCGCTGGCAACCTCCTTCACCCAGTTCACGCTCGGCAAAACGGCGAGCTTCATCGGACTGGGCAACTACGCCCGCGCGTTCGCGGGCGATCCCTTGTTCTGGCCGTCCCTCGGGCGAACGCTGGCGTTCACGGCCATCACCGTACCGCTGTTGATCTGCGGTTCGCTGGGCGTGGCGCTGCTGATGAACCAGGCGCTCAGGTTTACGACCGCGTTCCGCACGCTGATGTTTTTGCCGTTTCTAACGCCGGTGATCGCCGCGGCGCTGCTGTGGCGCTGGGTGTTTCAGCCGGACTGGGGTCCGCTGAACGATCTGATCTTTCGCGTCTTCCATATCCAGGGTCCGCAGTGGATTTATAGCGAGCAGCTCGTCATTCCGTCGCTGGCCATCATCGTCGCCTGGACCGGCGTCGGCGGAGCGCGCATGATCATCTTTCTGGCGGGATTGCAGAACGTGCCCAACGAGCTCTACGAAGCGGCCGAGATCGACGGCGCGGGCGTGTGGAGTCGCTTCTGGAACGTCACGCTCCCGATGATCTCGCCAACCATTTTTCTCAACGTGATTCTGGCCATTATTGCCAGCTTCACCGTGTTCGAGCTGGCCTTCATCGCGACGGATGGTGGGCCGAACTACGCAAGCTGGTTCTTCGCGCTGCACATCTATGCCAACGCGTTCCGCTTCTATGACATGGGCTATGGCACCGCCCTGGCATGGATCCTGTTCGCGCTCATGGCCGGCCTGACCTTCGCCCAGTTCCGGTTCGCGCGGCACTGGGTGTACTACGCATCGGAGCAGAACTGATGGCCCATTCGCGTATCCGCGTCGGTCGCCTGTTCCTGTACGTGCTCGCGGTGTTTCTGGTGGTGGCACTGGTGTGGCCCTTCTTCTGGGCCGTATCCAGCTCGCTGAAGGACGTCGACGAGATCACGCTGCGCCCGCCGCGCTGGTTGCCAGCCGTCCCGCAGTGGAGCAACTACGTCGAAATCTGGCGGCAGGTGCCGCTCGGTCGCTTCGTGCTGAACAGCTTGACGGTGACGGTCATCGCCATGACCGGTCAGGTGCTCTCGTGTACGGCGGTCGCCTACGGGTTCGCTCGATTCCGATTTCCGGGGCGCGACCTGCTGTTTGGACTGGCGCTGGCCACGTTGCTGCTGCCCCGCGAGGTGACGATCATTCCGCAGTACCTGATGTACCGTCAGGTTGGCTGGTTGGACACGTTCCTGCCACTGACGGTGCCATTCTGGTTTGCCGCCGGCGGAGGCGCCTTCACGATTTTCCTGATGCGTCAGTTTTTCCTGACGATCCCGTACGAGTATGACGAGGCGGCGCAAATCGACGGGGCGTCCAGCTGGTGGATCTTCTGGCGGGTGGTCCTGCCGCTGGCCAAACCCGCGCTGGCAACCGCGCTCATCTTCGCCTTTCTCGCCCACTGGAACGATTTCTGGGGACCACTGATCTTTCTCAACAACACCAACAACTTCACGCTGCCGCTGGGTCTGCGCTGGTTCCAGACCGCGCCTGCCGACCTGGGCCGTCCGCGAGACAACCTGCTGCTGGCCGCGGCAACCGTGGCGACACTGCCCATCATCATCCTGTACTTCAGCGCGCAGAAGTACTTCGTGCGCGGCATCGTGATGACCGGGATCAAAGGATGAAACGCATCGGCATCCTGGCGACGCTCAACACCAAAGGCGACGAAGCGCGCTTCCTCGCCGAGTGCATCGGCAGCCGCGGGCACACACCCGTGCTGTTCGACCTGAGCCTGATCCGCGACAGCCAGAGCGACGCGGGCGACGTCTCGCGCGAAGCCGTGGCGCGGGCGGCGGACCGAACGGGCGCCGAGGTCGAGCGTTTGCAGCGCGCCGAGGCGATGGAGGTCATGGCGGCCGGTGCACGTGTGCTGATCGGCGAGATGCTCCAGCGCGGCGAGCTGCACGCGGTGGTCGGCATCGGCGGTGGAACTGGCACGTGGATGAGCGCCGCGGTCATGGACTCGCTGCCGATCGGGTTCCCCAAGCTGGTGGTTTCAACGCTTGGCAGTCGTACTTCACATACCGACACCACGGTGATGCCGAGCGTGGCCGACATCGCCGGATTGAACAGCGTGCTGACCCCGATTCTGGCGAACGCGGCGGCCGCGGTCAGTGGCATGGCCGAAGGCGTGGCGGCGGTCCGGCCCAAGGTCGATCGACCCAGCATCGGCATGACCATGTTCGGTGTCACCACACGGGGTGGCACGTACGCGCGCGAGTTCCTGGAGGCGGCCGGCTGCGAGGTCGTCGTCTTCCACGCCAACGGCAGCGGTGGTGCAACCATGGAGGAGCTGATCCGACGCGGCACGTTCGTCGGAGTGCTCGACTGGACGACCACCGAAGTCACCGACCACCTGACTGGCGGCGTGTGCGATGCCGGCCCGTATCGGCTCGAGGCCGCCGGACAAGCGGGTCTCCCACAATTGATCGTGCCGGGCGCGATCGACGTCATCAACGTCGGGCGCGGCGGCATTCCGAAGCGCTGGGCCAGGCGCGTTTCGCACATGCATTTGCCAGGCGTGCCACTGGTGCGCACGTCCATTCGCGAGAGCCGCGAGATCGGCGGCTGGATTGCCGAGAAACTGAACCGGTCCACGGGAGCGGTGCGCGTGCTGATACCGGCGGGCGGTTATTCCGCGCTCGATATCCGCGACGGACCGTTCTGGGATCCGTCCGCCGACGAGGCGTTCGTGCTCGCCTTGCGCAAGGACTTGCGGCCGGACATTGCCATCGAGGTGAGCCCGCACCACATCAACGACGAGGCATTCGCGCGGCAGGCGGCCGAAGCGCTGCTCGGCCTGGGCGTCGCCAGAAGTTCTGCTTCTCTTCCAAGAGAAGATCTCGTCACCTCATCAACGTACTGATCTGAAGGAAGGAAGCCAATTCACGTGACCCTCGACAACGCTCGACCGTTCACTCGTGCGCGGATCATTGCTCGGCTGCGTGAGCAGATCGCGCAGGGTCGCCCGATCGTGGGCGCCGGCAGCAGCTCCGGCCTGATTGCCAGGTCCGCCGAAGCCGGCGGAGCGGACCTCATCATCGTGTACAACACCGGCACGTCACGCCTGATGGGTTTGCCCACCACGCACACGATGAACCACGCCAACCCGTCCACGCTGGCCATGTACGACGAGATTGCCAACGTGGTGACCCACACGCCGATCATTGGCGGCGGCGAGGCTCAGGACCCGACCTATCTGGACCTGAAGCGACTGGTGCGCGACTTTCGTGAGACTGGCTTCGACGGGATGATCAACTTCCCGACGACCGGTCCGGGCGGCAGCCGCAATCGGGACCGCAGCAGCGTGGGCCTGGGGATGGACCGCGATTTCGAGATGGTGAAACTCGCGCGCGAGCAGGACTACTTCACGATCTGCTATGGCTACACCGAGGAGCAGACGATCGGCCTGGCCGCCGCGGGCGCCGACGCCATCGTCGGGCACGCCGGCTGGACCACCGGCGGTCTGGCAGGCGCTGGCGCGTCGGCGATGTCCCTGGATGCCGCGTGCGAGCATGTGCAGAAGATGGTCGACCTGGCGCGGCGTGAGAATCCGGAGGTGATCGTGCTGGCGCACGGCGGTCCGATCTCCAGCGCGGAGGACACGCGCTACCTGTACGAGCACACCGACGCGCAGGGCTTTCTGGGCGCCTCCAGCATGGAGCGGATTCCAGTGGAGTCGGCGATTGTCGATGCGGTGCGCGCCTTCAAGTCGAAGCAACCGAGAGCGTCGCGTGACCAGGAGCTCGAGCTGACGGCGGGCGGTCGATGATGGCAACAACCAGCATTCCCACGCGCAGCTTTTCCAGGGCCAGCGTTCTGCAACGCTTGAATGCCACGCTTGCCGAGGGCAGCCCGATTATCGCCGTCTCGGCCGGCGCCGGAATCGTGGCCAAGTGCGCCGAGATTGGAGGCGCGGACCTGCTCGTGGTTGTCTGCACCGGGCGTTCGCGGCATCTGGGTGTGGCGACGACCGTGACGCTCGGCAACGCGAACGCGATGACGCTCGGCATGTTCCCACAGATCGACAATGTCGTCGACAGCACGCCGATTGTCGGTGGGGTGGAAGCCACTGACCCGACGCGCCGCCGGCTCGCGAACGTCATCGACGAGTATCGGGCGCTGGGTTTCGACGGCATCACCAATTTCCCGTCGGTGGGCGCCATTCCCAGCTGGGGCAAGGCGCGCACGGACGTGGGCCAGGGCGTCGAACGCGAGTACGAGCTGATCGAACGCTGCCGAGTGCAGGACATCTTCACGATTGGCATGGCGTTTTCGGCGGAGCACGCGCGCGGTCTGGTTGCCGCGGGTGCGGACGTGCTGGTCGCGCGGTGCGGTCTGACCGCTGGCGGGATGTCCGGACCGAAGGCGCCGATGCTCTCGCTCGAGTCGGCGGTCGAGTACGTGCAGGAGATTGTCGCCGCCGGGCGCGGCGAGAACCGCGACATTATCTGTCTGGCGCACGGCGGTCCGCTGGTCACGCCCGAAGATACACAGTTCCTCTACGACCGCACCGACGTCCAGGGATTCCTGGGCGAATCCAGCATCGAACGGCTACCGATTGAAACAGGAGTCGCCCAAGCGGCGCGGGACTACAAGGCGCAGCCGCTGCGCGGCTCGGCAATCCGTTAGGGAGGGCAACACGCATGCCGATTTACACTCGTGAGACGCTCAAGACTGACAAGCTGCCGTGGGTTGACATCGACGACTTCGAGTTTTTCGTCCTCGGCAGGGCCGCCGGCGCGCGGCCGCCGTCCACTCCGGCTGCCGCGCCACCCGCCCAGGCCAATGGCCATTCGCCGTTCTGGGGCGCCTACCCGCCGGATCCAACTTCGCGCGAGCTGAAGCCGACCTCGCCGCGCGAGCGACTGGTGGTGTTGCACGGCGAGGTGAGCGTCGAATGCGAGTTCGGCCGTTTTACGCTGAAACGACGTGACTTCGTCGAGATTCCGGCCAGTGGCGCGAAGGTGACCAACGCGGGTACTTCCACGGCGGAGCTGGCGCGCATCGCGGGTCACTGGCAGCAGGTCATCCGCAATGAGATCTGTCTGTTCCGTCCAGATCGGCCGTGCGAGTATCACTACCACGACAGCGACGAATACTGGATGGTGTTCCGCGGCCACTTCACGTTGAATTACGACGGCAATGAATACGACCTCCGCCCGGGGTCGATGCTCGCCGCCGGCATGGGCTTCGAGCACGGCGCCGTCGCACCCGAGGAGCACTTCGAGGCCGTGGTGATCGCCACCCAGCTCGAGGGCCAGAAGCGCGACGGGCACCTGACGCGCGAGATGCACGGCGACCCGGTCAAGAACCGCCAGGTGCCCGCCTCCACGATGCAGCCGTTCCGCAAGAGCGTCGCGCGAGTATGAGCCAGGCAGGAACGTTGCCGACGATCCCCTGGACGGACGTTGGTCGAGCCAACATTCACACCACCAAACTCGGTATCGGCACGTGGGGCTTCGGGCCTATCGGCGCGCCCGAATCGCAGGTGGCGGATGACGAAACGCTCGTGGCGGTGCTGCGCGCGGCGTTCGCCGCCGGCCTGCGGTATCTGGATACGGCCGAGTCGTACGCCAACGAGGACCGCCTGGGACGACTTTTGCCGGTGGCCGGTGCGCCGCCGGACCTGGTGATCGCTACCAAATCCGGACGCTCGGGCAAGGTCCGTGAGGGCTTCACGGCCGATCACTTCCGTCGCAGCGCCGAGAACAGCCTGCGCGCACTCCGATTAGACAAACTGCCGCTGCTGCTCATCCACGACCCACGCGACGAGGACGACATGGCGGAGGTGCTTGGACACGGCGGTGCGCTGGAAGGCCTGAGAAAGCTTCAGTCGGAGGGTCTGGTCCAGTCGATCGGGATTGCCACCGGTACGATCGGACCGCTGAGAAAAGCCGTCGAAACTGGCGAATTCGACGTGCTGCAGATGCCACGCCTGTACACGCTGCTCAACACCGCGGGCAAGGACACCGGCCTGCTGGCCGCGGCCAAAGCGAAGAACATGGGCACCATGGTGCCGGCGCCGTTTGGCGGCAATATCCTGGCGACCGGCGTGCGCGAGAATCCGCTGTACATGTATCGTCCCGCGATCCCCGAGGTCGTCGAAGCGGTCCGCCGGATGCAGGAGCGTTGCCGCGAGCTGTCCGTTAGCCTGCCGGTGGCGGCCCTGGCGTTCGTGCTGACCGAGCCGCTGGTGGATCTGACGATTGTCGGATTGGCGCGTCCCCAGGAGGTGTACTGGAACGTGCCCGCGTGCGACCCGGGGGTCACGCGCGAACAACTGGAGTCCATTCGCGAGGCGGGTCGGATCGACCCCAACCTGATCGGCGGACCGGACTTCAAACCCGCGGCGGCGCGAGCGCGCCAGGCCCAGCATGCCTGAAACACCCCGCATTCCGTCGGTGACCCTGGGGCGCACCGGACTGGTCACCAGCAAGCTGTCGCTCGGCACATACGGTTGGGGCGGACTCGGACCGCCCGAAGTGCGCGTCGAGGGCGACGACAACATCCTGGCCCTCCTGCGCGCCGCATTCCGTGCTGGAATTCGCTTCATCAACACCGCCGAGGCGTACGGCAACGAAGCCATCCTGGGTCGGCTTCTCCCCGAAGCCGATCCTCCGTCGGATGTGCTGATCGCCACCACCTTCGGTCACGGCAAAGGCTTCACCGCCGATCAGTTCCGCGCCAGCGCGGAGCGGAGCCTGCGCGAGCTGCGGCTCCAGAAGCTGCCGCTCATGTTCGTCCACGACCCGCGCACCGTCGAGGACATGCGCTTCATCATGGGTCCAGGCGGTGCGCTCGAAGGGTTGAGAAAGCTTCAGTCGGAACGACTGGTGGAGTACATCGGCGTTGCCACCGGCACGCTCGCGCCGCTGCGGATCGCGGTCGAATCGGGCGAGTTCGACGTGATCCAGTTTCCGCGGCTGTACACGCTGCTCAACCAGTCGGCGCTCAGCAGCGGACTGCTGGCGGCCGCTCGTGCGCGGAACATCGGCACGTTGTCGGCCGCGCCATTCGGCGGCGCGATCCTGGCCACCGGTACGCGCGTGCCGGAGCCGCTGTATACGTTTTCGCCCGCACTGCCGGAGGTCGTCGAAGCCGTCCAGCGGATGGAGCGGCGGTGCACGGAGCTTGGTGTGTCGCTCGCCGTCGCCGCGCTGGCCTACAACTATACGGAGCCGCTGGTCGACGTGACCGTGCCGGGCATGGTCAGTGTCCGCGAAATCTCAGAAAACGTCTCCGCTTTTGACGCTGATCTGAACCGCCAGCAGCTGGAGTCGATCGCCGCCGCCGGTCGCATCGACCCGTCGCTGCTGGGCGGCCCAGAGTTCCTCAGCGCGTGGCCCGCCGATCGCCGCCCGAGCCGCGAGCAGCTGCAAGCCCGCTGGACCGCCGCCGTCGCGACGCGCTGACTGCATCTTGCGTCAGCGCGTGTTGTGGTCCACCATCGCCACACGCATGCCTGTACAACTCTCGCGCGAGGGGCGCGTCGCCATCGTCGTGATGGACCGCCCCGATGCGCGCAATGCGATGAACATGGAAATGACCGAGCAGCTCGACGCCACCTATGACGAGCTGGCTCACGATGAGGCAATCTGGGTTGTGGTGCTCACCGGCGCCGGCGATCGCGCCTTCTGCGCAGGTCAGGACCTCAAAGAGGCAGGCCTCGCTGGCCGTCGGCGGAGCGCCGGCGGATTCGGCGGCATCACCCGGCGCGACTTTGGCAAGCCACTCATCGCCGCCGTCAACGGCTTCGCGCTCGGCGGCGGTTTCGAGATCTGTCTGGCGTGCGACCTGGTGATCGCCGAAGAGCACGCCACACTTGGACTGCCGGAGGTCAAACGCGGCATATTCGCGGGTGGCGGCGGTCTCGTTCGGCTTGGCAAGCGGATCCCGATGGCCCTCGCGCTGGAGATGGCGATGACCGGTGAGCCGGTGTCCGCGCAGCGCGCTCTGGAGCTCGGCCTGGTGAATCGCGTCGTGCCGCGTGGCCAGAGTGTGCGAGCGGCGGTCGAGCTGGCGAACGTCATCTGTGAAGCAGCGCCGCTCTCGGTGCGGCTCTCCAAACGCGTGATTCGCGCCAGCCTGGCCCAGGGCGAGGACGAGCTGTACGCCTTGCAGGCCCAGCTCGGAGCGGAGTTGTATCAAACGGAGGACGCCCGCGAGGGGCCGCGCGCCTTCGTAGAAAAACGCGCGCCCCGCTGGCAGGGCCGCTGAGCCGCTCACGCGACCCGTGCTCGCGTCAGGCTGGCTGGAGTGCCGTCACGACGTCCTCGTCGAGCATGTCCAGCCGCTCCAGTCCCGTGAAATAGTAGGCGGCCGTCACGATCGTGTTGACGATGTACGCGTTGCTCATGCCCCACGCCTTGCCCAGGAGCACCGCTTCGCGCAGGCCTTCCCGGTTGCCCACGATCGTGTGGTGATTGATGGACAGGTACGGCATCATCTGTTTCGGGAGCGCGCCGCGGAAGCAGCCCTCCCAGCGCGCGCGATGGCACTTGAGCGAAATGGGGTCCACTCGGGCAAGCGCCCGCACCCAGCGCGGCACCTCGCCGATGGTTGACTCGTACCAGCCCTCGATGGCGCGCAGGTCGTCGGCTGTCAGGTCTCTGGTGGTGGGGTCCAGTCCGCAGTAGAAGGCGGGCATGTCGGGCGCCCAGCCGGCTGGAAAGACCGGCGGCTCCGGCCGCTCGACGTAGTCGCCGAGGATGATGCCCAGCGCCCGATAGCAGCATTCCAGGCCGCGGATGCCGGCGGACAACTGGGCATGCATGATCGTTTCCATCAGCTGCGCGCGGGTGACGCCGCGCTGTTGCAACCCGCGCGTGCAGTTTTCGATGCCGATCTCCCAGCCCTGATTGATGTACGCGTGCAGGTTGGTAAACGACATTGCTGTGATGATCGGTTCCAGTCCATGCGTGGCCCAGCCGACGACCATGCGTCGATGCAGCTTGGCGAAGTCCGGCCGGGTGTACAGCCACAGACTGTTGGAGGTCATGTTGTACAGGGGACCCGGATCGAGCGGGCCACGTCCCTTGCGCGCCTCGTCGAGGAACTGATCGATCTCGGCGTCGGTGGTGATATCGAGGTTGTCGAGGTTCAGGCCGCCGCGCGTGCCCCACAGGCCAGTGGTGGATTGCGTCACCCCGCCAGGCTATCGGCTTCGGGACCGCTCAGTCGACGTGGAAGACCTCCCTGGCGGGGGTCCACCACTGGTCCGCGGCGTGCTCGGCGACAGGCGTTTGCATTGGATCGGTGATTTTCCACCATTCCTGGGTTTTTGGGTCGGCGGCCATGCGGGCCATGTCGTTGGCGTAGTCCGAGCCGTGGTACTCGAAATACGCGAACAACGTGGTGCCGAGGCGAAAGATGGAATAGTTGCGGATGTTGCAGGCGGCGATGGTGGCCAGGACCTCCGGCCACACCGCGCGGTGAATGCGCTCGTATTCCTCGATAGCCTCGGGCTTGACACTGATGATCTGCGCGACACGTTGCATGCGCTCAGCGTCCTCCGGTGACGCCGCCGTCGATAATGAAACCGGCGGCCATCATGAAGCGCGACTCATCGGAAGCGAGATAGAGCGCGGCCTGCGCCACGTCTTCGGGACGGCCCAGCTCACCGCCCAGCTGGCGGGCGCGGATCGCGGCCAGGCCCTGTTCGCGATCCGGGTAGGAGGACATCAGATACTTCTCCACGAACGGGGTGAAGATCGTGCCCGGCATCAGCGCATTGACGCGGATGCCGTGGGGCGCCAGGTCGACCTGCATTGACTTCGTCATCGACAGCACCGCGCCCTTGGACGCGGAGTAGGACACGCGTCGAGCGAGTCCCATCTGGGCGATGCACGAGGACATGTTGATGATCGACCCGCCGCCGCCTTCGATCATGCGACCGGCGACGGCGCGCGTCATCAGGTAGACGCCGCGGACGTTGACGGCCATCACGCGGTCGAAGAGGTCCGGGTCGGTCTCGAACACGTCGCCAACGCCGCTGATGCCGGCGTTGTTGAACAGGACGTCGACGCGACCGAAGCGCTCGACGACCCAGCGGGCGCAGGTTTCCGTGTCGGCGGGGTCCGAAACGTCCACGCGGCGCGCGTCCGCTTCACCACCGTCGGCGTGGATGCGTTCCACCGTTCGCAGCGCGGCGGCGTGATCGATGTCGACGACGGCGACACGCGCGCCCTCGCGGGCGAACAGGAGCGCGGAGGCTTCGCCGATGCCGGAGCCAGCGCCGGTGATCAAGCATACCTTGTCCTGGAGCCGAGCAGTCATCGCGCGTTGTCTCCCTTCTCGAGATGGTAGGCAGCGAGGGCGGTGGAGGAGAAGACCCGGTCCTTCTCCACGTCTGACAGGGCGCCGGTCAGCGTCCGAGCGGTCCGCAACACGTCGTCATAGGCTGCGGCCACCAGGCACACCGGCCAGTCGGAGCCAAACATCAGGCGCTCGGGTCCGAAGGTTTCGAGCGCGACGTCGACGGCGGGCTGGAGGTCGGCGACGGTCCAGTGCTGCCAATCGGCCTCGGTGACCAGTCCGGAGACTTTGGCCGCGACCACGTTGTCGGACCTCGACAATTCGCGCAGCAGGGCGGACCAGTTGCTCAGGTCGCCGGCGACGAGTGGCGGTTTGGCGAGGTGGTCCAGGACGCAGCGGAGCGCTGGAATGTCGCGCGTGACTCGAATGGCCGCTGGCAGCTCCCGGGTGCGGACCAGCAGGTCGTACACCAGGCCGGCAGCGGCCACCTGCCGCAGGCCACGCTGCACGTCGGCTCGCAGCAGCCACTCCGCGTCTGGCTCGTCGTGCACCTGGTGGCGGATGGCGACCAGCTTGTCGCCACCTGGTCCGCTCCGAAGTGCGGCAATGGTCTCGGCTACCGACGGGCCGGTCAGATCGACCCAGCCGACGACACCCAGCACGAACGCATGCGCGGCGGCGATCGCGAGAAACTCGCGGGTCTCGTCCAGGTCGTGGCGCGTCTGGACGAGGACGGTGCCCTCGACGGCGTTGGCCGCGAGGAGCGGATGCAAATCGCCTGGAGCAAAGGGCCGGCGGATGCTGGCCAGCTCGTCGCCCATCCACGGATAGGTAAAACGCGTCGTATCCCAGAAATGGTGGTGCGCATCGATGGTAGGCATGGAGAAGCTGCACACTCATTGTGCAGGACCGACCCCGCCGCGGCGCCAGCCGCGCTTGGGAAGTGCGGCACTTGACAGGTAGGGGTACCGATCCTATACTCGCGCCCCTTCGATCCCGCCACGGATCGGAATTGATGCTCCCAATCCACGCAAGACCGTCATTCACGCTGCCCTGAAAAGAGGAAATTATGAGCGATCAACCGCGCCCGAATGGCGCCCAATCCGAGCTGAGAGACTGGCTCGGCGAACGTCAGGCTGGTCTCCACGTGACCAGAACCACCATCACGCCCGGCGGCCACACCCTCGACTGGGTGCCGATCGAGAGCCAGACTGGTGAGCCGATAGCGACGCCGCCACCTGATGGCCTGCCACGCGCCAGCCTTGCCGATTCGGCGCGTCCCACCGAGTATCCGGGTCTCGACACCGGCGAAGCGGGTCCGCCAGGTCACGTGCCGATCCTGCGTCCCGACGTGTCGAAGGTGCGCCAGTTGGAGGACCTGCGGTCCAAGCGCGGCGGACTCCTGGTGAACCCGAACCGGAGAAACAAGGAGCCGACTGATCCCAATCCAGCCGGCTACTTTCACGCTTCGAGCTCGCAATCCACCACGCTGTATGGCTGCGACGCCTGGCTGAATGTCTGGGACCCCGCCGTTGACATCCCGTCTTCTCCAGGTGATGACCACTCGATTTCGCAAACCTGGTTGCAGAATTACTCGAAGCCGAAGACGCAATCTCTCGAGGGCGGCCTCACCGTCGACAAGAGCTTGAACGGCGACGCGTACAATCACCTCTTCACGTACTACACGACGAATGGCTACACCAAGGACGGGGACAATATTGGTGGGTACAATCGTCTCGAAAAAGGCTGGATCCAGTACCACGCGTCCATCTATCCAGGCATCCGCATCAACGGCAGCAGCGTCCAGGGCGGCACCCAGCTCGAGATCGGCATCAAATACCAGCTGTACCAGGGGAACTGGTGGTTCGGATTCAACAACAACGAGTCAGGACCGTGGATCTGGCTGGGCTATTATCCGGCCAGCCTGTACGGCGGCGGCCTCGGCAACGTCGTCCAGTGGGTGGCATTCGGGGGTGAGGTGTATTCCGCGCTCGCCAACCCGTGTTCCACGACTGACCAGATGGGCAGCGGGCGGCACGCCGCCGATGGCTGGAGCCACGCCGCTTATCAGCGCAACCTTCACAATCAATCCAACACGGGTGGCACCGTGGTGAATTTCAACGGCGTCAGCGAGGTGGACACCGCGGCCAGTGGCTGCCCCGCGAATGCGTACACCATTCAGACATTCATGAACAGCGGCTCGAGCTGGGCCAGCTACCAGTATTACGGGGGCCCGGCAAGCTAGGGTCCCCGCATCGAGCCGGGCTGTTGGTCACAGCTTGTTTCAAGCTTGCGCGTCTAGAGTTGGCGCGCAAGCTGTTCTCCCATGCTCGATGCTCCCGAAGCCCCGCCCGTCGCGGTCGACGCGGCAGCGCTGCCGGCGCTGCTTCCGGAAGCCCTGCGTCCGCCGCACACTCCGCGGCGACTGGGACACGCGACCGAAGCCGCCGTGTTGCTGGTGATCGTCGGCGTCAGCGCGGGCCTGGAGCTGATCGGCCTGCAAGCCGAAGCCTACGGCAACACGTATTACGCGGCCGCGGTCAAGAGCATGCTGGCCAGCTGGCACAACTTCATCTTCGTGTCCTCGGACCTGGGCGGCTTCGTGTCGGTGGACAAGCCACCGCTCGGTCTGTGGGTCCAGGTGCTCAGCGCCAGAATCCTGGGCTTCAACGGCGTGGCGTTGCTCCTGCCGCAAGCACTGGCCGGAATCGCCAGTGTCGGCGTGCTGTATCTGGTTGTGCGGCGGGTATTCGGCGGGGCCGCCGGATTGATCGCCGCTGCGGCATTGGCGGGGATGCGGATCTCGGTCGTCACCGCGCGCAACAACACGATGGACACGACGCTCGTGCTGACGCTGCTCACTGGCGCGTGGCTGGCGAGCCTGGCCGCGGAGTCTGGACGGCTGAAGCTGCTGCTGTTGTGCGCGGTGCTCGTCGGGCTGGCGTTCAACATCAAGATGCTGCAGGCCTACGTAGTTGTGCCCGGGTTCGCGCTGGCGTATTTCGCCTTTGCGCCACTCTCGTGGGGTCGCAAACTTGTGCACCTCACGGCCGCGGCGCTCGTGCTGGTGGTAGTGTCGCTGTCGTGGAGCGTTGGTGTGGACCTCACGCCGGCCAGCGCGCGACCGTACGTCGGCTCGAGTGGATCGAACTCGGCGATCGCCCTGGCGCTGACGTACAACGGACTGGGGCGTGTGACGCAAGCCATCGCACCCTGGCTGGCGATGCACCACATCAGCTTGCCGCTGGACCTGGACAACATGCCCGGTATGGCGCCCGGCATCGGCGACCCGGGCTTGTGGCGGCTCTTCAATCCCGCGCTCGCCGGTCAGTCGAGCTGGCTGCTGGCGCCCGCGATCGTGGGCGCGATCTGCGCGGTCGCCGCTGTCTGGCTCGCGCGGCGGAAGCGAGTGGACGCCGTTCGCCGCATCATCGAGCCGGCCGAAGTCGCCGACGCGGGGTCGGGGCCGCCCGTGGTGGCGCTTCGGCAGCGAGCCGTGGCCGTTCGCCGCCGGGGCGTGGCGCTGGCGGTGTGGGGCGGCTGGTTGCTGGCCTGCGGCGCGTATTTCAGCTTCGCGCGCTTCTATCACACGTACTACCTGACGATGCTCGGCCCCGCGGTTGCGGCACTGTTCGGCATCGGCGTCATCGTCCTGTGGCGCGCCTACGTGCGCGGCGACGTGCTCGGTTGGGCCCTGCCGCTGCTGCTGTGGGGGAGCGGTGTGCTCCAAGTCTATTTCACGAGCGTGTCTTCCCAGTGGCAGGCGCGGCTGGAACCGTGGGTGCTCGCGACGACCATCGGCGCTTCGCTGATCCTGCTCGCGCGCCCGGCGGCTCGACCGAGAATGCTCGGTGCTGTCTTCAGCATCGCGCTGGTTGGCCTGCTCATCGCGCCGACGGTCTGGTCGATCACGTCCGTACAGAACGGCGCTGGCGCCGCCTGGCTGCCGACGGCGGGTCCCGGCGGCGCGGCTGGGTTTGGCCCAGGCGGTTTCCGCGGCAATGGTGGCCCCGGTTTCGGCGGCGGTCCGCCCGGCGGCACCTTCGCTGGCGGAGGTTCCGTGGCCATGACGTTTGCCGGCCAGAACTGGGATCCGCTCGACCCACGGCTCGTGAATTACCTGGAGTCCAACCAGGGCGCGACCACCTATCTCGCCGCGACGCCCACCTCCAGCTACGCCAGCGTACTCACCCTGCTGAGCGACCAACCGGTCATGGCCCTCGGCGGCTATCAGGGTTGGGATCGCATTGTCGATCCGACGCAGCTTGCCAATCTGGGCCGGCAGGGCACGATTCGGTTCTTCTTGCTCCCCGGTGGCTCGGGCGGATGCCGCTTCGGCGGCAACACGCTGGACGCGACCGCGGACCTCACCGCCTGGGTGCAAGCGAGCTGCACGGCCGTGCCCGACTCGGCCTGGCAGGGACAATCCTCCGCCGGCCTGCAGCTCTACGACTGCGCCGCCGGAATCGCCTGAGTGTGGAGCCGGTGACGCCTGGTGGACTGGGCGTCACCGAACCGGGCATCGTGCTGGTGCTGACCAGCATTGGCGTCGCTGCCGCCGGCGCCAGCACGGTTGCGCTTTTGAATCGACTCGTGAACTATCTCAGCCTCGCCCTTGCTGGAGTTGTGGTGTTCTGCCTGCGCTCGACTCGCAACACGCGTGCGCCAA
>JAFAOS010000449.1 GCA_019247515.1 Chloroflexota bacterium | reverse complement strand
CCTTCGTGCGTCTACGGACCGGCCGGCGACGCGTACACCGCGCTGCCCGTTCGACTGGCGCGCGAAGGGGGATTCTGCTGGATCGACGACGGGCGCGGCGCGGCCAATTACACGTACGTCGACAATCTGGTCGACGCCATGCTGATCGCCGCGATTTCGAGCGTCGCGCATGGGCGGCGGTTCATCATCAACGACGGCACCAGCACGTGGCGGGAGTTCCTCGGCCAATTGCTGGGACAACAGGCGGAGAACCTGCCCTCGTACACGCGCCGGCAGTTGCGCGAGCTGCATCATCGACGTCCACGGCCGAACCTGGTCGACGTCGCCCGTATCGCCATGTCAGACCAGAGCGTGCGAACCGCACTGCGCGAATCGCGTCTGGGCGAGGCGGCGCTGTGGGGCGCGGAGCACGCGACTCCAGGGGTGATCGCGCGCATGCGGCGCGGCTGGCACGCGGCAGGCCACGCCGCCACGCGCATGGCTGAACCTCGTGGCGCGGGCGCGACGAAAGACGCGCCGGTCGTCAGTGGACTGCCGCCCGTCTGGCTGCCGGACCTGTTCGGCCCGGCCGAGACGGTCTTCCGCTCCGATACCGCGCGACAGGTACTGGGATGGGCGCCCAGGGTGACGCTCGACGAAGGTATGCAGTCGGCTCGCAAATGGGTCGAGGCCAACGTGTGAGCGCTCGAACCAGCCGTCCGGTGGCGACGTTCGTGTCGTATCGCGCGGCGACGCCGAACGGCGACGGTGGAAATCACCGGACCTACCAGATCCTGCGCGACCTCCAGGCCGAGTTCGGCTGTGATGGCGTCGTCCATGTAGCGCTCGAGGAGTGGGCGACCAGACGCGAGTCGTGGCGCGACACAACCCCCAGCGCGATCGGTCGACTGCAGTCGCTGCCGCGACGTTTGCGACAACGTGTCGAACGGATGACGGAGAATCCCTACAATCTGCTCACGCGCCACGGCTGGTCGCGACACAGCGAATTCGGGACACGCGGAGTCCTGCCCCGCCAGTTCTGCGATCGATACGTCGATCGCGTGCTGCGGCGCGGCGCCACCATCAGCCTGGTCGATCATCCACTCTTCGATCAGATCCGAGACCTGAACCTCCGCGCGGCGGTCCCGACCATCATCGCCAGCCACAACCTGGAGTCGCTGGACGTTGCCAGGGTGCCATTTGCGTCCCGCGTTGCGACACAGCGGTCCGGAGTCGATTTCGCCAATGAGCTGTGGTCCCTTTCGCGCTTCGAGGGGCGTCTGGCAATCTCGAGGATCGAAGCGGCCGTGCTGAATGGCGTCGGGCTGAGCTGTCAGTTTTACCCCTATCTGCCGACTGGTGACGTCCGTGCACAACTGCTGCGGAGCGCCAACGAGCGGCGCCGGAGCGAGCAGGACCCGAATCTTTTCCTGTTGATGGGCACCTCCTTTCACGCGCCAACGCGGCGGTCCATGCAGTGGTTCGTCGCGCATGCGGCGAAGGGCGGCCTGCCCCGCAAGGCGCGGGTGGTGCTGGTCGGCAGCCATGTCGAGGAGCTGGCGGTGGCAGGGTGTCGCGTACCGGGGCTGGAGGTGCGCGGCAGAGTCTCCAACGCGGAGCTTGGCGAGCTGCTCGTCAGGGCGGGGACGGCGCTGGTGCCGCAGCGCCTGGGCTTTGGCGCGTTGACGCGCATCCCGGAGCTCGCGTGCGCGGGGGTCCCGTCGCTGGTCTTTCCACACGCCAGCTACGCGCTCGACCCGCCGCCAGGCGCGCAGGTGCTCGGGGACGACTCGTGGGCGTCGCTGGTTGGCGGGATGTGCCGGGCGATGGGCTCGCCGGTCACCATCGAAGCCGAGGCATATTCGGAGTGGGAGGCGCGTCAGGAGCGACCGCTCGGCCAGACGCTCAGACGCATCATGGACGGCTGAGTGGCACCCCTGAATGTGGCGTTCGCGCAGATCGGCGCGGACTGGCAGGGCGGTCAGACCCTGGTGATCAACGGCATCCAGGCGCTGCACCGGGCTCGACCGGACGCGGTTCAGGCGTATATTCTCGGCGACGCGTCGTCCGAAACCGACGCGTACCGGCGCGCAACGGACGCCGATGGCATCGTCCGCTACACGCCGCCCGCGCGAGCGTCCGTCAGCCGGATCGCCGGCGCCGCCCTGATTCGACTGAGGTCCTACAACCTGACCCTCGAGCGGGCGCTGCTGCGCAGCGGCGTGCAGGTACTGGTGGGCGAATCGGTGGTCTGGCGGCTCGGCAAGGTCGCCAGCGTGGGCTGGCTGTGGGATTTCCAACACCTGCACCTGCCGGAGCTGTTCCGGGCGGACGAAGTTACCCGCCGCGAGCGCAAATTCAAGCTTACTCTGCGGCTGGCAGATCGCATCCTGGCGACCAGCTCCGTCGAACGGGATGCGCACGAGTTCGCGCCCGCGTACGCGTCGAAAATCCGGGTCGTCCAGCCGCTGAGTGTGATCGACCCGACCGTCTATGAGCGGAACGCCGGTGCAGTCGTCGACAAGTACGGCTTGCCGCAGAGGTTCTTTTACACACCGGGCCAATTCTGGCTCCACAAGAACCACCGTCGCCTGTTCGAGGCCCTGCGGGTGCTGGGGTGTCAGGGGGTCCGGCCGCACGTGGTGCTGACGGGCAGCACGCTGGAGTACCGCGATCCGGAGTACTTTCCGTCGCTGATGCAGTACGTTGCGGAGTGTCAGCTCGACAAGCAAGTCCATTATCTCGGAACGGTCCAGCGGGCCGACGTGCTCGACCTGATACGCCAGTCGATCTGTGTCGTCAACCCGTCGCGCTTCGAAGGGTGGGGCTACGCGGTGGACGAGGCGGCCAGCGTGGGCAAGCGCATCCTGGCCTCGGACATCGCCGCGCACCGCGACCAGTCGCCCCCGGCATGCGAGTACTTCGACGCGGACAACGCGGATGAACTGGCTGACAGACTGCGGAACATCTGGGACACGACCGAAGCTGGACCTGACGCGGAACTGGAGTCGCTCGCGCGGAGTCGGGTGGCGAGTCGCGTCGAGGCGTTCGGGACGGCCCTGTACGCCGCGCTGTGCGAGGCGGTGGATGCGCGGCGGGGCGAGTGCGTGGGATGAGGGTTTCGGTGATTGTTCCATGCTTCAACGCGCGGCAGTGGATTCGCGACGCGCTCAACAGCGTGCTGGAGCAGGGATGGTCCGATCTCGAGATTATCGTCATCGACGACGGCTCCACTGACGACAGCGCCGAGCTCGTCGCGCGCGAGTTTTCGCAGGTGCGACTCGTGCGTACTGAGCGTTGCGGACCGAGCGCGGCCAGAAATCTCGGCACGCGGCTCAGTACCGGAGCATTCATCCAGTACCTCGACGCCGACGACCTGCTGGGACGCGACAAGCTTCGACGCCAAGCGCAGGCGCTGGACAACACCGGCGCGGACGTGGCGTATGGTGACTGGTCCGAATTACGAGCGACCGCGGGCGGTGATTACGAGATTGGCCGCCAGGTCGCACGCCGCATCGAAGGCGACCCTCAGATCGCGTTGTTCACCGACTTCTGGTGTCCGCCCGCGGCGTACCTCTTCCGCCGCAGTATCGTCGAGCGGGTCGACGGCTGGAGGGCGGACCTGCCGATCATCCAGGACGCGCGCTTCGCACTGGACTGCGCGCTGCACGATGGACGGTTCGTGTACTGCCCCGGAGAAGCGGCGCGCTATCGCGTCCATGCGATGGGTTCCGTCTCCACTCGCGATCCACGCGAATTCACTCGCGATTGTTTCAGGAATGCGCTTGGTGTCGAGCAGTGGTGGCAGGCGCATGGCGGACTTGGCCACGAGCGCCACGCGGCTCTGATCAGCGTGTACGGCCAGGTAGCGCGCAGCAGCTTCGACTCCGATCGTTCCACGTTCGACGCAGCGTACCGCGCGCTGGAGCGGCTGGAGCCTCATTATCTGCCGCGCGGCCCCCGTTCGCTGCGAGCACTGGCGCGGGTGACGGGCTACCGCAACGCGGAGAGGATC
>JAFAOS010000438.1 GCA_019247515.1 Chloroflexota bacterium | reverse complement strand
TGGACCTCGTTGAAAAAGCAGTCGCGACTGGCGAAGGCCGCGTGGAAGGCGGCGTGCAGTACGCCCCACCGCTGCAGTTGCGCAAGAACGTGTTCTGTATCGGTCGCAATTACAAAGCCCACATCGAAGAGGGTTTCCGGGCTCGGGGCCAGGAGCCGGTGTTTCCCAAGTATCTCGAGATCTTCTCGAAACCACCCACCACGCTGATTGGCCACGAAGAAGACATTCGCTGGGATTCGGCTTTCACGCAGAAGCTGGATTACGAGGTGGAGCTGGCGATCGTCGTCGGCAAAGCGGGACGGCGAATCGCAGCCGATCGCGCGGCAGACCACATCTTTGGCTACACCATCGGCAATGACGTCTCGGCGCGCGAGGTCCAGCAGAACCACGGTCAATGGTTCCTGGGCAAAGCCATGGATAGTGCGTGCCCGCTGGGTCCGGTGATTGTCCCCTCGCGCGATTTCCCGAAGCCGCAAAACGTGCGGTTGAGCACGCGCGTCAACGGCGAAGTGCGCCAGGACTCCAACACGTCGGACATGCTGTATAACATCGGTCGCATCATCGAGATCCTCTCGTCCGGCGTGACGCTCGAACCAGGCGATGTCATCATCACCGGGACACCCTCGGGTGTGGCCCTGGGCATGAACCCGCCGAAATGGCTGCAAGACGGCGACGTCGTGGAGTGCGAGATCGAGGGCATCGGGGTGCTGCGCAATCGCGTCGTCGAGCTGCGTGATTAGCAATCGGCGGCGTTGACTGCCGCCCGCGTCAGCCGCCAGTGCGGATGGCGATCGGGCCCTGGCAAAAACCTTGCATAGCACGACACCGAACTACATGCGGGAAGGCAGGCGCACCGGTGCTCGGGAGTGACCTCCTGCGGAGTGACCTCTGGCTTCGCGACCTGTGGGAACACGCACCTGATGCGATGGCCCTTTCGGATGCCGCGGGGACCGTTCTGGCCGCGAACCGGGCGTATTACGAACTGTACGGGTACGCGCCCGACGAGGTCATCGGCAGCAACTTTGCGCTGATCTTTCCTGTCGAGCGGCAAGGAACGGCCCGGGCGCAGTATGAAGCGACCTTTCGCGGCGAGGAGGCGCCGCCGCCGGTGCGGGCGGTGGTCAGGAGCAAGTCCGGACTCGAGCGGGTGGTCGAAGTGCGGGTCGTGTTTGTCGAAGAGCACGGTGAGCGCGAGGCCATGCTCAGCATCATCCGCGACGTCACGGACGAGGTGACTGCTCGACAACAGGCCGCGCGCACGCAGAGCGACCTTCGAACGTTGCTCCTCAGCCTGTCCCACGATATCAAGAATCCGCTGGCGATCATCAAAGGCCACGCGCAGGTGGTCCGCCGCCAGATCGTGCGGCACGGGGTCAGCGCGCGGCCGGAGCGGGTCGTCGACAGCCTGTTGCACATCGAGTCGAATGCACTGCGGGTGGCCGAGTTGGTCGACGAGCTCGTCGAGGTCGCAACGCTCGACCAGGCCGCATCGCCGTCGCTGCACCTCTCGCGAATAGATTTGACGCTGCTGATTCGGGACGCGGTGGATCGGCATCAGCGTCTTGCCGACCTGCATCAATTCGCCGTCGATGCCCCGCCCGAATCTCTGCAGGGCGTGTGGGACGAACGACGCCTGGTCCGCGTGCTGGACAACCTGCTCGGGAACGCGATCAAGTACAGCCCTGGCGGTGGCCTCATCACCATCCGGATCGCTGCCGAGGAGCGAGCATGCGGCAAGTCCGATCCACACTCGGGCTGGAAGTCGTCAGCACAGGCAGGGGTACTTGTGTCAGTTGAAGATAATGGGATCGGCATCACCGCGGACGATCTTCCACGCGTCTTCGATCGATTCCATCGTGGCGCCAACGTCCCGGAGGCGACGGTGGGTTCGGGGATTGGGCTTACCAGCGTGGCGCAGATCGTGCACCAACATGGAGGCACGGTTGACATCGCAAGTCGTGTCGGCCAGGGCACCCAGGTGAGCGTGTGGTTACCTCTTTACCCGCTGGAATCGGTGTGAGTGAGTCGCTGAGCTCGGAGCCTGATCCGGTGCCCGCGGAGGCACGCCAGGTGGAGACGATCGGACCGGCCGAAGGCAGGCTCGAGCGTTTTGAAACCGGCGTACCGAACCTCGATCGGGTACTCGGAGGCGGCTTGCTCCGAGGAACGATTGTCATGATCGTCGGACCGCCGGGGAGTGGCAAAACGATCCTGGGCCAGCAGATCGCGTTCTGCGCGGCCAGCCGTCGCGAAGTCACTCTGTATCTGACCGGGTACTCGGAGAGCCACGACAAATTGCTGGCGCACAACCGATCGCTCACCTATTTCGCTGCCGAGGCGATCGGTTCTGAAGTGCAGCTGGGCAGTCTCCCCGATCTTCTTGCCCAGGACCCGGGCGAAGCACTGCAGGCGGTCGTGGCCACCGCGCGGAGCCTGCACGCCTCGCTGGTCATTCTGGACGGCTTCCGCAGCATCCGCGGTTTCCTGCCAGATGATCAGGCCGCCGCGGAGTTTCTCTATTCCCTCGGCGCCACACTGTCGATGCTCGGCACGACCCTGATCGTCCTCGTGGAAGGCGACGCGACCGATCGTATCCGCGACCCAGAGTTGTCCGTGTGCGACGTCATCCTGTCGCTGCACCGCGTCGTTCGAGGTGGTGGTCATCGGCGCGAAATCGAAGTGCTGAAGGTTCGCGGCGCGGCGCCTCTGGCGGGTCTCCATCCCTTCAGGATTACCGCCGACGGATTGACCGTGTACCCCAGGCTCGAGTCTGTCGTGCCGCCGGATGCCGGCCCCTGGACCGCGGAGCGCGCGGGGTTCGGCATTTCAGAACTCGACGCGCTCATCAGCGGCGGGCTGAATGTCGGGACCTCCACATTGGCCGCGGGGACGCCCGGCATGGGGAAGACCGTCCTGGGCCTCCAGTTTCTCGCCGAAGGCGCGCGGCGGGGCCAACGTGGACTGTTCGCAGGGTTCATCGAAAACGCCGCCCAACTCCGAGCCAAGGCGCGGACATTCGGGATCGACCTCGAGGCCGCGGAAAAGGCGGGCAGCCTCGAACTACTCACCATTCCACCCCATGACCTGGATGCGGACGTGGTCGCCTGGTTGATTCGCGAACGAATCGAAGCGCGTCAGGTGAAAAGGCTGGTCATCGACTCAGCCACCGAGCTGCAGGGTGGGCTCAATTCACCTGAACGGGCGACGATGTTCATGGCATCGCTGTCTGCATACCTGCGAAGTCAGGGCGTTACGACGTACATGACGGTCGACGTGCCGACGATCGTCGGGCCCGAGCTGTCGTTCGCAGGCAATCCTCTGCTGGTGTTCGCGGAGAACCTGCTGTTGCTGCGCTATGCCGAGATTGCGGGCGTGCTGCACCGCGTGTTTGCGGTGCTGAAGATGCGCTTCTCCGATTTCGATCGCGCATTGCGCATCTACACGATCGAAGACGGTCTCGGACTGAAGATCGCCGGCCCGGCACCGCCGGCCGAGGGCCTCCTCACGGGTCTGGCGCGCCCGCTCAAATCGGACCCGCTTTCCGAAATCGACACCGGCCTCTGATGGCCACCATTTTGATCGTCGACGACGAGAAGCCGGTTCGACAGTTTCTGGTTGCGGCTTTTGAAGAGGAGGGGCACAAGGTGCTGGAGGCCTCGCATGGACGTCAGGCCCTGAGCGTCCTGGCCAGTACGTCAACTCAACCGGACCTGGTGATCTCGGATGTCATGATGCCGCTCGTGGGCGGCCTCGAATTGTGCGGCATTCTGAAGGCGGACCCCAGTACCGCGGATATCCCGGTAATTCTGATGAGCGCCGCGCATCCGCGCGCCGGCACACTGACAGCCTCCGACGCGGACGCGGTGATTGCCAAGCCCTTCGACCTCGACACGCTCGACGGGCTCGTGCGCCGGCTGCTATCAGCGCACAACCAGCAAGACGCGTAAGGCGGTTGGCTAGAAGCCGTTCGGAAATCCGCTGGCCAGTAGCGTTGCGCAGTCCTCGAAGACGGCGATGGCGCCAGCTTGTTTCAATTCCTCGGCACTGAACGCGCCGCCAGTGAGCAATCCAATCGTTCGCAGGCCCGCCCCCGCGGCCGACTCCACGTCCCAGATCGTGTCTCCCAGGACCACCGTCTGGTCAGCGGACAACGCGGAGCGCGCCAGCACGGCCTGAAAAATGTCGGGCGCCGGCTTGCTGGCATCGACCTCGCTTGCCATCACCGTGCCAGTCAACCGGCCACGTGCTCCGAGTGCCTCGAGGTGCTGCTCGGCCTCCTCCGGTTGCGCGCTGGTTCCGAGCCACACCTGAAGTCCGATCTCGCGCAGGTGGGCTAGCAACTCACGCGCGCCGGGCAGTGGGTAGGCGTAGCCGCTCATGGACCGGTACAGCTCTTTGTGGCGGGCGTCCACCTGCTCGGCCAGTTGGCGGTTGCCGACCAGGTCCGGCAGGAATTGATCGGCGCCCTTGCCGATCTGTTTGTGCAGCACGGCGCGGGGGACCGCCCGATCAGCCTCGAGAAAGGCACGCGCATACGCTTCGACATGGAGGTAATTGGAGTCGACGAGCGTGCCGTCGAGGTCCAGGACGATCCCAGAAAGCATGAGGTCCGCGGCGGTGTCGGCACATATCGTGCCACACTGGAATGTGGCACAATGCTTTGACCTGGCCCGCGAGCAGCCCGTTCCGCTGATTGCGACGGAACCCAATTCCGACGACCGCCTCGCCAGTGGCGGTCCGTTCACCTGAGGTACCGCCGCACATGCCCTCCGATACGACCCTGACCTGCCGTGATTGCGGGCAGCCATGTGTCCTCAGCAGGCGCGACGGAGCGAGGGACTGATGGTCCAGATCACTGAGCGTGCAACCGCGGAACTTCAACGGCTGCTGAGCGATAACTTCGCACGACCTCAGCAAGGAGTCCGGCTGCGACTGAACCAGGCTGGCGACCTGGCGATGACCATTGATGTCCCGCACTCGGGCGACTCGATCATTCGTCGAGACAACCTGCCGGTGCTGATCGTCGATGGGAGGCTGACCACGCGCCTCGCCCAACGCGTGCTGGATTTTCCTTCGACGTCGGGAGGTGGTTTCACCCTCCGATGGCGGGCGTCGTCGCCGAATTCCACGCGGGACGACCCTAAGTAGCATAATGCTCATGTCGAGGGAAACAGGAGAGACACACATGCCTTATCGATCGATGTCCGATCTGGGACTGCCGCGTACGCTCGGCTATTCCGTGCCAATGGTCGTAGAACAGACCAGCCGTGGCGAGCGTGGCTACGACATCTTTTCCCTGCTTCTGAAAAACCGCATCGTGTTCCTCGGCACTCCAATCGACGACGTCGTAGCCAACCTGATCGTGGCTCAACTGCTGTATCTGGCTCAAGAAGATCCCGAGCGTGAGATCCAGATGTACATCAACAGCCCGGGCGGCCACATCGATGCCGGCCTGGCGATCTACGACACGATGCATTTGATCCAGCCGCAGGTGGCCACCACGTGCATCGGCATGGCGGCATCCATGGGCGCGGTCCTGCTGGGCGGCGGAGCGAAAGGAAAGCGCTCGGCGCTGCCCAACTCCCGCATTCTGATTCATCAGGCTTCGGCTGGTTTTCAGGGCACCGCGGCGGACATCGAGGTCCAGGCACGCGAGATCATTCGCATCAATGCACGCCTGCAAGAGATGATGGCCGCCGATACGGGCCAGCCCGTCGAGCGGGTCGCGCATGACATCAACCGCGACTACTGGATGAGCGCCAGCGAAGCCAGAGAGTACGGCGTCATCGACGCCATCGTCGGACAAACCGACGCGACCGCCGCGGCGGACCGCGCCGAGGCAGCCGTGCAACAAGAGGCGAGCGATACAGTCAGGAAATCGACTAACGGAAAGAGCAACTGACCCTTCAGGTCAACGCAGGGGACGTGCACGTCCCCTCTGCTTCTTTCGTCCTGGTGTCTCAGCAGGTCCAGGCTCGGGATCGCCGACGACCGTGCGCAGCGTCTGCACCAGCTGGACAAGCCCGTCCTGATCCTCCGGTGAAAGCCCCTCGTGGAGGGCAGCCCGAACGAGCTCGTGCAACGCGCTGATCTCCGCGGCGAGATCGGACCGCGTAGTTGGCATGTTTCAACTCCCTGTCCAAAGATGTCAGTCTTTGCGCTCCAGGCAGCGAAGTACCTGCGCAATCAGCTCATCCAGATCAACAGGCTTCGGCAAAATGCACGCGACATTGAGCTCATCGGCACTGGCAGCACCGGCCCATGCCCGACCGGTGAGCAGGACGGTTGGCGTGAAACCACCGAGCTCGCGGATCTGGTCGCGCTCACACGGACTCAACCTGGCATGACTGGCTCCCCAGAAGTCTGCGATCACAATCGGACGATCGGCGGCATCCAGCGCTTCGCGCAACGACCTGTACGTGTCGCAGGCGACGACGTCGAAGCCCTCGCCGGCCAGGAGCTCGACGAGGACGGCTGAAAAAGCTGCATCGTCCTCGAGCAGCAGCACGCGGGCAGGCTGCCGCGGTCGGCCGTGACACATGCCCGAGTATTCGTCCCCAGTCGCCCACAGTTGCCACGAAAAATCGACGCGATTTGCATGACGAAAGGCGGCGATACGCCGCGGCGCGCGAATTGCTATGGCGAAGCAGACCTGAGGGCTGTTGCCAGAACCAGGAGGCGCCTGATGATGAACGAGCCGAGCCTGGGCCAGTTAGTAAGAGATCTCCGCCGCGCGGGAGGTCTCACTCAGGAGGAACTTGCGGCACGCGCGGGCCTGAGCACGCGCGCGATCAGTGACCTGGAACGCGGCGTCAATCACACGCCGCGCCCGACCACCGTGCAGTTGCTTGCCGCCGGCCTCGGTTTATCCGACCGCGAGCGCGAGCATTTTGACGCCGTCGCGCGGGCGTACGAGGAGAACGGATCCAGTGGCGCGACCGGCGCCGCGCTGGCCGCGCGGGAGCTGGCGGGCGCATCGGCCTCGACACGCGGGCCTTCGGCGACTCCGTTGATCGGCCGAGCCAGGCAACGGGCGGTACTCGAGCAGCATCTTGCCGGCGAGGGGCCGCCGCTGTTGCTCGTCGGCGGCGAACCTGGCATCGGCAAGACTCGGCTCCTGCACGAGGCGGCGGCGCTCGGCGCCGGGTTCCGACTGCATGCACTCTGGGGAACCGTGCTCTCACCTGGTGGTCAGGCCGATTCACTGGACCCGATAGCGGACGCGCTGCGACGTGCGGTCCAGAGTCGCTCGCCTGTGCTGCTGCGGCGCGATCTCCAGGGATGCGCAGCCCTGGTCGACGTGCTTCCCGAGCTGGCCCCACTGCATTACGGAGGGGCTGAATCGGCACGGGAGACGGCGGACCCAGCGTTGATGGCGAGCGCGGTGGTGCGCTTCATGGCGAACACGGCTGGACCCGCGGGGACGCTGCTGATCCTCGACAATCTGCATGACGCTGGAGCCTCGAGCCTCGCGCTTCTCGCCAGACTTGTGAGATCGTCGAGCGACGTGCCCGTTCGCATCGTCGCCGCGTATCGGGATGGGCACTGCAGCGGGAGAGACCCGCTGTCGGCTCTGCTCGCCATGCTGGCACACGAACACCTCGTGCGACATCTCGAACTGTCGCCGCTCTCGACCCGAGAAGCAGCCAACCTGCTCACCGCCGTGGCGAGCCAGCGGTCGCAATCGATCGAGCCGTGGCCCGCGCAAGCGTTGCACGATTCCGGCGGTGTTCCGTTCTACGTTGTCGCCTGGGCCGAGCACCTCGAACTTCTTGGGCAACAACACGCGGATGCCACCTTCCCCTGGCCGATCCAACAGAGCGTGCGTTTTCGGATGGATGCCGGACCCGCGTCTGTCAGGCCTGTTCTCGAGGCGCTGGCGGCCTCAGGCGGGCGCGCGAGCAGTGCCTTGCTCAGGGAACTCGCCGCACAGAGCCCCGAAAGCCTGCAAGCCGCCCTTGAATGGTCGATTCGTGAGCGCCTGCTGGCGGAGGACGATCAGGACTATGTCTTTGCTTACGGCGTGATCCGAACCGCGGTCGACTCGGAGTTGGAGCCCACGCGGCGGCAAATTATCCGCCGGAGGCTCGCGGCAGTGCTGCGGCGGCACCGCGAACGGCTCGCCGCCATCGACGCGCGTCCAGCGCGGGATGGCCACGTGGGAGTCCGCTCCGTGCGAACGAGGTCGGCAAGCTCGGCCAGGGATGAAGAGCGGGCATACCACCTCGCCGTGCTCAGGCAGCGCCTGAGCACGCGGGCTGCCCGAGACCAGGACTGACGCGATCGGCAGTGTCTCAGGCGGACACGACATTTCGGCTGGCGTGCTGAACGGCCAGGCCGGGCAGCGGCACTTCGACTGCCTGAATGCGGCGCGCTCCATGCTCGCCCGTGTCGTGCAGCGTGGAGAGGAACGCGTCCACGACGCGTGGATCGAATTGCGTTCCCGATCCCTGCCGCAACTGGTCACAAGCCAGCTCCGGTGACAGCTCCAACCGGTAGCTCCTCGGAGCAAGCATGGAAAAATACGCATCCACGACCGCCACGATCCTGGCTGGCATGGGAATGGCCGCGCCTCCCAGACCATCTGGGTATCCACCGCCGTCGTACCTCTCGTGGTGGTGACGCACGATATTGGCAACGGGCTCCAGGATGGGAATCTGACGGAGGAGATCGTGCCCGATCTGCGCATGCGCGCGAATGAGCTCTCGCTCGGCGTCCAGCAGCGGTCCGGGTTTGTTGAGAACACCGTCAGTGACAGCAACGTTGCCGATATCGTGCAACAAAGTGGCGTAGTAGACGACACTTCGGTCGTACTCGGATAAACCGAGGCGCTCGGCTAGCATGATCGCCAAACGGCAGGCGGAGTCATCAGTTGGGGCAGCGTACTGGGCTCGGGCAGCCATCGTTTCGGCCAGCACGGTCACGATCGACAAATAGGCTTCCTGGACCTCGTGCTGCAACCGGTTGTTTTCAATTGCGATCGCGGCCTGGCTGCCGACACTCAGCAAGACGTCAGAGTCGCCCTGATCGAAATCGCCTCCGGCTTTGTCGGCGACAATGGTGACTCCACTCAGGTCGTTGCGAAGCACCACCGGTGCAACCAGGCAATTGCGGAAGCGTTCAGCGTCTGGCGGTTTCTCGGGCAACGACGCGGTATCGGGGTAGGTCATAACGCTCTGGTGATCCAATGCGGCACGGCTCAGCGCCGTTACGAGCTCCGAGGGCGGAGAAGCTGGATAGCCGTTCACGTCGATGGCAGCGCGAACCTGAAAACTATCGCCCGCACCGACACTCGTCAAATAGAGGCCGCGTGTCGCACCCGTAAGCGTGACACATGCTTTCAGGATCAGCTCATACACGTTGCCGCTGAAGATGGAGCCGTGGATGTCCTTGAGGGCGCTCGCCAACGCGTTGGCTTCTGCACGGTGTCGGTCCGCCCGCGAGCGCTCCACATCTCGCTCGCGTCGTAACGTCTCCTGCTGTTCTTGCAAGCGTTGCTCGTCTCGACGCGCGTGGTCCAACTGCTCCAGAACAGCCGTGCTACGCTGCTGCAGAGCAGCGTACATCTCGCGATACTGCGTTTGGACCTGACGCAGCGCGGCCAACACGGGGTCGTCTGGGTCAGGTCTGACATCGTCCGCATCACCGGACACTGAATTCTGCCTCTCAGGGTTCATCGGCTACTGCACTCCTCGCCACAGGCCCGGAGGTGTATGTTCGGCTACGGCGGCGGCGCCGCGGCCATGAGGATGGCTTGACTGTACCGCACTACCGCGTCGCGTGGCGTACTGCGACTCGCGAAGGCGGATTTATCAATCGCTTGATTCATAGCCACCTCTCGGGCGAGCATACACCGGTGCGGCTATCCCTTCTTGAACTGCAGATCCTGGTCGCACTCGACGACCACAAAACCCTGATGCAGATCGCACGGGAGCTGTATCTCACGCATCCCAGCATCAGCCGCGCCTTGCATTCCGCGGAGCAGAAGACGGGCGTGCCGCTCGCTGAGCAGGTCGGCCGCAGGCTGCGCCTGACTGGCGCGGGTGTCGAGCTCGCGGCACAAGCTCGGAACGTGCTCGCGCGCTACGAAGACCTGGACCGCATGCTGGACGACCTGCGTCATGGTCTGGCCGGCACGGTCCATGTGCTCGCGACACGCACGGCCTCGACCTACCTTCTGCCGGGCAGCATTCAGCGCTTTGCGACCGCGTTTGTCAATGCCAACATCAGTTTGCAGGTCGCCGCGCCAGGCGAGGTCTGGCAGCGCTTCCAGGATGAGCTTCAGGACTTCGCGGTTGCGCCACGCACTCACGACACTCCGGGCGACGCCGAGTGGCTGTTCGACGACCAGGACAAGCTGTACGTCGATACCTTGAGCGCTGTTCGCTACGCGCCTGGCGAAACGCCCGTGCAGCTTCATACGCTGATTGCGCCGCTGGCCCAGGAATCGGAGCGCCGCGTTGACGAGCATTTGCGCCGGCGGGGTGTCAGCTTCGGTCGGCGGTTGGACATCCGCAGCCTGGAAACGTCCAAACAGCTGGTGGAAGCAGGCGTCGGCGCTGGCCTGTTCGGCAGATCGACGGTGGCCCGCGAGTTGGCCGAGGGGCGCCTGGTCGAGCTGAGCTGGCTGGACCTCGACCTGAGCACGGCCTGGTACCTCGCCGTGCGCCGCGGGCGGCGGCGTTCTCCACTCGTGGACGCGCTGGTGACACTCGTGTACGCGGACGCGGAGTCCTGGCGAGCCGCCTCGACATAGCCGCAGTTCTCACCCCGACCCTCTCCCAAAGGGAGAGGCAGGCGGAGCCGCACACAGCAGCTGAATCAACCTGTACGCACGACGAACAGATCGCGTGCCAAACTCGGCCCTTTTTGTTTGGGCAGAGTGCACATACGATCTGTGCAATGGACACGCAGCACGCCATCTCAGCCGACAGCCACGTCGATCTGCCCTGGATCCCGCAAGACATCTTCAAGGAGGCGGCGCCCGCGCACCTGCGCGACCGGGTGCCCACGTTGATCGACACCCCGACGGGTCGGCAGTGGACCTACCCCGGAAGACCATGGATGGGCGGCGCGCAGGGGAAGCCAGGCGGAAAAGGCAAGAACTTCGACCGCATGATCGCCGCGGGTTTCTACGACGTGCAGGACGGCAGGTTCCATCCCACGGATGTGGAATTGCGCCTCCACGATCAGGACATGGACGGCCTCAGCGGCGAAGTGCTGTACGGTATTCTGGCCGTCGACGGCTCGCTCAAGGATGATCCGGAGGCGCTGGCCTTCGTCTACACGGTGTATCAAGACTGGGTGTCGAGCTTCGTCAAGCAGGCGCCAGACCGCTTCGCGGCGATCGTGCCGCTGCCGGGCGACCCCGACGAGGCGGTCGCGCATGTTCGGCGCGCGGCGAAGCTGGGCATCAAAGGTGTCGAGTTGAAGCCGCGGGTCGCCGTCAAGCCGTTCTGGCACGACATCTGGGAACCACTCTGGAATGCCGTCGAAGACACGCGCCTGGTGCTGAACTTCCATTCCGACATCGGACTTATTCAACCGAAGGGCAGTGCAGAAGACCGAGAAGCCAAGCGCATGGTGAATCAGGCGCTGATTGGCTCCATCGGCAAGATGGCCAACGCCGAGCACCTCGGCACGCTGGTCCTCTCAGGTGTGCTCGAGCGCCACCCGCGCATCACGCTGATCATGGGCGAAACCGACATCTCGTGGCTACCCCACTATCTCGATCGCATGGACTACATGGTGACCGAGCGCGAGTACAACACGGGGCTGCCGCTGTTGCCCAGCGAGTACTGGTTCCGCCAGTGCAAGGCCACCTTCCAGAACGAAAGGCTGGCGGCGACGGTGATCCCGATGATCGGCGTCGACAACGTCATGTGGGCCAACGATTACCCCCACCCGGACGGCACGTGGCCGGCCTCGCAGCAGGTCTTCCGCGATCACCTGTCGACGCTGAATGAAGCGGACCGCCACAAGGTCCTGTACGGCACCGTCGCCAGCCTGTACGGGTTTCCCCAAAGGGTCGCGCAGCCTCTGGTGGGCGCCGCGGCGCGCGCCTGACTTACGGATGATGGGCTTGACCCGCACTCGGCGTGAGGCGATCAGGCTGGGCCTCGCCGGTGTGGCTGGAACCTTGCTTGCCGCGTGCAGCGTGGCCGCGCCGGCCGCGGGTCCGACGGGTGCTCCGCCGACAACGGCTCCAGCCAGCGCGCCGTCCAATGCACAGCCAAAGTCGGGCGGCACATTGCGGGTCGGGCTTCTCGGCGAGCCCACCAACTTCGATCCGCACTTCATCAGTCCGGGCGCGCTGCTGCCGACGCATCTGCCGTATGACCACCTGACGGCCTATGACGATCAGCGCAAACCCCAGCCACGGTTGGCGGAAAGCTGGGACATCGACACCCACTTCAAGCAATTCAAGCTCACCTTGCGCACAGGCGTGCAGTTTCACTCCGGGCGCGAGCTGACCAGCGGCGACGTGAAGTACAACCTGCTGCGCGTGCGCGACCCCAAGGTCGGCGTTTCACAACTGCGCACGCTGAGCAGCTGGTTTCAGACGGTCGATACGCCGGATCGCTACACCGTCGTCCTCACCGCCGACCAACCCCGTCCGGCCGCCTTCGACCTCTTCGAGTACCTGAACATCGTCGACCAGGAGACGATGGAGGGCTCCGCCGAGGACCGCAAAAAGCTGGTGGGCACCGGCCCGTTCGTGTTCTCGGACTACCAGCCCGGTGACCATCTGAGCTTCACGCGCAATGCCAGCTACTGGCAGTCCGGGAAACCCTTTGTCGATAGTATTCGCGTCCAGATTTTCACCGATCAGCAAGCGATGGTAGTTCAGCTCGAGGCCGCGGCGCTGGACATCGCTTCCAATCCACAACTGCGCGATGCGGCCCGGCTGAAACAAGATTCGCAATACACGCTGGCGATCCATCCGACGAGCGGGCAGTATTACTTGCTCGACACCAACACCAGCACTCCGCCGACTGACAACCAGAAGTTCCGGCAGGCGCTCAACTACGCCATCGACCGCCAGCGCATCGCGCAGTCGGTGCTGCTCGGGTTGTTCGAGGCGCGCGCGCTGCCGTGGCCCTCCAATTCGCCGGCGTTCGACGCCGCCAAGAACCAGTTTCCGTTCGACCTGGACAAAGCCAGATCGCTCCTGGCCGCCTCGGGCGCACCCAGCGCGGCGTTCGACCTGATTTACCAGAGCACCAGCGCCGAGCAGGCTGGCGTGGCGCAGATTGTCCAGAGCGATCTGTCCAGCATCGGCTTGAACGTCAACCTCAAGCCGGTCGAGCCAGCCGTGTACGTCGACATGACCGGCGGCGCGGCGGATCAGGCGCTGAAGTACACGTACGGAGTTGGCCAATCCCAATACGCCAACCTGGAGCCCACCTCACTGTTCCAGGTGAGCTATTACTGGAATCCGCAGCGCAACGCCGAGGCGTTCACCGCGTCGGAGTATGGCCAGCTCGTTCAGCAGGCTGCCAACGAAATCAACGCCGATACGCGCAAGACCCTGTACGGCCAGCTCAACGATTACCTCCTGGATCAGTCGTTCGTCACCATCTTTGCCAGCGCTCCGCCGATGGTCGCCGCGCGAGCCAACGTGCAAGGGCTGCATTTCTCCGCGCACGAGACGCTGGTCGGCGAGGACATCTGGCTGGCGTGAAGCGCTACTCGATTCGACGCAACCGTCTCAAAGAGAAGATCGCCACGGGCGAGCGAATTTTCGGTGCTCTGTTGGACACGCCCAGCCCGGAGATCGTGGAGATGCTCGGGTTGTTGGGCTTCGACTATGTCACACTCGAAGGCCAGCACGGCGCGTACGACGACTCGCTGTACCTGAGCCTCATCCGCGCCGCCGAGATCCACGACATGACCCCGGTTGTACGCGTGACCAGCATCGTCCCCGACCAGATCTGTCGGCTGCTGGACCTCGGTCTGCAAGGTGTTTCGGCGGACGTCGAGACGGCGGAGGAGGCACTGGCTCTGGTGCGCGCGGCGAAGTATCCACCCGAAGGCCGCCGCGGCTTCGGCCGCTTTTCGCGGGCCAACCGCTACGGATTGGTCGAAGAGTCCGATGCGATCCGCGATGGAAACGCCGCGGTGTACCTGACTGTCAGCGTCGACACGCTGGAAGGCGTGGACAACCTGCCGGCGATTCTCCGAGTCGAAGGTCTGGATGGGGTGAGCTGCGGTCTGACGTCGGACCTGGTCGCCTCGGCGGGCATACCAGGTCAGTATGACCATCCGCGCGTGAAGGAGCTGGAGCGTCAGGTTGGCGACGCGTTCGAAGCGGCCGGCAAACCGCGGCCACGCTGGCGCAACCCGTTTCTGGCGGTTCCTCCGGATGCACGGCGCGTGTTTCTGGGGACCAACATGTTCGTCTTGCAGCACCTGGTGGACTTCGTGGCGCAGTGGCCCGAACGACGCGATCTGGCCGACCTGCCGAGCCTGGTGCGCTGGGGTGGACCCGCCCCGGTCCGCGTACGCGTCGATGACTGACCTGAAATACCGTCCAAACCTGACCAAGCGCAAGCTGCGGGCGGGTGAAACGGTCTTCGGCACGCTGCTGACGATCATGAATGCGGAGCTGGTCGAGATGCTGGGTATCGCGGGACTGGACTTCATCATCATGGAGGGCGAACACGGCCCATGGGACGAATCGCTGATCCTCAACATCGTTCGAGCCAGTGAGCTCGTCGGCGTCACGCCGACCATCCGTCTGAGCAACCTGGAGCCCGATCGCATCTGCCGCTTGCTGGACATGGGTGTCCAGGGCATTCATTGCTCGCACGTCGCCTCGAAGGACGAGGCGGCCGAGCTGGTGCGCGTCGTCAAGCTCTATCCGCAAGGCGAACGCGGCTTTGGCCGGTTTTCGCGAGCGAACTTTTTCGGGATGCTCGACGAGCGCGAGGCGGTCGAAGCGGCCAACGCCGAGTCGCTGGTGGTGGCGCAGATCGAGGACCGCCAGGGCATCGAGCACATAGAAGAAATTGTCCAGGTGCCCGGGCTCGACGTGCTGAGCGTTGGGCCTTCGGACCTGTCGCAGTCGTACGGGTTGCCCGGCCAGTACGACCATCCGGTGATCAAGGAGGCGCTGGACCGGTTTCATCGCGTCGCCTTTGGCAGTGGCCTGTGCGTGAACTCCAGCCATGCCGACGCCCGCTACCGATTGACCTCCTGGGCTGGCAAGATCCAGGAGCTGCAGTCGAAAATGCCGGGCCGCACGCAGATGACGTCGTCGACCAGCTCGTCGTCAGGGGGTACAGGGCCGCCGGCGTGCCTCCCCGACGGGTCGTAACGAGCCTTGGGTCGGGCGCGTCGCTGAAGATCAGAGGCTAGCCCTTGACTCGCGACGTCGCCCGCAACCAGGCGAGAAACATCAGTTGATCGACTTCGTCGCGTTCAAAGCCAAGCGATTCGAGTGAATACCGCCACTTGAAGAGCGTCAGCCGATGAAGTTCTGAACGCGAAAGGGCCTCATTCTGATTCTGCAGTTCCGAAGTTCCTGATGTCCTGGAGTGCAAGTCCGACTCGTCTCCCTGGGCAGCGCCGAAAAAAGTCGCCGCCAGTATGAACGGGTCGGGGCTCGCGACGCAACTGTGTACGCATCAGGACGTTGAGCGCACGCACCTGGTACGTTACACGTTGCCCTTGGAGGTGTCACATGCCGTCAGGTCGCCTGACTGGTAGCCGGTCGTGAACCATTGCTGTCGTTGCTGAGAGGTTCCGTGCGTGAACGAGTCAGGCGTGACACGCCCCTGTGTTTGTTGCTGGATGCGGTCGTCGCCGACCGCGGCCGCGGCGTCCAGCGCCTGCGCGATGTCCGATGTACTCAGCTGTTCGAGATACCCGGTCTGGACCGCGTGATCTGACCAGACGCCGGCGAAGCAGTCGGCCTGCAGCTCGGTGCGGACCGAGCCGCCTTCTTGCCCAGTCGTGTTCGCCGTGCTCCTTCCCAACAAGCCGAGCAAGTCCTGGACGTGGTGGCCGTATTCATGGGCGATCACGTACGCGTCGGCAAAGCGGCCGCCCTGGGCACCGAAGCGGGTGTGCAGATCGTCGAAGAAGCTGACATCCAGGTAGACCTTCTTATCGACGGGACAGTAAAACGGACCCTGGGCCGACTGGGCGAGCCCACACCCCGCCTGGGTCGCTCCTGAATAGAGAACCGTGTCGGCCGGCGCGTAGGCAACGCCGCGCGCCGGCAGCTCATTGCTCCAGTAGGACTGCACGCTGTTTACCACGCCGACGACCAGGCAATCGGTGCGTGAATTCGCGTCAGCGCCAGTGCGGCAGCTCTGGGCGACGGTCGAGCCATCGACCTGCGCACCGTCATATGCGGCGGCGCTTCCCGCCGGCACGCTGCTCGAGGTCGGGCCAGACATCGCACCGCCGAACACGTACAACGCGATGACGATGAGCGTGATGACAAGCCCGGCGCCACCGCCGCCGACGACGATGGGTACGCCGAAGCCGTTGCGACCAAAACCACCGCCGCCGAAGGCCCCAGCGCCTCCGCCTGAAGCCCCACGGCGGTCCTCGACCTGGCTCGGATCGAGTTTCGCGTTCGGGTCGAAAGTCATGAGCTGATTTCGGGGAGGCTACGCATCGTGAATCTTGATGTCTCCCTGATGTTCGATGCGCGCTTTCTCTCGCCTCACGGTATCGGCGACCTTGGCCGTCTCCTGCACCCTGCGTTTGCCGATGGTGATCTCTTCCACGACCACCGGGTGTTTGGAAACAACCACCTCTTCCTGAACGATGGGAATACGCAGCGACTCGCCCGGCTGCATGCTCCTCAGGCGGTCCATGAGCTGCTGGACAAGTGGGTCGGTGACGGGTGGCGGTGTTGCCGAGGTGTCCACCGGAGTCCGCCGGACCGGATGTTGCTCAATCACGAGCTCTTCACGTCGGACCGGCACCTCGATGGTGCGCGTCTCCTCGACCACCTCCTTGCGGATCGTCACCTCACCCGTCTGGACCCGCCTGGTTCGGGCGCGGAGCTCCTCCTCTACCAGCTCGATGTGGGCGCCCTCTTCGGTTCGGACTCGGGCACCTTCGCCCGCCGAGGCTCCCGATGACGCCCTGCCCTCAGGCCGGAGGAATTCTCGCGCACCGTACGCCGCGAGTATGCCTTCGACCTCGCCCGCGTGCTGGCCGGCGTCCACGACGACCGTAAGATCGGATGGGCGTTCGTAGCTGAAGCCGACTTTGCGGACCGCCTCGGCCGCCAGATCAGCGTTCCTGACGTCGTCGAATGATCCTCTTATTTGTCGTTGCGGTTGCAATTCATCCTCTCCCGGAGCTCTCAGGTTGGTTGAGCCGTACGTCACCTTCTGTCTGGACGTCGGCGACTTCTCGACGCACGCGCGTCTCGATGTGCTGGGTGTCCTGGAGCCTTCGACGGCCGGCGCGGACGACCTCTTTGACAACCGGCTGTTTGTCCACGCTGGCGACTTGCTCGCGGAGGGCCACCCGCAGCACGATGCGATCTTCGCCAATCGATTCCTTCAACGGCTGTGGCGGGTCGACAGGCTGGTGCTCGACGAGCAACTCCTCGTGCCATACCGGAATGTCCAACACCCGGCGTTCGGAGATGACCTCGTTGCGCAGCTCGACCGCGCCGACCTGTTGCGTCTGCGTGCGAACGTTCAGCTCCTCCTCGCGAAGTTCGAGCGATCGGCTCGCCGGGAGCGCCTTACCTGGAGATAACGTCTCGAGCTCGTCGGCGGCGTACGGCCGAATCTTCGAGCTGAGGTCCGCCCAGCTCGCGCGTAACGACACGGTCGCCGCGGTGGCGTCGGCGACATCCGATGCCGGGATCAGCCATTGGTGCCCGTCGGGGCGGCGGAGCACGAAGTCGCTGATCTGGCGCGTCGGCTCATCGACGACAACGTGCGCAACCGTGCCGAGTGGTCCCTCGGGCCCAATCACGTTGGCCCCTTGACGGATCACGAAGTTTTCGCTCTGCATAACAGACTGTTAGCGGGCCAGAGGTCGGTCGTCAGTGAGGCTCAGCAGATGATGAGCTCCCAGCCAGCCACCGAGCGCGCTTGCGCCGAGAGCCAGCAACGAGCCGACCAGCGCACCCCACATGGTGTTGCGTATGGCTTCGGCAGCCTGCCCGACCGCCACCGGATTCGCCTGCGCCTGGGCCGACGCATTCTGCGCGGCGCTCGCGGCCTGGCCGGCGCCCACGTTCAGGCCGCTGGCCACGTTACCAACCGTGCCGAGCAGTGTTCCGAGGCCCTGGCCGGCCAACCACAACGCAATCGGCAGCGCAAGCATGAACACCAGCGCACCGTGCCAGGCGCCCCAGTTGCGATCGAGCATGTGGGCTAGCCGCGCGGCGACGTAGCCGCCCAGCAGGAACGACAGGATGCCGGAAAATCCTGCCCATATCGCGGAGTTTCGGGCTGCATCACCTGGGACTCCACCCTGCGCGGCCGCCGTCGCCGCGTTGAACTGCGCCAGTCCGATGCCGCCGCCAAGCAGGCTGAGCAGGAACATGGTGGTGAGCGCGGTCAGCAACCCCGCGATGATCGGCCCCCAGTGCAGGTGCGGCCGGGCCAGGACGAATCCAGGCGCCGTTTCATACGCGTGTACCTCTTGTGTGGCGCGGTACGTGCGCGCGTCAGCAGGACCCGGACTGATCGGCCTGCGTTCAACCACCGGTGAGGTGGAACTGGGATCCGGGCGCGAGCGAAATGTCTCCTCGGACATTGTTGTTTATGCCTCCGAAAAGCAACGGGCGGGCACTTCGACCCGCCCGTGGTGAATGCATCTGGTGATTGAAAGATGACTATCTAGCGCGGCGCTTCCGCTTTCTCGGGCGTCACGATCGTTGCGGCGCCTCCGTCCGCGCGATCCTCGGCTCTCAACTGCATGCGGCCCGCCGTATCAGCCAGCCGCGGACTCGCCTGCTGACTGCGTTCGTACCAGCCGCGCACGATCTGAGCAGCCGTCTCGCGGCCGCCGAGCCCAAAAGAGAGGCCGAGCGCCAGCGCAACCGCGCCGACGGTCGCCATGAACAACGTATTGACCAGCTCTGTTGCGATCCCGATCTGATTTACGGCGACGACGATGGCGAAGGCCCAGACTGCGATGCGGGCAATGCTCGCCAGCAAGTCGGGATTGCCCAGGCCGGATTCCGCGGTCGCTCCGCGCACGAGCCCGGCCAGCGCATTCGCGGCAAGTCCGGCGATCACGAGCACGACCAGTGCGACAACCAGGTTCGGGAGCCACATCAGCAGCTGCTCGAGAACCTGCGAGACTGCTGGCAGCCCGAGCGCATCGAAAGCGCTGACGAGCGCAATCAAGCGGATGAACCATTTCGCCAGACTCGCGACGAAGCCCGCCGAGTCCTGGCGGATGCCCATCTTGTGCACGAAATCGGCGAAGCCGCCACGCTGCGCCAGGTCGTTGAATTTCACCGCGCGTAGGATGCTCGCGACCGCGGCTGCAACCGCTGACGCAATCAGCCAGCCGATGATGACGATCACCGCGAAACCGATGATCTTGGGGATTGCGCCCAACAAGATCGCCAGTGCCGCGGCCAACGACGTCATCACGGCGTCGGTCCAACTTGTAATGGGTGTTGTTGGCATCTTGCCAAGCTTTCTCCTGAACGGAATGAGTGGATGTGCTGGCTAGCGTTGGGGGATCTTGTCCGTCAGCTTCTCGGTTACCTCCATACGACCTGATGTTTCGGTCCGCAGCTCTTCGCGGCGGAGCACTGCTTCCGCGCGGGCGGTGCCCTCGATGCGGCGCCGCGTGATGACGACCCGCTCGCGAACGTGGGGTTGTCTGGATAGCGTGACCCGCTCTGCACGGACGGGTAGTCGCACGCTCCACGCGCCTTCGGTGAAAACCGGCGCGCATTCGAGTGGCAGGCGGTCTCGCGGCGGCGTTGTCATTCGAGGACCTTCGTGACAACCCTGGTCAGCAATCCGGCATGCGCTTCGTCATCTGAAGCTCCGTCTGAGGCTGCGCTCGATCCGTTCTGGACCGACGGAGGCTCTTCAGATGGATACACCTCGTGAACGAGACGGGTCTGTTGCGGATCTTCGATCACCAGGCGCTCGCGACGTACGGTGTCCTGGAAAAGCTGTCGCTCGGACGTACCGATGCGACGCACGTGCAGCCGCTCGCGGAGGATCAGGCGCTTCGAGACGACCAACTGCTCTTCGTAAATGGGAACGACCAGCTCGCCATTTTCTTCCCTCGGTTCCTCACGCTTGCTCACCGACTCTCCGACGGGTTCGTGCGCTACCTCGACCTCTTCGCGCAGCGCTTCGACCTCGAGCTGCGCTGGAACTGTCTCCATCTCGGTGCGCACGATGACTTCGCCGAGCTCGTGCAGCTGCGTGTTGGGAACAAGCTCCTCTTCGCGCAGTTCGAGCACCCGCTCCTCGTCTGGTCCGAGCTCATCCAGCTCATCCAGCTCAGCCTGGGCGAGGCGATCGGCTGGTGTCTCTGGGTCTAACAGGTCATGTTCTTGCGTCATTCTCTTGTCTCCCCTGATGAGCGGGAACCATTTTTGTTTGGCGGGGGTGCAGTTAACGTGCCAAACGATCGGCGCCCAGGGAAAGATCGGTCGCGCGATTCGGGCCAGAATCGGGAATACTGGCGGCGCCAGAGTGTTGTAGTTGGTGTCCCCGCTGACAACCACCAGGCTGGACTCGGCTCAGGGCGGGACATCACACTCAGTGCCCCCAGCCAAACGGCCCGAGCTCTTCGCGGAGCTCGGGCCGTTTTTTTCGGGTCGGTCGCGGCGCTATGGCAGCTGCGTCAACCGAACGTAGTTGCCCGACGGGTCCCGAAACGCCGAGTCGACGCCGTACGGCCGCTGCTCGGGCTTTTCGACGAACTCGACTCCGCGGCCCGTCAGCTCGCGGTACGCCGCCTGGATGTCGTCGGTGGTGAGGAACAGCGTGCCGCAGAACCCCCTGGACAT
>JAFAOS010000188.1 GCA_019247515.1 Chloroflexota bacterium | reverse complement strand
GATGAAGCAGCGGGGCGCGGACGCTTCACATGTGGATCGGCACCGCCGCCGCCGGGTTGTCGAGCGCCTTGTCGACCACCCGGGCGTAGCGGGCCGTCGTGCGTGGATCGGCGTGGCCGAGCATCTCCTGCACGGCCCGCAGGTCGTGGGTGTACTTGTAGGCCAGCGTCGCGCCGGTGTGGCGCAGCGCATGATTCGACAGACCCGGCCGCTTGAGATCGAGCCGGCGCAGGTGCGCGTCGACGATGGTGCGTACGCCGCGGCGGCTCAGACGTTGACCGCCGGCGCGATTGCCAACGGCCGTCAGCAGGGGCAGGCCGAGCGGATCGGACTGGACGCGGCCGCGCGCGCCAAGGTAGCTGCGCAGGCTGTCCGCCACATCCTGGCGGAGGTAGATCAGGCGGTCATGGCCCTTGCCGCGTACCAGCAGCGCCCACTGGTGCTCACGCGGCTGCAGATCGTCGACGTTGGCGCGGGTGATCTCGACGGTGCGCAGCACCTGCAGGCTGAGGAGCGCCAGGAGGGCTTTGTCGCGCAGATCCTGGACTAGCACCTGGCCGTGCGTGTCGAGGCGCTGGGGCACGGCGCGCAGCAGCAATGCCAGCTCACCCTCGCTCAGATAGCCGAAGTCCTCGGCGGCGCGCTTTCCTCGAGGGGCACGCACGCCTGCGGCGGGATTGTCGAGCCGCAAACCGGCGCGAATGGCCGCGTCGTAGAAGCGGCGGACGAGCGTCAGCTTGATGGCCACGGTGGCCAGCTGGCAGCCGGCGCCGACGAGCGCCTCGCGGTAGTCCTCGACGTCATCGAGCGTGGCGCGGGCCAGGTCGAGCTCGGTCCCGCGGCACCAGGCCAGCCAGGTGGCCACGTGGACGCCATAGGTGGCGTGGGTGTCGTCGGCGGCATCGCCGCTGGCAACATTCCTATTAAGGAAGCGCGCGAAGGCGGCCAGGTACGCGGCCTCCTCAGCCGAGACGGGGAGAGCGGACGCTGTCGGCAACGACAAGGGCAGCAGCGTGCGGCGCGTATGCCGCGGCTGGTCGTCGATCATGCCGGCCGCCGGACGCCAGTCAGAGGTTTGAGCAGCGGCTGGGCGCTGACGCGCGGGTTCACATCGAGAAACCCGTCACGTGCGCGCCTGCCAGCGGCGCGGATCGCGGCTGGCTCTGGGAAAACAGGCGATGACCGTGACCTGGTCGTCGTCGACGGTGAAGTACAGGGCGTACGGAAAGCGATCGAGCACCAGTGCGCGTCTGAGCCGATCGCGGCACACGACCGGGAAGCCGAGCGGATTCTGGGCGACGCCGCACATCGCGCGGTCGAGCGCGCGTCGAAAGCGACGGCCAAGTTGCACGGAACGCTCCGCGTACCAATCCTGGGTTTCGACGACTTCGTCACGCGTGGCAGCTCTGAGAAAACGATCTTCAGGGGCAACGTCGCTCGAGCTCGGCGCGGAGCTGTTCCCACCCAGCTCTGCCCGTCAGCACGCTCGTGATCGAGCGTGGCCAGCCGACGATCCAGCTCTTCTTGCTGGGCGTCACTCTGCGGAAGGCGCTCGTGCTCCAGGCTGTCCCAGAGCTGACCGATCAGGTGGAGCCGCTCGTCGACCGAGAGCCGGCGGATCTCGTCGCTGGAGAGCTGCACACGGCCAGTCTAGCGCGCCAGTGTAGGTCCGACAACGCCCATTATGGGAACTAGAACGTCGGATCCCACCTCGCCGAAATCGGCAGCTTCGTCGCCCCTGTCGCGGGTCTTGCGACTGTCGGTAGTCCTCGCAACTCCGAAAACCAGGTTCCGCTACACTGCGGCTGTTCGCTCGATCCTGTCCGACGACATTAAGAGTTGCAGTGGCGACAAAAGTGCTTGCAGTGGCTGCCCGGCTGATCTCGCGGGCGTGCCCCTGCTGCACTCTCTGCTGTCCTCGCGGTCCCTCAGCGCAACATTTCGTGTCGTCCGCTGCAACGATTTCTGTCGCGAAAGTGGCGTCTGCCGAGTTCGAGGCCTCGCACTGCAATGCCTAATGTCGTTCGTCAACCCGCGTCCGCCGCCGAACTCGCGCCACGTACTGACGCGTGGTTGAGCGTGCCCGAGGCTGCACGTGTGCTTGGCCGCCATCGCACGCGTGTCTACGAGCTGGTTCGTTCTGGCGACCTGGTCGCCGAGCAGACACACGGCGGACTGCGCGTCGAGCGCTCCAGCCTCGAGCGCTGGCTGGTGGCGGGCGGCACGCCCGGCGGCCCGCTGAGCGCACCCAACGCCTGGGCCGTCATTGGCCTGGCCAGCGGCGACGTTTCTCTTTGCCAGCGCACGCTCGGCCTGCTGGCGCGCGCTGAGGATGCGTCCCGCGCCCGAGCCCGGTCGGCGAGCCAGACCCTGCTCGAGCTGGCGCCGCGGCTGAGGCGGCGCGCCACGCTCCGTGTGCAGCATGTGCCGCCAGACGTGTTGACCACGCTTGATCGGGACGCCAGCCTGGCGCGTACCGGGGCGAGCGCGGCGGCGCCTTACGGTTGGCACGAGCTCGCGGCCGACATGCCCTGGGCACTGGATGCATATATTCAGCCTGACACGCTGCGGCGGCTCGAGACGACGCTCGATCGAACGCAGCGTGTGCCGGCCACCAGGCCCGTGCTCCTGCGCATCGTTGACGGGCCGTGGCCCTTCCCGGCGCATTGCCAACTGGCTCCCCAGCCACTGGCCGCGCTCGACCTGCTGGACTATCCCCACCCAGCCGCGCGGCGCCGCGCTCACGACGTGCTCCGCGGACTGGCGAGCCTCGAGCCGGCCACAGTTGCGCGGCGGACGGCGAAGGCGCGTGCCCTGCTCGGGCCGCTGGTCGGCAAGGCCCTCGGCGCCGGAGTGGATCGTTCGCCACGTGCGGTGTTCGATGGCGATCCACGCACCGACACGCAGGCTGCCGCGGCGCATATCGTCGGCGTGCTGTGGGTCAGAGCCAGCCAAGGCGCCACCGTCAAGGAACTGCGGGCGGCCATCGGCATGACCCGCGAGCGCTTCGAGGCCGCCTACGCGTACCTGCTCGAGCACCCGCCGTTGGGACTGCTCGTGCAGCGTCAGCATGACGAACTGCAACTCGTCTCGGCTCCTGAAGTGACCCCCTCAGTCGAGCGCGACCTGGGCCATCCACGCCCGGTGCCA
>JAFAOS010000066.1 GCA_019247515.1 Chloroflexota bacterium | reverse complement strand
GAGCGGATGCAGGCGCGTCGGACGCGTCGTTCTGGAGTCCAGCCGCAGCTGCACCGCGACCTGAAGTACGCCGCAATGCGCGCGGCAAGCAACGTGATCCTCCGCGACATGAACACCGCGCTCATCATCTACGAAATGTATCGCGGCGCCAACGTCATCTATGCCGACTTTACCGACTACGACGAGATCGCTCACCACTCCGGGCCAGAGCGCGTCGAGGCGCTCCAGGCACTGGATGGCATCGATGCGGCGCTGGCGACGCTGGTCCAGGCGGCGGCGGATGCGCCGCGACCCTACAAGTTCATTGTCCTCTCAGATCATGGTCAGAGTCTCGGGGCGACGTTCAAGCAGCGCTATGGCCAGAGCCTTGGCGAAGTGGTGCGCGACCTGATGGGCGGGCGGGCGACGGTCGTCCAGACCGAGACCCGGGCGGAGGGCTCCACGTTCGTGAATTCCGCCCTGTCGGAAGTCACACACAGCTCGGGTGTCACCGCAAGCGTTGCGCGAGCGGCGCTGGCCAGTCGGACGACCGATGGCGTGGTGGACCTCGACGAGGACGAAATCCCGCCGCCGGCCGACGCGTCGACCATCGCGGTCGTCGGCTCCGGCAACCTGGGCCTGGTCTACTTCACGGGCCACAATCATCGACTCACGCTGGAGGAGCTCGACGAGCTGCATCCGAACCTGGTCTTGACGCTCGCCCGCCACCCTGGCGTGGCGATGCTCATGGTGCGCTCGTCCCTGCATGGACCGGTCGTTTTCGGCGCGAACGGAGCTCGCTACCTCGCCGAACACCGCGTCGTCGGCCAGGATCCCACCGAGCTTTTCGGACCACACGCCGTGCAGAGCCTCGAGCGCGAGGATGCGATGACGCACGCGCCCGACCTGCTGCTCATCAGCCAGTACGACCCGGAGCTCGGCGAAGTTGCCGCGTTCGAAGAGCTGATCGGGTCGCACGGTGGTCTGGGCGGGCCACAGACCGAGCCGTTCATCTTGCATCCCGCCGAGTGGGAGCTCGACGAAGACGTGCCGCTCGGGGCCCCCGCCATCTATCGCAACATCCGTCGCTGGCTCGAGTCGATCGGCATCGAGCTGGGGGCGGCAGCAACAACAGCGGACAGCGGATCATTGTCTGAGACGAGATCGGTGGTCGCGCCGCCGGCACCCACCAGCGTCCGATGAACAGGTTCTAGGGTGGGGGCGCCAGGCCGCCGCGACCGCGGTCACTGTCGGCGAGCCGCTCTGGGCTAGCGGCCCGGGTGCGCCATCTCGTCGATGACCACCGCGACCGCCAGGATCAGCGCGGCGTCCTGGCCTGGCTCGATCTGCACGCCATAGCTATCCGCCACGCGGAACCACTTCTTCGAGACCTCGGCGATCTTGTCGCGGCCTTCGCCAATCGAGTACTCGTGGTCGACGATGTTGCCCTGCACCTCCAGATCGGGACCCTCCGCCACTTTGACCACCCACCGCTCGCGCAGCGGCGTGATCAACGCCTTCTTGACCATCGCCGCGCGCTGGCCCCCGGCATTTTCGATCTCCATGCTGTCCTTGACCCGCAGCATGCGCTCCTGAATCTTGTACAGCTCGCGGCCGTCGCGGTCCTCGAAGATCAAGGTCTGGCGAATGCGCAGCGCCTTGCCATCTACTTTGAAGACCCGCTCGCGGCGCTCATTCTCGATCCAGAAGTCGTCGCCGATCGAGACCAGCTTCTGGCGCATCTGGTAGTGCTCGGCGCTGCCGCCAACACCAGACTCGCGGCGCTCCTCACGGCGTTCCTCGCGTCTGCCTCTGAACATTGTTCGCTCCTCGATTGTGGTGCGTCTGCTCGGACGGGTTTCATCGCCGTTCCGGTTGCAGCGCCATCAACACTACGCCCCTGGTGGCAGCGCCGCATCGGGGCAATCACCAATACCTGTGGTTCTCGCGCCGGCCAGCCGATCGCGAAGTGTCACTCAGCGGGGACCGCCCTTGGTTCCGGGCGCTACTGACGGGCCATCGCGATCCGCAGGCGCTCCTCCGGCGTGATCAGGTGGTCCAGGTCCTCGGCCGCCTCGGCGACGTCGATCTGGACCCAACGCACGCGCCCGTTGAAGGCGCTGTCGCGCGGGCCGTAGTCATCGCTCACCGGCGTCGCGCTGTCGGTGCCGATGTCGGTTGTCTCATCGGCCGAAAACAGCATCGGTACGCTGGCGGCCACGCGACCCTCGCCGACCTGGCTGCCGTCGACGTACAGGCGAACCGTGCCGCCCTTCCCGAGCCCGCCGCCGTCATAGGCGAACTCCATGCGCACCTGGTGCTCGCCGGCGGGAATCGCCGCGTCGCCTCCGACTTTGAAGCGCCGCAATCCGAAGAGGTTGTAGCAGTAGACCGGCTTGCCGTCGCGGGCATACAGGCTCCAGCCACCGAAGGCGCCGCCCTGCGCGATGATCACGCCGCGCACCCCGCCATCGGGCACCACCAGCTGCGCGGTTACGGCGTGCGACTTGTTCTTCATGACGACGATCGAGTTCTCGGACAGGCGACCCATGCCGCGAAACAGCAGTTGCGAGTTGCCGCGGATCAATCGCGGCCGACCGGCCATGTCGGCATTGAGACGCTCGATGCGGCGGTCGTCCAGAGGCAGCACGTTGTACTTGACGGCCTCGATCAGGAACAGCCGCTGCAGCTCGTGCAGCTTGTCGGGCTGCATCCTGGCCACGTCGTGCGCCTGGGTCCAGTCGTCCGGGCCGTACAGCTCCCACACGTCGTCGTCGAAAGCGGGCAGCGCGGCGTGGAAGAGCCAGGGGGTACTGTGGCGAGTTACCGCCGTCCAACCCTTGTGGTAGATGCCGCGGTTCACGGCCATCTCGAAGTACTGCGTCTCGTGGCGCTCCGCCGCGCCAGCGTCGCCGAATGA
>JAFAOS010000034.1 GCA_019247515.1 Chloroflexota bacterium | reverse complement strand
TCCAGCGTGTGCTCGATTGACAGGTGCAGCACTTCGCGACTAGTCACCAGCACTTTCAGCCCCGGCGCTTCGCCGATCAGCTCCGCCACCAGTGGGGCGGCCGGTTTCAGGTGCTCGAAATTGTCCAGTAGGAGCAACAGGCGGCGGCGCGCCAGGAACTCACGGACATTCTGTCGCAGATGGCCGCCGGCGTCGGGCAAGTCGAGCGCCTCGGCAATTGCCGCGACCACCTGATTGGGATTGGCGACGAGGGCCAGCGGCACGAACCAGACGCCGTCGACAAAGTCGTCCACCAGAGTCGCGGCGGCCGCCAGCGCGAGCCGCGATTTACCGATGCCACCGGCGCCGGTGAGCGTCAGGAGCTGCACCGCCGGCGATTGCAATTGGGTGCTGATGACCGCCAGCTCGTGCTCGCGACCGATGAGCCGCGTCGTCGACGGCGGAAGGTTGTGGCCAGGCCAGCGGGAAGGCGCGTGGAGAACGCGCGGCAACGCATGTAATCCTTCGGGGGCGGACGGCGTTGCGGCGAGCGGCTGGTGGTTGCAGGCGTGCCACGCGGCCAGGAGCTCCGCGGTCTGCTCCGCGTCCAGGCCAAGCGCCGTTACGAGGGTCGCCAGCGTATGCCGATGGGGACGCGTTCGGCCGCGCTCCACGTTCCCGATGGTGTTGACGCTCAATGGCGGCTCGACCAGCGCCGCCAGCTCTTCCTGCAGCAAGCCGCGGGCCTCGCGGTGCTGCCGCAGCAGGCCACCCAGGCCGTTCGGGCGCACAGTCCAAGTTGTCCGCTCCTGCACGTGAGCGTTCCCCCCGCCGCCAGTCTACGGCCGGTCGTGCGCGTCTGCGCATAAGGAAATTGTGTCTGAAATTGTGGGTGAGAATAGGCATGATGGCTGGACGCCGCGCGCGGCTGACCGCAGACTGGCGAGCATGTCCAGGCGCACGGCGATGACCCGACGCGAGCTCATGACGCGCCTCGGTGTCGGACTGACGGGGGCCACGCTCGCGGGCGTCGTGGCCGCGCATATCTCGGCTTCGCCCGTCGTTCGGCAGGCGCTGGCAGCACAGCAATCCCCCGAGGTCGGCCCGACTCCCACTCCGGACGCAACCGGGTTTGCGCCCCGTGATGGCGGAACGCTCCGCTTCGGCAACATCGGCGGGTTCCTCACGCTGGAAGGTCAAACGGTCGGTCCCGAAGGCAGCAACGACCAGCTGCGCGTCATCTGGGAACAATTGATCAGCCTGGATGCCAATCACCAGGCGCAGCCGATGCTGGCCGAAAGCTGGCAGTTCGCCAATAACAACCAGCAGATCACATTCAACTTGCGTCACGGCGTGCAGTTTCACAGTGGACGCGAGCTGACGTCCGACGACGTGAAGTTCTCTCTGCTGCGACTGCAAGACCCGAAGATCGGTTCGGTCGTAACCCCGCCCATGATGACCATGACGGGTGTCGACACGCCGGACAGGTACACCGTGGTGGTGAACGCGTCGCGGCCCTGGATAGAAGTCTTCGACGTCCTGAACAGGGCGGCGATCATCGACCCGGTGACGCTCCAGTCCGACGGGCTGGCCAAACCCACCGGCACCGGGGCGTTCATGTTCGCCGAATATGCGCAGGGCGATCACCTGCGCCTCGTCAAGAACCCCAATTACTGGCAGCCCGGTCTTCCCCATCTCGATGAAGTACTGGTTTCGATCTACGCGAATGCGCAGGCCGCCGACGTCGCGCTCGAAGCCGGCGCGCTCGACCTGGTCAGTGTCGGAATGCCGTTGACGGACCTGATCCGGTTGCAGGCAGATCCGATGTACCAGGTGCTGATCAATCAGGCGAGCGGCGCAACCTGGGCCGTTTGCTACAACTGCACCAGGCCGCCGACGGACAACAAGATGGTCCGTCAGGCGCTCGGCTACGCGCTCGATCGGAAGCGTATCGCGGATACGGTCTGGCACGGGCTCGAGCCGCCAATCGTCTTGCCCTGGAACTCGACGTCGCCTGCCTACGACGCAAGCAAGAACAGCGCCTACGCGTTCGACCTGGATACAGCCCGGGCGCTGCTGGCGCAAGCCGCTCCCACGACGACGACGCTGGAGATTACCTGGGCCGCCGGGCCGCCCGAGTTCGAGACGATGGCACAGATCTATCAGTCAGACCTGCAGCAGATTGGCCTCGACGTCACGCTCAAGCCGATCGAAGGCCCGGCCTACGTGCAGTACGCCAACAGCCTGCAATACCAGGGCATCCGGCTGGCAACATATGGCCAGGCAAACCTCAGCCCGGCATCGAGCGCCATTAGCCCCCTTTACGCACCACAGAGCAACTTCTCCGGTTTTCAGGACGACGCGTACACGCAACTCATCAACGAGCTGACGAGCGAGACCGATCCGGCCAGACAACAGCAGTTATACGCCCAGGTGAACGACTACTACCTGGACCAGTCATGGGTCCAGCAGATCGTGCCGAACCCCGAGCACGTGGTAGCGCAAGCCAACGTGCACGGCCTCCGCTACGACATGCGCTCAGGGCTGGTGCTCGGCGAGGTATGGCTGTCGTGACGTCCGTCAATCCCTGGTGAACCCCCAACGGGGGGTGGATGTGGCGCCGCCGTCGACGACCAGCGTGGTACCGGTTACGTACGAAGACTCGTCGGAGGCGAGATACACCACCGCTTGAGCGATGTCCTCGGGCCTGCCGATGCGCGTCAGCAGGGTGTTATCCAGGATCGAGTTGATCCAGGCCGGGTCGTCGTGACGGTCGGCGTTCACGGCGGTGGCGATCGAGCCCGGCGCGATGCAGTTGGCGCGGATGCCTTGCTTGCCGAAGTCAATGGCGAGCGACTTCGTGAAACTGACGATCGCACCCTTGGCGGCCACGTACGCGGGGCTCGAGCGGCTGCCCATCAGCGCAACCGCCGACGCCATGTTGACAATCGAACCGCCCCCAGATGCCAGCATATGCGGGATCGCGGAGCGACTCATCAGGTACATGCTTTTGACACACACGGCCAGCGTGCGATCCCAATCGGCCTCCTCGAGCTCGAGCACCGTGCGCCGCAAGCGGGCCCAGTAGGCGTTGTTGTGCAGCACGTGGAGGGCGCCAAACCGCTGGACCGACGCCTCGACCAGGTGTGCAGTGTCCTGGGCGCTCGAGACATCCGTCCGCACGAAGAGCGCGCGTCCACCCGCTCCAGAGATTTCTGCTATGGTGCGCTCACCGCCGTCGACGTCGATGTCCCCGACGCACACCGCCGCGCCCTCGGCCGCCATCAGTTTCGCGGCAGCGCGTCCAATTCCGGACGCGCCACCAGTCACGATGGCGACCTTGCCTTTCAGCCGGTCCACACCCGAGTCCTACGCCGGGCGGAATCGGGGCAGCGCCGCTCCATTCGAGGTCGGGTGGAACACCACCTGAACTGCCTGGCCCACTGACACCTGGTCCACGTCGCAATCGACGATGTTGGTGAGGACGCGCGGGCCCTCCTCCAGTTCCACGTACGCCACCACGTAGGCCAGGTCGCGATAGTCGCCCTGTCCGCGACGATTGATGGTGTAACTGTAGACGGTGCCCTTACCGCTGGCTTCGAACCAGCCGATATCGGTGCTGCCGCACTCCGGACAGAACAGGCGCGGGTACCAGATCACCACCTGGCACGCGTTGCAGCGTGGCAGCATGAGCTTGCCTTCGGCGGTCGCGTCCCAGAAGGTTTTGGTCTCGACGTTGATCTGGGGTGGGGGCGCCGGTAAGGTCTTTGCAGCGGTGTCGGTCATGCGTCCTCCTGTCCGAGAATCAGCGTTGCGCTGCCCATCCGCGAGCCAATCGAACCGCCGGTGCCATGCGCGAGGGCAATGTCGCAATTGGGCACCTGGACCTCGGGCCGCGCCTCGCCGCGCACCTGACGTACGGCTTCGAGGATCTTGGTCATGCCACCGCGATTGGCGGGATGGTTGTTGCACAACCCACCGCCGTCAGTGTTGAACGGCAGCTTGCCACCGGGCGACAGCAGCGCGCCGTCAGAGACGAACTGGCCGCCTTTGCCCTTTTCGCAGAAGCCGAGATCCTCGATCTGGAGCAGCACGGTGATGGTGAACGAATCGTAGATTGAGGCGTACTTGATGTCCGACTGGGTGACGCCGGCTTCTTCGAAAGCGCGTGGTCCGGACCAGCGCGCGCCGGTGTACGTCAGGTCGATACGGCCGTTATTGGTGTGCTTCGGCGATTCACCGTGACCGAGGATCTTGGCCTTGCGGCGCGGCAGGTCACGGGCGACCTCCGGACTCACCAGCACCACCGCGCCACCGCCGTCGGTGATCACGCAGGAATCCAGGCGATGGAGCGGGTCGGCCACCAGCGGCGAATTCACCACTTCTTCGATGGTGACTTTCTTTTTGAGGAACGCGTCGGGGTTGTACTGCGCATGATGCGACGCCGCAACCTTGATCTCGGCCAGTTGTTCGCTGGTCGTGCCGAATTCGTACATGTGGCGCTGGGCCGCCAGCGCATACCACGCCACGGTGACGGGGCCGTAGGGCGCCTCGAACCCGAGCTCGGGTGCTTCCGAGTAGCGTTGGGGCCCGCCGCGACCTTTGCCGGCCAGCGAGACCAGGGCGACCTTGCACTTCCCTTCGGCGATCGCCGAAGCCGCGTGCCCGACGTGGCACAGGTACGACGAGCCGCCCGACTCGGTCGAATCCATGTACGACAGCTTCAGGCCGAGGTACTCGGACATCGACACCACGCCCATGCCCAGGCCACTGGCATCCGAGAAGAAGCCGTCCACGTCTTGCAACGACAAGCCGGCGTCCTTGAGCGCGCCGACGGCGATATCGGCGTGGATCTGTGGAATCGTCTTGTCAGGTATCTGGCGTTCCGGGTGCTCGTACGCCCCGACGATAAAGGCCTTGCCGCGAATACTCATGCGTCCCTCAAAATATCATCCACCGCCTCGAACGCGGCGTTGAGCGCCTCGAAACCCGTGTAGTAGCCGCTGACGACCAACCCGTGGACCAGCCACTCGCGAGTGATACCCCAGGCTTTGCCCAGCAAGACAGCCTCACGCAGGGCGGCGTGATTGCCTGTGAGCATGTGTTGCCGCAGCATAATGTACGGCGCGGTCTGTTTCGGCAACCTCTGAAAGATGATCTCCCAGCGCGCGCGGTGCCACTTGTAAAACTCCGGCTGGTAGGCGATAGCGAATTTGACCGAATCCGGCACATAGCCGATGGTGCGCTCGAACCAGCGGGTAATCGCCGCGTGGTCCGCATCGGTCAGCGCGCGCACGGACAGGTCCAGCCCGGCCTTGAATGCCTCGGGGTCCGCCGCCCAGCCCGTTGGCAAGGGCACCTCACCCGGACCGTCCTGCCAGTCTGGCAGGTACCTGCCGACCGCGTTGTACACCAGCTGCAGGCCGCGAATGCCAGCCTGGAGCTGGGCGAACATGACCAGCTCCATCAGCTGCGCCCTGGTCAGTCCACGCGACTGCAGGTGGCGGAACTCGTTGTAAATGCCAGTCTCCCAGCCGTACAGGATGTACATGGGCAGGTGCTGGAAACTGGTGATGGTCAGCTGGACCGGGTTGCTGGTCTCGGTGTCAGTCAGCTCCAGGCGCGTGCGGAAGGCGCGCAGTCCCTCGTAGAAGAAACGTGCGTAGTCCGGTCGATGGTCGAACATGATACTGTCGGCCGTCGACTGATACATCAGACCCCAGCCGCGATCCACGTTCAGCCCGTGTGTACGGCGGGTCTCGACGAACTGCTGGGTCGCCTCCGGACTGAAATCGGGGACCTCGGCGATGTCGGGGGCGTTGAACGTCCGCAGTGTCACCCCTGACCCCAGCTCTCGAAAATGTCGTTGACCGCCGCGTGCGCGTTATACAGACCTTCGAAACCGGTGTACAGCGCGCTCGTGGCCAGGCCGTGCATGGTCCATTCGCGAGTGATGCCCCACGCCTTGCCGAGCAGGACCGCCTCACGCAGCGCGTCCCTGTTGCCGGTGAGCATCTGCTGGCGCAGCATGACGTATGGTGCGGTCTGTTTGGGCAGCTTCTGGAAGATGATCTCCCACCGCGCGCGGTGCCACTTGTAAAACTCGGGATGATAGGTGATCGAGAACTTCACGGAGTCGGGCACGTAACCGATCGTGCGCTCGTACCAGCTCGTGATCCGCTCGCGATCCTGCGAGGTCAACTCGCGGGTTGACAGGTCCAGTCCAGCTTTGAAGGCGTCCGGATCGGGCGCCCAGCCCTTGGGAAATGGCGCGGGCTCGGGATTGTCGTCGAGGTCCACCAGCAGGCGCGAGACGCTGTTGTACACAAGCTGCAAGCCGCGCATGCCGGCTTGCAGCTGCGCGAACATGACCAGCTCCATGAGCTGCGCCTTCGTCAGTCCGCGAAAGTGGAGGTGGCGGAACTCATTGTAAATGCCGGTCTCCCAGCCGTAGAGGACGTACATCGGCAAGTGCTGCAGGCTTTCGGCGACCAGCTCCACAGCATCGGATTCTTCTTCGCCGGTTTCACGCAGTCGATTCCGCAGCGAGGGAATCGTGTCATAGAACGCTTTTGCGTAGTCCGGCCGATGCTCCAGCATGACCAGGTCGGCCGTCAGCTGATAGAAGTGCCCTCGCCAGCGGCCGCGGCGGACGTCCGCCTCGACGCGACGCTGGAACATCGCGTCGAGTGCCTCCCGCTCCTCCTCTGACATCTCGGCGATGCCAGAAAAGTCCGGGTGGTTGAAGAACGCCCCGACTGGCTGGCCTACTTGCATCGAGCAAACTTCTGCAGGCGCTGTCCTTCCAGTACTTCACCCACGTACATGTCACCCGAGGAATCGACCCAGATGCAGTGCGGACCCCAGAATTTACCGGGCGCATTGCTGCGTTCGCTGCCGAAGCGTCCGATGACATTGCCGTCCAGGTCGCGAATGCTGACGTGGTCCTCGAGCTCGGAGATGTACGCGACGCCATCGCTGTCGACGTACATGTCCGTGGGGCGCTCCAGCTCGGTCCACATACTGACGAAGTCGCCGTCCGTGGTGAAGATCTGGATGCGGTTGTTTTCGCGGTCCAGGACGTAGACTCGCTCACCTTCGACCCAGATGCCATGCGGCGTGTGGAACAGACCCGGCGAATCCGTGGTGTTGCGCAGGTCTTTGGCGTTGCCCGGGTCGCCCCACGACTTGATCAGCCGCCCGTCGGCCGCAAACTTGTGGACCTTGCAATTGCGATAGCCGTCCGAGACGAAAATGTCACCGTTGGGCGCCACCGCCACGTCGGTCGGCTGGTTGAAGGGCGGCCCGCCCTTCGTCACGCCGTTGACCGTCGGGATACCGCCGCCGGAGGCCCACGGCGAAAATGGCACGCGACCTTCCTTGGTATACCCGGTGTCGGCGGCTTTGCCCTGCTCGCCGAGGGTCAGCATCAGCTCGCCGTCTTTGTCGAACTTCATGATGAAGTGGCCGCGGTGGCTGAGCACGAAGACCGAGTCCGCGTCGTCGATGTACAGACTATGCGCCTGGTCGAAGCTATTCTCGCCACCGTGGTGGACCATGTTGCCGGTCTTGTCGAAGACCATGTACGGGTGCTCGGTGCGCGCGTACACGTGCACGCGATCCTGCGAATCGCACGCGACTCCGGCGACCTGGCCCCAGGTCCAACCCTCGGGCAGCTTGCCCCAACCCTCCACCAGCTCGTACTGGCGATCGCCCGCTTCTACTTTAACCACGGGGTCAGACCCGCCCATCCAGACTGGCTTTTGTCACGTTGTCTTTTTCGGTGACTTGCGCAATGACGAAATCGAACGTGCCCTGCTTGTGGCCATTCGCGGCGTCTTCGATTTTGACTTCGAGCTCCGGCAGGAACCACCGATCGCGCAGGCGGCCTTCGTCGTCCGACAGGAACAGCTGTGTGGTCAGTGGCCGGCTGTCACCCTGGACTTTGACGTGGATGTGCTTGGCCTGGCGCGGCTCGTAGCAAGCCGGCTCGATCATCTCCATGTGATAGCGACCCTCGGCGTCCGTGACGGTGTAGCCGTGCAGGTCGTAGCCGATCATGTCGTAGTTGCCTTCGTCGTCGGACATCCAGAAGTTGACGACGGCATTCGGGATCGGCTTGCCCTCGGGATTGAGCACGCGTCCGGACAGCATGAGGACCTCGCCGCGGGTACCGGGTTCAATCAGGGATTCACGGCGTGGGGCGCCGAGGCGGAAATACGGGCCCTCGATCTGCGAGGGCGTAGGTTGCAGTTGCTGTGCGGCCGGCGCGGCCGAGGTGGTGTCGCTGGCGGTCATACGCTGCGTACTCCTTTGGGGTGATGTGGCGTGTTCATATACGATACCTGATATTCCTGCCTCGCATCGGGCGTCGAGGGCGGCGGCGGGTACAGGTCCAGTTCGTCAGCGCGGCGTTGCATTTCTTCGATAGAGATCGGCTCGACGACGGAGTACACGCTCCAGCGGTGGCCGAAAGGATCACGGAAGCCGCCGCTGCGCACCCCCCACCACTGGTCCTCCGCCTGCCGCAGGTGCGTGCCTCCGTTGGCCGCGGCGCGCTGCAGCACCGCGTCCACGTCCTCGACCTGGACCATCAGCCGCGGACCGCGGCCCCGCGCTGCGTCCTCCGGCTCGTCGGCGGGCGGAGCCTTGATGCCAGCTTCAGGAAATTCGTCCAGGAGCGCGAATTCTGATTCGCCAATACGCAGCACGCAGTGACCGACGCGGTGGTAGTGCATCAACCGCCACTGTTCGACCGCGCCAAACACCCGCGTGTAAAACTCGATCGCCGCCACGGCGTTGTGGACCACCAGCAGTGGCTGGAGCATGGATCGGTGCTGGGGGGCGGTGTCGGTCATCGCCGGCCGCCTACCGCTGAAGGGTTCTCCACGTTGATCGGCGAGCCATCCAGGAACGCCTCGATCACGCGCACCGTCTCTGGAATCATGCGCGAATAGCCGTCATCGGTCGGCCAGCCGCAATGGGCCAGGAGGAGCGTGTTGTCGGTGCGTCGCAGCGGATGGTCCGCGGGCAGCGGCTCCGCGTCGTACACGTCCAGTGCTGCGCCCAAAATGCGGTGCTGCTGCAGGGCCTCCACCAGTGCGCGCTCGTCGACAATCGGGCCGCGCGACGTGTTGATCAACACCGCGTTCGGCTTCATGCGCGCCAGCAGGCGCGCGTTCACCAGGCCGCGCGACCGGTCGGTCGACCGGTAATGGATCGAGACGACGTCACTTTCGGAAAACAGGTCGTCGATCGAGCGGAACTCCACGTCGGCCGCCGCGGCGCGCTCGGGTGTCAGCGTCAGGCCGGCGGCAATGACCCGCATGCCGAGATACTGAGCAACTCGGGCAAGGTCGCTGCCCAGTCGACCGAGCCCGAGAATGCCGAGGGTCTTGCCGTAGAGCACGCGCCCGATGGGCCCCGGCCATTCTCCAGCGCGCATCGCCCGATCCTGCACGCCGAAGCCGCGCATCACCGAGATCATCATGCCGAGGGCCATCTCGGTCATCGACGGGTTGCCTTGCGGCGGCGCGGGCAGGCGGTCGCCCAGCGCGCCACCGGTGAAACACACCAGGACGCCGCGGTCCATCGCCACGTCTTTGTCGATGGACGGATTCTCGCGGCCGCCCACCGACACGATGAGTTTCAGATTCGGCATCTGATTCAGGACGTCGGTGTCATAGCGGGTGCGCTCGCGCAGAGCCACGGCGATGTCCGCGTCGCGCACGGCGTCCAGGACATTGTCGGGGCGAACGCGGAAGATCTTGACGTCAGCGCGCTGTCGGAGCCGAGCAATCTCGGGCGCTGCTTCGAACGCTCCGTTCCAATCGTCAGGAAACACGACCTGCATCACAACAGCCCATGGTACGCCCGGGTCAGGCTTGCGCAGCGTAGGCCTGCTGGAATTCCGTCCGCATCTGTTCGCCGCCGTTGGAGCGCCAGTCGCTGACCAGCGAATCGTAGTCGCTCAGCGGCCGCCGCCCGACGACGAAATCCACCAGCGCGTCGGTGAAGTTCTTCAGCAGCACGCCACTCTTGGACTGATTCGTTGTCGAGATCAGCCCCAGGCTCGGATCGGGAATGATCACCGGGATAATCGTCTCCTCGTCGGCGTGCGCCACGCGCGCGAACTCCGGGTCGTTCGCGTCGAACAGGATCTGCGGCCGCTGCGCCATGTAGCGCCACGACACGGTCGTATCCGCCTGACCCTGGGCGGTCAGGACCGGGTTGCCATTGGCATCCAGGGTGTAGTCGACGTCCTTCACACCAAACTCCAGCAAGAACGCCTCCTCGCTGCCGAACGGCGCCGCCAGGTAGTTCAGGATTCGCAGCATCTCCTTGATGCGCTCCGGACTGCCCTGTTTGATCGCGGTCATGCCGTTGAATGCCTGGTACTGGTGCCAGATCGGCGCGCCGCCGTCGTTGCTGAACGGATGCAGGGTGCGGAACTTGACGGGCGGATTCAGCTTGAGACCTCTGTCCCAGTATTCGGCGGGATACGAGAACCACCCGTCGGGATACACCGCGAAGCGCCCCGCCACCAGGTTCAGCTTGTTTTCTGAAGACGTGGTGGTCAACGCATCGGCGTAGAACACGCCCGAGGCCCAGAGATCGCGCGTGTAGGCGAGCGCGGCCTTGAACTCGTCGGTCTCGATATCCTTGATGAATTTGCCGCTGGAGTCCACCTTCCAGTTGTTGGGCGCGCGGAACATCGCCAACTGGGGCACCGACGTAATGCCCGTCAGCCCGAATGCGTATGACGCGTCGCCGCTGATGCCCCACTGGCTGGCGCTCGGATTGGTCAACTGCTGTAAAATCTGCTTGAACTCCGCTCCGTCTTTCGGCTGCCCGGCGCCGATCGACTCGAAACGCGACTGATTCACATACCAGATGCCCTGGACGTACGGCCGCGGGATAGGCACGCCGTAGATGCCGTTGTTGTAGACCGTCTGCTTCCAGGCAATCGGCGGGATGTTGGCCAGGTTCGGATAATCCTTGACGGCGTCGCCGGCGACATACGGTGTCAGGTCGGCGCACGCCTTCTGCAGGAACTGGGGGATGCCCAGGATCTGGAGCGACGACAGGAACACCATGTCGGGGATGTCGGTGCTGGCAATGGTGGTCGCCAGCTTGGTGTTGTACTCGGCGGTCGGCACCATGTTCAGCTTCATGTTGGCGCCGATGGCTCTGTTCACCGCCTGCCACGCCTGGTTGGCCTCCACGGCCGGCGGCGCCGCCAGGATCACCCGCGTGAAAACGTCGACGTCACCGCCATGCGAGGGCGCTTCGCTCACGGACTTGACCAGCGCCTTGGGAAAGGTGAGATAGGCGGGATCGACGCCCGCGGCGGTGCCAGGCAGGTCGGGCGTGACGAGCTCGATCGGAACGTAGGTCGGCAGCGTCAGCTTGCCAGCGGAACCGCCCGTTGGCGGCGCGGCTGCCGCGGGCGTTGCGCCAGACGCGGAGGCCGGACTGGTGGCGCCCGCCGCTGGCGCTGCTGGAGCTGCCGAACCGCAGGCCGCCAGCAGCGGGATGCTCGCCAGAAATCCGAGCGCGCTAACCGTCTGGCGCAGAAGCGCGCGCCGCGGCAGACGACGCGGCGTACGGCCTGAAGCGTCCATCCACGCTCATCCCGCCGTGGCCGCGACGGCGCTTGCTGGCAAGCCTTCGAAGGACATCTCGCGCAAATCCGGCGCGATGACCAGCCGTGGCTCGGTGCGCTCCTGGACGTAATCGACGCTCACTCCCGGCGCCAGCTCGCGCAGAATCAAGTGTCCGTCCTTCACGTCGATGTACGCCAGGTCGGTCACGATCCTGGTGACGCAGCGCGGGGCGGTCAATGGATAGGTGCATTCGTTGAGAATTTTCTTTTCGCCCTCGCGCGTGGTGTGATCCATGATGACGATGAGCTCCGGCACGTTCGTGCACAGGTCCATCGCGCCGCCCATGCCGCCGGCGGCCATGTGCGGCGCCCACCAGTTGGCGAGGTCTCCATTAGCCGAAACTTGCAGGCCACCGAGGATGACCACGTCGAGATGCCCGCCGCGCGCCATGGTGAATGCGCCGAAGCTGTCGAAAACCGCGCCACCTGGCAGGACGGTCACCGCCTGACCCTGCGCGTTGAAGTACTGCCAGCGGTACTCGTCTTCCGACGGCTGCGGTCCGTAACCCAGAATGCCGTTTTCGGCGTGCAGCATCACGCCCGATTCGCCTGTGATGTAATTGGCGACCCTGGTGGGGATGCCCATTCCCAGATTCACGTACTGCCCTGGCTTGAGCAGCAGCGAAGCGCGCATGGCCATCTGGTCCTGGTCCAGACCTAGCGGCTTGGTGTTGGTGATGACCCGTCGCTGGCGACGCTCGCGTTCCTCGGCGTCGGACTGCTCGTCGCGAGACTTGTCGTGCAGAACGAGTCGATCGACAAAGATGCCGGGGATCTTCACGTCTTCCGGTGCAATCGCGCCGGCGGGCACGATCTCGTCGACTTCCGCAATCGTCACTTTGCTGGCGGCCGCCATCGACGGGTGGAAGTTGAGGGTGGAGCCGATACCGGTGAGATTGCCGAGCTCGTCCGCCTTTTCGGCGCGAATCAGTCCGAAGTCCGGGCGGAGCGCGGTTTCGAGAATATACTCGCGCCCGTCGATCGTTCGGCGTTCCTTGTTGTTGGCGACGACGGTGTGGGCGCCAACTGGCGAGAAGAACGCGGCGATCCCGCCGGCGCCGGCCCGCAAGCGTTCGGTGAAGATGCCCTGGGGCGACGGCTCGAACTCGAGCTCGCCGTTGCGAATCTGCTCCTCGCTCGCGGCGGCGCGGCGGTATACCGAGCCGCCAAATGCGCCAATGAACTTCTTGACCTGGCGCTTTTCCGCCAGCGGCTGATGAGGAAATCCGTTGGAGACAACGGTCAGGTTGCGAGCGTTCGGCTGATCGGCGAGAGCGATCAGCAAGTCGACCGGTCGATTGCGGACAGGTCCGAACCCGCCGACGCACACCATGGCGCCATCGAAGACATCGCTCAGTGCGTCCTGTGCTGAAACAACGGCGTGCTTGTCCATAAATGCATCCCCCTGGCGTGGTAGGCGAGAGTTGGCGTTTTGCTGCAAGCTTATGCCGGCATGTCCAGTGCGCGCAGCACGCAGCGGGCGAGTACTGACAGACCTGGCTTGCGGGCTAGCGCGGCATCCCGCCAAAGATCAGCTCCTTCTCGTGCGGGCCGATCTCCGACGTGTCTCGCGCGGCGACTGACTGACGCGAGGTGGTCGATGATCATGGTCAGTCCTGGATGCGCCCGCACGACGGAGGCCATGACCTCGGCGTGGCCGTGCGTCGAGAAGAACACAGGCGTAGACTTTGAGAAAAAGCAGTTTCCGGCGTGTTCATCTGCATTTGCCATCTCGTCACGCGCAACCAGATCGAATCGGCCGTCCACTCGGGAGCGCAAACGGTCGAGCAAGTGGGTGCGTGTAATTCGGCGGGCACCGATTGCGGCAAATGTCGGCGCAACATCGAACGCATCCTCGATGCACTGAAGGAGCCGCATGCAAGGGAACCCTCGAATCATTGACCAGCTCAATGGCTTGCTATCGCTCGAACTTCGAGCAATCAACCAGTACTTTCTACATTCCAAAATGTGCGAGAACTGGGGCTACGAACGCATGGCCAAACGACTGCGTGACCAATCGTTTGCGGAGATGAAGGATGCCGAGGAGCTCGTCGACCGCGTGCTCTATTTCGAAGGCCTACCGAATCTGCAACGCTTCGATGGGTTCATGGTGGGCGAGACCGTTCCTGAACAACTCCAGCTGGCGCTCGAGCTCGAAAACGACGCGGTGGCCCAGATCAGCGGGTTGATGGCGGCGTGCATCGAAGAGGGCGACACGCCGACGCGGGAGTTCCTGGCGCCCAAACTGCTGGAGGAGCAGACGCACATCAGCTGGATCGAATCACAGCTGACCCTGATCAAGCAGATCGGCGAGGCCAACTACTTGACCCAGCAGGTCCGCGAGTAGCTTGCCATGGTGACCATGTTCTGGACCTACCGGGTGAGCGACTGGACGCGCTGGGCCGACTCGCTGGCGGTCCTCAACGCGGATGACGCGGCGGCGCGCGCGCGGCGCGACAAGTACGGCATGGTGCGACGTTCGGTGTATCGGTCGGTGGACGACCCCAATGAGGTGATGATGGTCGCGGAGTTCCGTACGCGTGAGGGTGCGGAGGAGCTGCTGAAGGACCCTGAGGGCATGCGGCGGTGGTACGAGCGGACGGGGCTGGAGGTCTTTCCGCCGGTGCTGATTACCGAGAACCTGGCGGGGCTGAACTGGATGCCCTAGCTGCGCGGGCGCTGGCCCTCACCCCCGCCCTCCCCCAGAGAGAGGGAGCGCAAGTACGAAGCGGGCGCCACCGTCTTCGGGGAATTCGGCGCGGATCGCACCTCCGTGCAGCTCCACGATCTCGCGACTGATGTACAGTCCGAGGCCCATGCCCGCGGCGTTGGACTGGCCCTCGCCCGCTTGATAGAAGCGCTCGAAGATATGCTCGCGGTGATCCGGCGGAATACCCGGACCGTGGTCGCGCACCGCGATCTCGACCTGGTCGACATCCGGTGTCGAACACTCGATCTCGATGGGTCCGCCCTGGGGGCTGAATTTGATGGCGTTGTCCACCAGGTTGGTGAGCACTTGCTCGATCCGCAGCGGGTCGATGTTCATCTCTGGCAGATGGGGTCCAACTACGAGCAGCGTGTGCTGCTGCGACTGGTTCTGCATCGCGGTCACGATCTCCGCCACCAGCTCGTTGACATCCACCGGTCGCAGCTCCAGCGCCAGCCGCCCGGATTGGATGCGCGATATGTCGAGAAGCTGCGCCACCAGACGTCGCAGCTTGTCCGATTGTTGATTGACCACCGTAAGCGCATGGCGTAACCGACCGCGATCCAGCTCGCCAGCCTGATCCAGCGCGCGGAGCGTCAGCTGCGCAAAGCCGCGCAAGCTCGTGACTGGCGTCTTCAGCTCGTGCGCCGCCACCGACAGGAAGTCCTCGCGAGCCCGGACGGCCGCCTCCGCGGTGTGGATCGCCGCCTGCGCCTGGGCATACAGTTGCGCGTTCTCGACGGCGAGCGCGGCTCGGCGTGCGAGATCCTCGGCGAGCGCCAGGTCGGACGCGGTGTAGTGTCGATCAGATTCGGACGTCGTGACCAACGCCAGGGTTCCAAGGAGCCCGCGCTGACCGGGCAGCGGGACAACCATCGCGGAACGGAGCGCGAGATGTCGCCATCGGCGCAGCTGTTCTTCGTCGAGGCTGAACGTCTGCAGCATCGCATCGTCGATCTCCGGAATCAGTCGCGAAGTGCCGCTGTGCAGGACGTCCACGAACGGACTGGACGCCTGTGACGTCGCCCGCACGTCGGCCTCCAGCAGCTGACGCCCCGAGCTGCTCGAGTTGCTGGCCACCGTGCGGAGGTTGCCGGCCTGGTCGAGCAGGCTGAGCACGCACCAGTCGGCCAGGCGCGGCACCACCGATTGCGCAACCTTTCCCAGTGTCGTCTCGTAGTCCAGCGACGACGCCAGCTGCGTGCTGGACTCCGCGAGGAAGCTCAAACGCGCTTGCGCCGCCTCGGCCTCGGCGCGCGCGGCCTGCTCACGCAAGAGCTGCATCCGCTCCGCTTCTGCCTGCTTGCTCTCGGTGATGTCGTGGCCCATACCAATGGCAAACCGCGGCTGCCCGCCGGCGTCGCGCACGAGCGCCATGGCCAGCTGGGCCCAGATGAGGCGCCCGCCGCGAGTGAAGAAGCGTTGCTCGGTCTCGTAGCGTTCGGCGCGACCTTCGGCGAGCTCCACGAACTGACGAAAGCCGGCCGCCGCATCGGCAGGATGGGCGAGCTCGGCCAGGATCACCCGTCCGCGCATCTCGTCTTCAGTGAATCCGAGGATCGACTGGAGCGCCGGATTGGCGGCCAGGATGCGGCCCTGCATGTCGGCGACGGCGATGCCAAACGGAGCGCCCTCAAAGATGGCCCGAAACCGAGCCTCGCTCTCGCGCAATGCCTGCTCGGCCTGTTGGCGTTGAGTGAGCAGCGCCTGCCGAATCGTCTCTTGCTCGGCCAGAATCCGCTCGGCGATCTGGTGTGCGAAGCCCCCACCGATCTCCGCAAGTACCGCCGCAAGACGAGGCTGCACCTCGACGAGGTCCGAGTCCGGTAGACCGGCCGCCAGGGCACCCCCGAACACTTCGAGGGTTCGCGTTATGGCTTGTGAGCGCGCATAGCCAATCTGGACCAGCTCGACGCCTACGGCGTGGGCGAGCGTGGGCGCGAACGGCTCGCTCGAAAGTGCATCCAGGACGCGTTCGGTGAGCGATGCGAGCGCCACGCGCAGCTCGGCGGCGCTCAGCGCCACGTAGCCGGTGGGGGCCAACGCGGTCTTCCAGGTATCGACGATGGCTTCACGCCGGGCAAACAGTGTCTGCCGCAGTTCTGTCCAGTCGCGCGCGATTCGCTGAGTCATGCACTACTCGAGTGTGACAATACGTTAACAAACGCGCCCGGGAGCCACAGGGCACGTGTTGCATTGATCAAGATTGATCTGGCGGCGGGCTCGAGCGGGTATGCTCGGGGAGCGATTCGCCCGGGTGGGGCAAGACTGATGGTGAGTATGGCGCAGCCGCGGATCCTGGTGGTCGACGACGATACGAGCATTCGGAGTTTTGTCGAGATGGCGCTCGACAGCGTTGGCTACGTGGTGTCCACGGCGGGCAATGGGGCGCAAGCGCTCGAGGTGACGGATCAGGTCCACCCCGACCTGATCCTGCTCGACATGCGCATGCCCGTGATGGACGGATGGACCTTTGCACGCACGTATCGCCAGCAGGCGGGGCCGCACGCGCCGATCGTGGTCATTACCGCGGCGACCGATGCGGGGGAGCGGGCGGCGGAGATTCAGGCGGACGGCTATCTGGGGAAACCGTTCGACCTGGACGAGCTGCTGGGGCTGGTCTCGCGCTACACGGCGCACGCGTAAGAGAACCTTCTTATAAGCTGGTGGCGAAAGGAGCGTATCGATGCCGACCATCGAGCGTGCTGGCGCGACCATCTATTACGAGGACCATGGCGATCCCTCTTTGCCGACGCTGTTTCTGCTCGCGCCGGGTGGGCTGAATTCGACCATCGACTTCTGGAGTCGCAACGCCATCAAGCCCCTGGAGGTCTTTGCCGGCGAGTTTCGGATCATTGGCATGGACCAGCGCAATGCTGGCAGCCGATCGAAAGGTCCGCTCGAGTCCAGCGACCCGTGGCGCATGTACGCGCAGGATCAACTGGCTGTCCTGGACCATCTGGGCGTCGACAAGACGCTGGTCATCGGCTGCTGCATCGGCAGCTCGTTCATCTTCGAGCTGCTCAAGATCGCGCCCGAGCGGGTCGTGGCGGCCGTGCCGATGCAACCTATCGGCCACGACGACACCAACGCCGGCCAATTCGGACCCGACATGTGGCGGCCGTGGGGCCAGAATCTGATCGACAAGGGCGCCTCGTTCTCGATGGACGAAGTTGACGCGTTCGGCCGCGCCCTCTTCGACTCGGGCTTCGTCTTCACCGCGACGCGCGACGAGCTGAAGTCGTTTCAGACGCCGATGCTGTTGATGTACGGCAATGACCGGGCTCATCCCCGCGGTGTCTCGGTGGAGGTTGGCAAGCTGCTGCCGAACGTCCAGATCATCGAGGAGTGGAAAGACGCGGCGGCCGTCCCGCAAGCGGTCGAACACATGCGAACATTCCTGCGTTCACATCAACTGGTCAGCGCGCGATGAGCGCGAAGACCTTGGCCGAGGCGCCCACCGCTACAGGCGCGGGCAGCGACAAAGCGCAGGCTGAGCCGACGCCGAAAAACGTGGAGGAAGAGCGACCGCCGCAGCAGGAGCAACTGCTGTGCACGATCTGCCACCTGCCGGCCTGCTCGCGGTAGGAACGGGCGAGGGTCAGACCTCGCCCAGGACCGCTTTGCGGTGGAGAGCGCTGACGATCTCGTCGACGGTGGCTGACGTCCAGATGCGCCAGAAGGGAGAGTCGATCAGCGCTCCGAATTCACGGTCGGCGCGGGCACGCGTTTGCTCCGCCGACTCCCCCGGGCGCGGTGCACGGATGTGCTGGACCACCACGCGTTCTTTGTCGTAGATCGCCGCGTATTCGGTGAAGTGGTACAGGTACTCCAGCTCACGCGTGTAGAAGGCGCACACCGGAATCGACTGATACGTCTGGCCGCCCTTGTGGTTGAGGAACTGCACCATGAGGTCGGCATTGCTGTCCGGCGCGTCGGCCAGGCTTGGCACGTTGGCGGCCGAGAACTTCTGCCCGTCACGATTGAAGATACGCAGCTCCATGCCCGTCTCGGCGGCGATGCGAGCGAAGGTCGGCACGTCGCGACGGCAGTCTGAGGACCAGTCTTCCGAGATTGCCAGCATCCTGGCCGGTCCGTTCGGCTGGGCCGCCAGCCACTTCAGCGCGGCCGACTGGTCGGCGGTCAACCTGGAGGCGTTGAATGCCTCGCGAAAAAACGCGCTGCGATCGACTCGCGGGCCGCCGCTGGCCTCGCGCTGGAGGTTCTCGGGCGAACCGATATAGCTGACGTACTCGTCGAAGGTCATGCCCTGCGCGTAACGATCTGGCGAAAGCGCTGACGGAATTGGCGTGCACTCCTTTCGGGTTGGCTGGAGTTTACAATGGCGTACCACCATGCAGTACGTACGCTCGGTGGACTTCTCGGCCTTTCCGGCCGGCGCCTTTCACAGTCAACGGCTGGCGGACACGAGCACGGGGCTGGACAGCTGCCTGTGTCTTTCGACGCGCGTCCCACCCGGGAAGGGCACCACGTCCGGGCTGCACACGCACCCCAGCGATCAGCTGTACTACGTGCTGACTGGCACGATGCATGCGCGCGTGGGCGAGAGGACCTATGTTGTAGGCCCGGGCAATCTGGTCATCATTCCGGCCGGGACGCCGCACTGGAACTGGAACGAAGGGGCGGAGGATGAGCTGCACTTTGAGCTCATCGTGCCAGCTCCGCCGGCGGGGACCCCGCTGGTGACGCCGGTCGACGACTCGTCCGTCATCAGCCACGGCTCCACGTTTGAAGTCGTACGTCACCTGGACGAGTCGCGGTTTGATTGTGAGAAATTCTCGCAGGTGGTGCTGGCGGACCGCTCCAGCGGCCTGAACACGCTGAGCCTCGGCGTGTTTCGGGTCCCGCCGGGGGTGCAGGGGCCGGTGCTGCACATGCACCGCTTCGACCAGATCTATTACATGATCAGCGGGACGATGGAGCTGGAGCTGGGATTTCAGCGGTATACGGTTGGACCACATACGCTGGTGACCATTCCGGCGGGGATGCCGCATCGCAACTGGAATGCCTCTACGTCAGAGCCGGAGTACCATCTGAACCTGCGCGTCCCGGAGCCGGCGAGCGGCGACAGCGCGTGGGACGTGCCCGTAACGCTCGGCGAGGCATGGGGGCCGGGGTAAGGTTTCTTTTCACGGCGGACGACTTGGGCCGTGTCGATGGTTGTCTGCCCAGTGTCAGGCGGTCACCGAGCTCAGGATCGAGTCCACCCGCACGGCGCGGGCTTCGGCGTCCGCGCGTTCGATCGCTTCGATCAGGGCGTGCCGCTTGACGGCGTGGTCGAAATTGGGCTGGTAGACCTGGCCCTGACTCGCGCTCGCGGCGTAGCGCACGTACGCTTGCGCGACGTTGAACGGCGCGCCGCTCGGGGTCTCCGCGGGCACCAGGCGGAAGCGGCTGGGCGGGTCCATGGGCGCCAGCGGGTCCTTGCCCCGCGAACCGACGATCCTGGTCGCGCCCTGATTGAGGGCGTTCGCGCTCAGCACCAGGGTGCCTTCGCGTCCGAAGATCTCGAATCGGGTGCCACTTGGATTGGCGGGCACCGTCGTTACCAGGAAGGCCACCTGTCCGCCGCCGACCAGCCGGCCGGAGACGCTGATCCAGTCGGGTGAGTCAACTTTCATCGTCTCGCCGGTCTCCGGGTTGTGCCACTGATCGAGATTCACCGCCAACCGCGCCGAGACCTCCTCGAGCTCGCCCAGGATGAAGCACAACGCGTCGATGGCATGGCCAGCGGCGATCGTGAGCGTATTGGCGCCGTTGCGTCGATCACCCTGCCAGATGCGGCCCGCGCCGCGCTCGGTGACCGCCTGGCTGATCGACACATAGTTGACCGCCAGCACCTCGCCCACGTAACCGTCGCGGATCAGCTCGCGGACGTACAGGAGGCTTTGATCGCTCTGCGCCTGCAGGCCCACGGCCGTGCGCAGCGAGCTGGCGTTCGCGAGTCTGGCCATCTCCTGAGCTTCGGCCAGGTTGGCGCCCAGCGGCCATTCGCAGAACACGTTCTTGCCGGCTTCCAGCGCCTGCATGACGAGCGCGTGATGGCCGGGGACGCGTACGCAGACCACCACCAGGTCGATGTCGGGATTGGCGACCATAGCTTCGAAGTTGTCGAAAGACTGCTCGGCCCCAAACGCTTCAGCAGAAGCCCTGGCGGTGTCGGCGTGAGCGGTGCACACCGCCTTGAGCTCGTAGTCCGGCAGCGCGCGGAGCGCGGGCACGTGGGCATTCGCGCCCCAACCACTGCCACCCTTTGTCACGGTGGCGCCGACGATGCCTACCCTGATCTTGCCTGGCATGCCACCAGGGTACACACTCAGGCGGCGCGGGCTGTCGCCTCGGCATCCTGCGCTTGCGCGGCGGCTTCGCGCGGGCTGTGCGCCGGCCGCAGGGCAGAGGCGAGGGCGGCCACCAGCGTGATCCCGAACGAGACCAGGAATGCCTGGTGCAGGCCCTGCTCGAACGCGTGCTGGACCTCGGGCATGTCCGACATGCCGCCGCCGTACAGGAACACGCGGAACATCACGTCTTCGGGAATCTGGCTGAGGACCAGCGGGAAGGCGATGGCGACGCTCAGCATCTGTCCGGTGTTGCCGACCATGGTGTTGATACCGGAGGCGGTTCCGCGCTGACGCGGCGGAACCGTGCTCATCAACGCGTTGACATTTGGCGACGTGAACAGTCCGGAGCCGCCACCCATCAGCACCATGAACGCGGCCAGCTCCCAGTACGGCGTGGCGGTCACCACCGTGCTCAGGCCAAACAGTCCGAGCGCCGACACCAGCAGCCCCGCCGTGGCCAGCGTGCGCGAGCCGTAGTGGTCCGAGAGATAGCCGCTCAGCGGACCCACCAGCAAGAAGGCGGCGCCAAATGGCGTCATCATCAAACCGGCGTGCAGCGGGTCCTGGCCGTAGGGTCCCTGCAGGAAGAAGATCAGCACGAACAGGACCGCGCCGCGAGCCAGACCGTTCAGCCCCGCGGCCAGCGAGGCAAAACCGAAGAGGCGGTCGCCGAACAGTCGCAAATCGAGCATCGGCTCGGGTGTGCGGAACTCGACGATCAGGAACGCGACCAGACCGATCACCGCAACCACGAACATCGCGTTCACGACCGCGCTCGGCAGCATTGGAAACGCCACCAGCGACAGACCCATCAACAAGCTGCCCAGGCCCACGACGAACGTCAGGCTGCCGAGCCAATCAAAGCGCTGGTGCGCCGGCAAGCGGACCGGCTCGCGCAGCCGCCACATGCCCCATAGCGTGCCGAAAATACCAATTGGCACATTGATCAGAAACACCCAGCGCCACGAAATCGCGGTCAGCAGACCGCCGACGACCGGGCCCAGCAGAAAGCCCGCCGCGCCCGCCACCTGGTTGACGCCGAGGCCGAGTCCGACGCGACCATGGCGGAACGCATCCGCGACAATCGCGGTGCTGTTGGTAATCAGCAGCGCGCCGCCAACACCCTGGACAACGCGGTAGGCCACCAGGTCCCAACCGTGAGCGCCGGGCTGGGCGAGCCCGGCGAGCAGCGAGCCAAGGGTGAAAATGGCGAAGCCGGCCAGGTACAGGCGCTTGCGGCCCCACATGTCCGCGAGACGTCCGACGACCGGCACCAGCGCCGTGGTGATCAGCAGGTAGCCGAGCAGCACCCACATGATGGTCAGGAAGGTGGCGTCCAGGCCGGTCAGTACATCTGGCAGGGCGATGATCAGCGAGGAGCCCTGCAGTGCCGCCAGGAGCGCGCCCACGGTGGTGACCGACAGCGCGACCCACTCGTAGCCGCGCTGCTGCGCGGCGTCTGGCTCGGCGTGGTCGAGCACCTGACCGCCGCCGGTCGGTGGTTCGGGTGGCGCTGTAGTGGGAGTGAGCGGGTGAGCCATGCAACTCCTGGAGGTGGAATCAGCCGAGCGCGGGCGCGCGGAGACTGCCGCGCAGCACCGCGACGCGCCGCAGGCGGGCGCGCTCTTCGTCGAGGAGGCCCTGGACCGCCGAGAGCTTGCGCTCCAGGAGCTCGACCCGACGCCGCAGGATGGGCTCGGCACGGTCGAGCACCTCGGCGCGGCGGGCGGGGTCCGTAGTGGCGTGGTACTGCTCGCTCAGCGAGCGGCGTTCGGCCTCGGTTTCGAGGAAGGTGTGGATGTCGGCGAGGCTGAGGCCGACAACGTCCTTGAGCTGACGGATGAGCGTGAGACGCTCGAGGTCTTCGTCGTCATAGCGACGATTCCCGCCGCTGACGTGGGCGGCCGGCTTGAGCAGGCCCAGCTCTTCGTAATAGCGAATGGTGCGCTGGGTGAGACCAGTCGCCTCGGCGGCTTCGCCGATACGCCGCAGCCTGGGCGCAAGGAGCTGGTCCACCCGGAGGGTATAGCAGATTTTTTACGTGAACGGGAAAAACGACGAACACGTATTCCCCAGAGGGGACCCAGGGGAAGTTTGAGGTGAGGTTGCTTCGGGCACGACGAACACGTATTCCTCAGAGGACTCCATGCGTCCGTACACGCGCCAGCGGCGATGAAACTGTTCCCTCCCTTTGGGGTCGTCACTAACGATGTCGACGGACATTTTCGTGGGAGGGGGGACCCAGGGAGAATGTTGAGGTGATGTTGCGTCGGGCATCACCAACACGGCTTCCCCAGAGGGGACCCAGGGGAATTTGAGTTCATCATCGCAGGGTCGCACCGCCATTAGCTATCGCGCAGGGCGGGCAGCACCTGTTTGCCGAACAGCTCGATGCACCGCACGGTGTCCTGGTGGCTCATGTAGCCGTCTTGCGCCCACAGGCACATGTGCCCGATGCCCAGCGTGTCTCTCACGTAGCGCAGTTTTTCGATCACCTGGTCCGGCGTGCCCAGCACTACCTGGTAGTTGTCCTGGGCCTCCTGGTACGCCTGGCTGTCGAAGGGTTTCGAGACCGCGCGCAGGCGGCGGATGCCGGCAAAGTCGATGGAGGCGTAGCCTGGCGGCGCCATCCACTCGCGCGGCTGTTTGTTGAGCGCGCCGTTCTGCCAGAAAAAGTTGTGACCCTCGGCCTGCGCCTTCTCCTCTGAGTCGGCGACGAACACGCGAATCAGGTAGCCGATGTGCTCGGGCCCCATCTCGTAGCCGCAGTCCGCGGCGGTGTCGCGATACAGTCCAATCAGCTCGCGCGTCTGCTCCATCGAGGAGCCGAGCACCACGTATGGATAGCGGTGCCGCGCGGCCCACACGACGGTTTCTGGACTGGCGGTGCCCGGGACCATGATCGGCGGGTGAGGCTTCTGCAGTGGGAGCACCCACGGGTTGACCACGCGGTACTCGAAGTGTTTGCCCTCCCAGCGGAACGGACCGGGTCGCGTCCAGGCGGCGATGATCAGGTCGTGCGCCTCTTCGAACCGCTCGCGGTTGTACGCCGGGTTCACGTTGTTGGCCAGGCTCTCGACGCCGCCACCGCGCACGACACCCGAGATCAGGCGGCCGCGCGAAATGCAGTCGATCATCGCCAGCTCTTCTGAAAGCCGAAGCGGATTGTCGACGACCGGCAGCGGCGCGCCGAGCATCAAGATCTTGACGTTCTTCGTGATCTTGGCGAGCACCGCACCGGTGATGGTGATGGAGGCTTGCATGCAGAACGGAGCGGTGTGGTGCTCGTTGATCATGATGCCGTCGAAACCGGATTCGTCGGCGACCTGGTATTCGTCGTGGTAGCGGTTGTACAGATCGCTGGCCGCGCGCGGATCGAACAGGCAGTTCGGCAGCATCAACCGCAGTGCCGGATGCTCCTCCTGAATCGACGGATCGTAGGCGGTGTACGGCTGTTCGCTGAAGTAGTAGTACTGGGTGCTGGTGGGCGCAGCCGAGGTCGACATCAGTAGCTCCTTCTCAGCGATAACGTGGGAGTGGCTTTTGGGGTGGACAACTTGTGTCGTGTCGAAGAGTAGGGGAGACCCCTACGACCCCCGGGAGGGTTGTGTCGACAGTCGGGACGCTCGAATGCGCTGCCGTTTCTGACAGAAGACTGGTTGAACGCCTCCACCGTTTGTGACAGAAAAACGGTTGAACGGCCCCACCGTGCGTGGAATCGTCGACGATGACCGTGTCGGGACTCGCCAGTGTGCGTGTGGTTCATCAGCGGCTCAGGCGGAGAAGAAGGTCTGGAGGACCTCCGCAAGGCGCTCCGGTTGGTCGAGGTGGGCGAAGTGTCCGCAATTGTCGATCGTGCGCAGCGTGGCGCCTGGAATCGCGCGCTGGTACTGGTGGGCACAGTCGATCGGGATGAGCGCGTCGTCTTCGCCCCAGACGACCAGCGTGGGTGTCGTGATCTTGGGGAGCATGCCCGCCAGTGACGGATCGTGCATGTAGGGTTTGAAGCACATCCGCATCGACATGGTGCGACCCGCCTCGCGCACCCCACCGAAATCCTGGATCGGCGCTGCGCTGTAAATGTGCTGGTACTCCGGCGCCTCCGAACCATGCAGGAAGCCGCGTTCGATGACCTGGCGCCAGGGTGTGACGAACACGTCGAGCATCTCGCCCTGGGTGGGCCGCAGTCCGGCGGCGTCGACGAGCGCGAGGTGTCGCAAGCGGCTGCTGTCCATAACCGCCATGGTCGCGGCGATCCAACCGCCGAGTCCCACGCCGACGAGGTCCACCTGCTGGAGACCCGCCTGCTGCAGGTACCAGTGATAGAAAATCGCCTGGTGGGGGACTGAGGTGATCCACTCGGGGGCGGGCGTCTGTCCGTAGCCCGGGTGCGAGGGCGACAACACCAGCGCGGACCGCGCAAGCGCCGCGTGGAACGTCAGCCAGCCTTCGTGGCCCTCGATCCCGTGCAGCACCAGACACGCCGGTCCACTGCCGCCCTTCAACACATACAGGCGCGTCTGGCCGACCGGAGCTTCGTCGGTGGTGTAGTCGGCAGTCGCAGTCATGCGGCCACACTCGATCGTCCGCGACGAAAGCGGGGCATGACCTCCTCGGCGAACAGGCGCATCGAGCGGCGGACCTTTTCGGGCGACAGCCCACCGAAGTTCATCCAGCACACGACTTCACCCGCTCCAACCTGTTCCAGGTCTGCAATCTTCGCGGCCACCGTATCCGGCGAGCCTATCACCAGCGCCGACTGGAGCAGGTCCTCCCAGGTCTGCGACCGCAAGCGCGCGAGCATCGCATTGGCGCCATCGTAGACGGACTGGTGCAGACCCTGGAGCTTGTCGGCCGACAGCGAACGCATGAACGCGTCGCGGTACCACATCTCCGGACCCTGCGCCTCCGCCTCGGCTTCGGCATCGGTTGGCGCCACGTACACGTGCTTGGTAATGACCCAGCGCGCCAGCAGGTCGTCAATCTGGGGCTGATTGAAGCCGTGCTCGCGCAGGCCGTGAACGTACGCCTCCCGGTTTCTGACCGTCTGCTGCAGCGGCGTGCCAAGTCCCGAGCTGAGCATGCCGTAGCCGCGACTCGCGGTCCAGGCGATGGTCTCGGGACTGGTGACGGCAAATGCCAGCGGCGGATGGGGTCTTTGCAGTGGCTTCGGGAAGACCGGCACGTTGTGGATCTGCCAGTACTTGCCGTCATAGTCGACCGTGTCTTGCGTCCATGCCTGGAGGAGGACGTCGACACCCTCCTCCATCCGCTCGCGGCTCTGCTGCTGAGGCACGCCGTGCCCGTAGAACTCCATCGGTCGATTGCCGCGGCCAAGTCCGACCGTCAAACGGCCGCCGCTGAGAATGTCGAGCGTGGCGGTTTCCTCGGCCAGGCGCAGCGGGTGATGGAACGGAATCACGTACACCGCCGTCGCGAGGCGGATGCGGTGAGTGCGCGCGGCGACCGTCGCCAGCAGCGCGGTCGGCGCCGACGACAGACCGTAGTCCGCGTAGTGGTGCTCGGTGAGCCAGATCGAGTCGAACCCGAGGTCCTCGGACAGGACCATCTGGTCGACTTCCTCTCCGAGAATGTCGGCGTCCGTTCTGCCCGGCGGAGCCTGCAGGAAGAAGTAGGTTCCAAAGCGCACGCGAATACCATCCTACCCCGCGGCGCTCGCGACGACGAGCGCGACTACAACGGCAGTGATAGGATCGGCCGAAGTGGTATGAAGATCGTTGTCTTCGGAGAACACTCGCGCGTTGGGGCGCTGGTCGGCGACCGCGTCCTCGACCTGGCGGCCAGCAATCCCGCGCTGCCGGCAGGTTTGCGGCAATTCATCGAGGGCGGCCAACGGGCACTGGAGGAAGCGCAGCGCGCCATCGACGCGATCGACCGCGCCCCCGAAGGCGCCGTCCTGGGTCTCAAGGACGTGCGTTTGCGCGCACCCTGGCCCGAGCGCCGCATTGCATGCGTTGGCGGCAATTTCGCCGATCACCTGCGCGGCATGGACCGCGGCTCGTCGCGAAGCCTCGAGCAGGTCACCGACGAAGCTCGCGCGGCAGGGCAGTGGGGCTTCTGGAAGGTGCCTGCTTTCGTCAGCGGTCCGCATGACGATGTCGCGTATCCAAAGCGGACCGAGTACTTCGACTATGAAGGCGAAGCGGCACTGGTCATCGGCAAGCGTGGCAGAGACATCGCGGCGGACCGGCTGGACGAGTACGTGTGGGGCGTCACGTTGTTCAACGACCTCAGCATTCGAGACGGCATGGGCGGTCCCCAGCGTCCGATGAGCTATAACCTGGCCAAGAATTTTGACGGCTCGACGTCCATGGGGCCGTGTATCGCGGTCGGAGAGGTGTCGCCATCCGCGGTCGACGTCGAGACGCGTATCAACGGCGAGGTCCGCCAGCAGTTCAACACGCGCGACATGGTGTTTTCCTTTTCCGATGTGCTGGAGTACCTGTCACGCGACTTCACGTTCGTGCCTGGCGACGTGATCGCCGGTGGCACCGCGGCCGGTACCGCCGCGGACAAGACGGTGCGCGCCGCGGACGGGACACGGCCGAAGGACCTGTTCTTGAAGGTGGGCGATCGTGTGGCTGTTTCCTCTCCGCAGGTGGGCACACTGGACAACCGCATCGTCGCGTGAGGATTGGTGTCGACATCGGTGGAACCTTCACCGATGTCGTTGTTTTCGACGACGACGATGGCTCGGTGCG
>JAFAOS010000251.1 GCA_019247515.1 Chloroflexota bacterium | reverse complement strand
CGGCGAAGAACATCCTGACCAGGAACGGGTTGCGCTGCCGCTCCGGGCCGAGCGCTGATTCCTCGAGCCAGTCCTGGAGCACGCGCTCACCCTGGCCGGTGATCTCGTACACACGCTTGGTGGGCAGCCGCTCCTGGGGCACCTCGGTCGCGTCGAGCAACCCGAGCCGACACAGCCGGTCGAGCTCGGAGTAGACGTGGCTGCGGGTCAGAGGAAAGAAGTTCCCGATCGACCGCTCGGCATAGCGAGCGAGCTCGTGGCCGGCCCTCGGCCGCACGGAAACCAAGCCGAGGACAGCGTACGCCGTCTGCGGAAGCCGGATCGTCATGTCCGAATTAGACTAGTCCTAATAGGATGCTCTGTCAATCTTGCGGCCGGAACGTCGCCCGCGCAGCGTTGCGACCGGAACGTCGCCCGCGCAGCGCTCCGGGACTTCGGCGCCATGAGTCGCGGGCGCGAGCCCAAGAAGCTCGTCCATCTACGGACGATCACGCCCTCGAGTGGACCAGCCTGCTCCGCTATGCGACTGGCGGGCGGCCAGATCCGGTCCGTATCGCCGCGCGTTACCGGGCCACCCCGGCTCCAGGGCGTCAGCAGGAGTCTGTCGCAGACAGAAGCGGCATCGCGAGGCAATCACAACTGGGCGGGCGGCGCCGGCGCGGCTTTGAGCGCGACGACCGTGACGATCGAGCGACCTGGCCGAGAAAGCGCACCATATGCGACGTTTCTCGGCCAGGTCTACGCCAGCGGCCGCGCGCTCTATCTCCCCTGCGGCCGGTTGTTAGCTAACAACAAATCGCCGGGGGACCCTCGTGCCACGGGCTCCAGATGATGTAAATCAGCCGGGCTCATGTTTTGGACGATCCCAATGCGGACAGCCCACTGGTGATGCGGGTCAGCGTGATGATCGGGTTACTGCTGGCCCTGGCGTGCGCTGCCGGCGCCAGCGTCGGGGGCTTGTGGAAGCAAAAGGGGGCGGTACGCACCCAAGGGGTCGACATCCGTCGTCCCAGAGAGTCGGCAGCCGCGCTGTTCCGCTCGAAATGGTTCATGATCGGCTGGCTGGCGGCGGTCGTCGCCTGGTTGTTGCACATCGGAGCGCTGGCGCTGGCGCCCCTATCGCTGGGGCAGGCGGTGATCTCAGGCGGAATCGTGCTCGTCGGAGTGTTGGCCGAGCGGTTCTTCGACTTCAAGCTGAAGCGACGACAATGGCTAGGTTTGGCCGTACTCGGGGTGGGCATGGGTGTGCTCGGCGCCACCGCCCATTCCGAGAGCAACCACACCAGCTACGGGGTATTCGCCCTCGCCGGCTTCGAGCTGGCCGCGGTCGCGTTCGGAGTTGCCTGCGCATTGTCGCTTCGCAGCGAGCGACTGCGCGAGCACCAGGGGATCCTCTTGGGCGTTAGTGCCGGTATCTGGTTCGGAGTTTCGGACATCTCCATCAAGGCTGTGACGAGTGGTGATCACGGGCTCTTGAGCGTGATGGGCCCATGGTCGTGGTTCGGCATCCTCTGCGCGGTCGGCGCGTTCTTCGCTTCGGCGCGAAGCCTCCAGATCGGGGAGGCGATCGGCGTGATCGCCGCCACCACCGCAGCCGCGAACATGCTGGGTATCGTCGCCGGGATCCTGGTGTTCGGAGATCCGCTTGGAAATGATTCCCTCACCGTCGTCGGCCGGTTGGGCGCGTTCGCGTTGGTCCTGTTGGCGCTGACGCTCGTCCCCGCGCCGGTCCGAGCCGAGGAGGCGGCTCGCGACGAGGAGCGAGCGAAGGCCACAAGCGAGGCTTCCGAGAGCAGCTCGGGGAAACCGTTTGGCGCGGCCGACCGCAGTTCGGACGCAGCCGTGGCAGCCGGACCGCGGGCGTCGGTGTAGGTCCCCGACCCACGAGGAGGGTTTGACGCCGCGCTGGCCGGGTAGTTCTCGTTCGGCTCGCCGAGGAGGAGGAGGCTGGTGTGAGGCTCTGTCGGGTGGTGGCACTTACCGTTGGATGTGCGGTGGTGCTCGCGTTCCCGGGAACCGGTCAGGCGGATCCTCAGGATCGACCGGTCGCGGTGTGTCCCGGCGCTGCGGTTTCCCTTTCGCTGGCACGCGCCACGCTCGCGACATACCGGCTGGGGCCGTTTGAGATCGTGCTGTCGCGTGGCGGGCTGAGTGTAAGGGCCGATGACCGCGTGTTGTGGTCCTCCGTTGCCGGTGTGCCGTTCGTCGCCGCGGCAGAGGGCATTGTGCAGTTCGCCGACGGCGGCGGCTTCTATCGGGTTCAGGCGGGTTTCTCGCGCTGCTGGCGTAGGCAAAGGGTCTTACGCGTCGAGGCGAGCCGGCGTGCCGTGAGGCTCAGCGGCTCCCTCGGACGAGGTGCACGGTTTACGGTCACGTTCACCGTGGCCTCGAGCGAGCGGTTGGCCATGACGGTCCACGTTTCCGCGCCGGGCGCCACCACCGTTCTTCTGACCGCTGAATCTCCACGCGGCGACGCTGTTCACGGGTTCGGCGCGATGACCCGCTGGAATCTCAAGGGTGGGGTGGTCCCGGTGATCACTCGTGAGCAGGGCGTCGGACGTGGTGAGCCGGGCGTAACGCAGGCTGAGAATCAGCTGACTCCACCCCAGGGCGGTGCGTATAACACAACTTATGCCGTGGTTCCGCAGTACCTCACCAGCTCCGGCCGTGGGTTCTTCTGGACTGACGATCAGTACGGTGTGTTCGACCTCTCGCGCCGCGATCGGATCTCGAGCCAGCTGTGGGGGAGCACGATGCACGCCCAAATCCTTCGCGGCCGGAGCCCCGCGCAGTTGATCGAGGCCTACACCCAGTACGCCGGACGGATGAAGCCGCTTCCCCACTGGGTCGACCGCGGCGCGATCGTGGGAATCCAGGGCGGCACCAGCGCGGTGCTGGCGCGCGTGGCGGCGCTGCGAGCGGCCGGCGTGCCGCTGGCCGGGGTGTGGCTACAGGATTGGGTGGGTCAGCGCACGACGTCGTTCGGCAGTCGGCTGCTGTGGAACTGGACGCTGAACCAGACGCACTACCCCGACTGGGATCAGATGGCCAGAAGCCTGCGCCAGCAGGGAATCCGCATCCTCACCTACGTCAACCCGATGCTGGCGAACACTGGCGTCCCGGCCGGCGAGCCGAACCTGTTCGCCGAGGCCGCTGCCCATGGCTATCTGGCGCGCAAGCGCGACGGCACTCCCTACTTGCTCGACCAGGGCGGCTTCTCGGCAGGACTGGTCGACCTCTCAAACGTCCTGGCGCGTGACTGGATGGTCGGCGTGCTGCGCGACATGGCCACCAAGTTCCGGGCCAGTGGCTGGATGGCGGACTTCGGCGAGCAGACACCCTACGACGCCGCGTTCGCCTCCGGTACCGGCGCGCAGTGGCATAACCGCTACCCCGACGCGTGGGCGCAGCTGCAGGCCAGCGCCCTGGGCGGCACCGACGTCGTTGACTTCCACCGCTCTGCGTACACGACCAGCCCGCGCTACGCGCGACTCTTCTGGATGGGCGATCAGAACGTGGACTGGAGCGCCCAGGACGGAATGCGCTCAGCCCTCACCGGAATGCTTTCCGCCGGGCTGTCCGGCTTTGCCCTCAACCATTCCGACACCGGCGGCTACACCACTCTGATCACTCCGCCGGTCGAGCGCTCCGCCGAGCTCCTGGAGCGCTGGTCTGAGATGAACGCGTTCGGCGGCGCCATGCTTCGCACCCACGAAGGCAACCGGCCCACATTGAACGTGCAGGTCTACTCCACCTCTCAGACTGCTCGCGCGTTCGCCGTCTGGGCCCGCGTGTTCCACGCGCTCGCGCCGTATCGCCAGCGCCTCGAGCAACAGGCGTACGCAACCGGTATTCCGATCGTCCGCCCGCTCTGGCTCACCTGGCCTCAATTCGAATCGGTCACAGCGGAGTTCACCCTCGGAAGCGACATACTCGTGGCACCGACCTTCGCACCCGGAGCGACCCGGACGCGCGTGATCCTGCCACCGGGTCGCTGGGTCCAGGTCTGGAGCGGCCGAAGGTATACCGGGCCGCGAGCGATCACAGTCGCCTCACCGCTCGGCCAGCCCGCCGTGTTCACCCACCCGGGAGCACTGCGGAAAATCATTACCACGGCAGCACACGCGCACTAGCCCGAGGCCGGCGCGCCGTCAACCGACGCGCATCTGCCGGGAATTCGCTGAGGTTAGTTAGGGTCTCGATCTGAGCAGGGCTCTGCTCGCCGATGTGACGATTAGAGGCCCCGGTGCGGGGCCTCAGCTCGGACGTGGGTTACTTCGCTTGAGCGCTCAGTGGACGCGCACGGTGAAGGTGATGTCCCACTTTGAGGTGCCGATGCTCCACCGAGTGTGGATGATATGGGTTCCCTTTGCGAAGCCGGTGAGTAGCACACCGAAGCCATCTGCCGCCGATCGGCCGCTGCCTGGGGCGATGCCGAGGGGGTTGTTCTTGGGGACGTGGACCGCGTACGCGCCGGTCGCGGCGACCAGCTTGTCGACGTCGACCGACCGGCGCGCCGGCCCCGACTGGCCACGGTGCTGACATGAGGTGTTCGCGGTGGAACACGCTCGGCCCGGCCACAGCACTCGCTCTGGGCCGCCGTGCTCGGCGACGGCTCGATGATCACTCCATGTCCCGCGTCGGTGTCCCCGTCACTGCTGAGGGTTCTCTCGTTGTCTCGTGGTGTGTGTTCGCCTCCCGTGTCAGCATGGCCGCCATGCTTACAGCTGCCCGGTGAAACCCCGATGGCACACGCGGAGGGCGATCGCCGTCAGTGGTGGCGAAGCCCCCCGCGCGCTTGTGTACGTAACGCCGTGCGCTAGTGCAAGGCTGCGGTCCGGCGTGCCGAGCCGTGCTCGCTCGATCTCCTTCCGGCGGTCCGTTGCAGGTCGGCTTCGATCTCTTCGAGGCTTCGTCCCTTCGTCTCGGCGACGAAGGCCTTAACGAACAGCGCCGCCAGCACGCCCAAGGCGGCATAACCGAGGAACACCGGACCTGGCCCGAGCCCGGACAGCAGCGGTGGGAACGTCTGCGAGACCAGGAAGTTGGCCGCCCAGTTGCCAAACACGGCAACCCCCATGGCGGTACCGCGCACGCTCAGCGGCAGCACCTCCGGCAACATAACCCAGACCACCGGGCCCCACGTCGCCGCGAACGAGG
>JAFAOS010000231.1 GCA_019247515.1 Chloroflexota bacterium | reverse complement strand
ACGAATCCGGGGTGAGGGCCTCGTCGATGAGGATCAACTCGCCGTCGAGGTGGCCGAACTCGAATTTGGTGTCGGCCAGAATCAGGCCACGTCGGGCGGCGTAGTCCGCGCCTGCCGCGTACAGCGCGAGGCTGAGGTGTTCGAGACGCTTCGCCAGGTCTTCGCCCATCATGGACGCGAGCCGCGCGCGCGAGATGTTCTCGTCGTGGCCCGTCTCGGCCTTGATCGCCGGGGTGAACATGGGTTGGGCGAGCCGCTCGGATTCGCGCAGGCCCGGTGGGAGTGGCTCGCCGGCCAGGGTGCCGTCGCGCCGGTACTCTGCCCAGCCGCTGCCGGCGAGGTAACCGCGCACGACGCACTCGATGTCGATGCGCTGGGCGCGGCGCACCAGCAGCCAGCGGCCGTCGACGGACCTGGCGAACGACCTGACCTGGTCGGGGAGTTTCTCGGGGTCATCGGCGATGAGATGGTTGGCAACGACGTTCGCGGTGTGGTGGAACCAGAACTTCGACAGCCGGGTGAGCACCGCTCCCTTGCCCGGGATGGGCTCGTTCATGACCACGTCGAAAGCCGAGACGCGATCGGAGGCGACCATCAGAAGTCGGTCGGCGTCGACCACGTACATCTCGCGGACCTTTCCCCGCTTGAAAACCTCCACGTCAGATGAGACCAAGCCGGGCGAAAGGGACTTCGATCCCGCGCAGGTGGTAACTCGGGTCGAACAGCGCCTGAAGCTCTTCAGCCGTGAGGCGCTCGCCGACGCGTGGATCGCTCGAGAGATGGGTGAGCAGGTCGCCGTCCCCCGCCCAGACGCGTCGCGCGGCCGCCTGGACGATGTCGTACGCCTCGCCGCGCGACATGCCACTTTCGACCAGCGCCAGCAGCACCTGACCCGAGTAAATCAATCCGTGTGTCATGCCCAGGTTGCGCTTCATGGCATCTGGCGCCACGTCCAGCCCGTCGTAGATCGAGCGCAGCAGGTCGAGCATGTAGTCGAGCGCGATGCACGCGTCCGGCAAGATCAGGCGCTCGGCTGAGGAGTGGCTGATGTCCCGCTCGTGCCACACCGCGACGTTGTCGAGGGCGGTCATCGCGTGGCCGCGCAGCAGGCGGGCCATGCCACAGAGGCGCTCGCACAATTCGGGATTGCGTTTGTGCGGCATCGCGCTCGAGCCCTGCTGGCCTGACGAAAACGGCTCGAAGGCCTCGCCGATCTCCGTGCGCTGCAGGGCGCGAATTTCGGTTGCCTGTTGCTCCAGCGTGGCAGCGATCACCGCCAGCGTGCACACGAACTGCGCGTGACGGTCGCGCTGCAGGATCTGGGTCGACGCCTCGGCGGGTGCGAGGCCGAGCAGCGCCATCGTGCGCTCCTCGATTTCGGCGGGCACGTTGGCGTGCGTGCCGACCGCGCCCGAGATCTTGCCTACCCGCAGCTCGTCGCGCGCCAGCTCCAGTCGGCGACAGTCCCTTCGCACCTGGGCAACGAAGACGGCCAGCTTGTGCCCGAACGTGGTCGGCTCGGCGTGGACGCCGTGGGTCCGACCGATCATCAGCGTGTGCTTGAAGCGCACTGCCAGCTCGGACAGCACGGCTTCGAGCTGGCGCAGGTCCTCGGCCAGGATGTCGGCCGCTTCCTGAATCTGCAGCGAGAGCGCCGTATCCAGCACGTCCGAAGAGGTCAGACCGAGGTGGATCCAGCGCCCGGGCGGGCCCAGGTGCTCGGCGATGGCCCGCGTGAACGCGATCATGTCGTGGTGTGTCTGACGGAACAGCTCGGCCGAACGGTCGGTCTGGATCGAGGCCCCGCGGATGGCCGCCATGTCCTCTTCGGGGATGACGCCCATCGCGGTCCACGCTTCGCAGACCGCCAGCTCGACCTTGAGCCACAGCTCGGCGCGGTGCTCGTCGGACCAGACGCCGCCCATGGCTGGTCGGGTATAGCGGGGTATCACCGTGCGGCTCCCACGAGAGCCTGGACCTCGGTTCCGATGTCTCTTCTGAACTGCTTGCCGTCGAAGCTCAGCCTGTCGGCCGCGGCGTAGACCGCGTCGCGCTCGGAGCCGACCACGGTGAGCACGCGGCCACCGGCGGTCACGACGTTGCCCACCTCGTCCACACGCGTTCCGGCGTGAAAAGCCACTACAGCCTCCGGAAGCTGGTCGAGGCCGGCAATCGGATCGCCCGACTCGGGGGCCTCGGGATAGCCGCGCGCCGCCAGCACGACGCCGAAGGTGCGACCCTCGCGCCATTGGACCTGACCGGGGTCGAGCGCGGCCTCAGCCACCGACGCGCAGATGTCGCCCAGGCCGCTCCGAAGCAAGGGCAGGATCAGCTGACACTCGGGGTCGCCGAAGCGACAGTTGAACTCTATGACCTTGGGACCGTCACGCGTCAGCATCAAGCCGGCGTACAGCACACCGCGATACGGGTGGCCCTCCGAACGCATCCCCGCCAGCGTCGGACGGAGCACGCGCTGGTCGACCTCCTCGAGTAGGGCAGCGGTGGCATACGTCGGCCACGTATAACCGCCCATACCTCCGGTGTTGGGGCCCCGGTCGCCGTCGTGCAGGCGCTTGTAGTCGCGGGCAGGCGGCATGGCCGCGAGGTTGAGACCATCGGTAAAGGCCAGCACCGACAGTTCGGGGCCCTCGAGGTACTCCTCGACCAGGACCGTGCTGGCCGCCTCACCCAGACCGAAAAGCTGAGCCAACATGCCATCGACTTCCGTCGTGGAGGTCACGACGAAGACGCCTTTGCCGCCGGCGAGCCCGTCCGCCTTCAGGACCACCGGCACGCCGACGCGGGCGATGGCCCGTCGGGCAGCCGCCTCCGAATCGACGACTTCGGCGGCGCCGGTCGGGATCGAGTGGCGCCGGAGAAAGTCCTTCGTCCATGCCTTGCTCCACTCCAGCCGCGCCGCGTCGCGTGTCGGACCAAACGCCTTCAGGCCGCGCTCGCCGAAGCGATCGACGAGTCCGGCAGCCAGCGGCCCCTCGGGCCCGGCGATCGTCAGGTCGATCCGTTCTCGCAACGCGAATTCGGCCAGCGCGGCGACGTCGAGCGCGTGCAGTGGGACGTTGCCGGGTGTGCCACCGTTGCCGGGCGCCACGCTGACAATGGCGCCCTCCGCGGTCAGTCGCCAGGCAATGGCGTGCTCGCGTGCGCCCGAGCCGACGACCAGGATCTTCACGAGCTGCCGACCCGGATTGTATGGCCGCGGCGGCTCATTCCCACTCGATGGTGCCGGGTGGTTTGGAGGTGATGTCGTACACGACCCGGTTCACGTCGGGCACCTCGTTGACGATGCGGCTCGAAAGGGGGCGCAGCATTTCGTACGGGACGCGCGCCCAGTCGGCGGTCATCGCGTCCTGAGAGCTGACCATGCGCACGGCGACCACGTTGCCGTAGGTGCGGAAGTCGCCCATAACGCCAACCGTGCGCACGGGCGTAAGCACCGCGAAGCTCTGCCAGAGCTGACGGTACAGCCCCGCGGCGCGCACCTCGTCCATGACGATGGCGTCGGCGGCGCGCAGCGTCTCCAGGCGCGCCTCGGTGACCTCGCCCAGCACGCGGATGCTCAAGCCGGGACCGGGGAACGGGTGGCGCCAGACGATCTCCTCCGGCAGGTTGAGCGCGGCACCGACCTCGCGCACCTCGTCCTTGAACAGGTAGCGCAGCGGCTCGATCAGACGGAATGGCAGGTTTTCGGGCAGGCCCACGTTGTGGTGCGTCTTGATGCGACTCGCCGCGCTGGCCGTGTCGTGGCTGGTGCTTTCGATGACGTCAGGGTAGAGCGTGCCCTGCGCCAGGAAGTCGATGTGTCCCAGCTTGCGGGCTTCCTGGGCGAAAATGCGGATGAACTCGTCGCCGACGATGCGGCGCTTCTCCTCGGGATCGGTGACGCCGGCGAGTCGTCCGAGGAACGAGTCGGCGGCGTCGACGTGGACCAGGTGCATGCCCAGGTGCTGTTCGAAGGTGTCCACGACGCGGCGCGGCTCGCCCGCTCGCAACAAACCGTTGTCGACGAAGATGCACGTCAACTGCTCGCCGATCGCGCGGTGGACGAGGACGGCGACGACGGCGGAATCGACGCCGCCGGACAGCGCGCAGATCACCCGCCCGCTGCCCACTTCTCGGCGGATTGCCTCGATGGTTTCTTCGACAAACGAGGCGGTGGTCCAGTTGCCGGTGCAGCCGCAGACGTCCTTGAGAAAATTGCCAATCAACTGCGAGCCGTAGCTGGTGTGGACGACCTCTGGATGGAACTGCAGGCCAATCAGTCCGTTGCCGTTCCACATGGCCGCCGCGGGCGAGTTGTCGCTGATCGCCGCCGAGCGGAAGTTGGGTGGCAGGCGGCGGACAACGTCGCCGTGGCTCATCCAAACCCCGAACTCGCCCGGCAGGTCATGAAAGATCGCCGCGGCGGGCTCGCTCACGTGGACCACCGCCGGGCCGTACTCTCGCCGTGAGCTGGGCTCGACCTCGCCGCCGAGCTGGTACGCCAGGGCTTGCATGCCGTAGCAGATGCCCAGGATGGGCTTGCCCGAGTCGAGGACGCTCTGGGGAATCAGCGGCGCGTCCTCGGCGTAGACACTCGCGGGCCCGCCGGAGAGGATGAAGCCTCTGGGCTGAATAGCGTCGAGTCGCGCGCGCGGGGCATCGTGCGGGATCAGCTCGCAATAGACGTGGTGCTCGCGGACGCGGCGCGCGATGAGTTGGCTGTACTGCGAGCCGAAGTCGATAACGGCGACGGCGTCGCGGGTGGCTTCGCTCCCGTTCGCGGGCCGTCGCGCCTCGAATCGCGAGTCGGGTCGCTCGTCGTGGCCCGCCTCCGTGGCCTCGGCGACCTCGAGATAGGTACCCACCTCCAGGTCATCCGACAGTGACACGCGGTGTGACGACTCGCGTCCGGTCAAAGGGTCCCCGCCAGTTGCCAGCTCTTGCCCTCCGTTTTGATCGCGGGCGCGATCACCATCTCCACTTCGTGCATCTCGCGCAGCGTCGCCGCCCCGCACACGCCCATACACGTGCGCAGCGCGCCCACCAGGTTCTGCGTCCCGTTGCTCAGGCTCGTCGGACCGAACAGGATCTGCTCCAGGCTGCCATTGACGCCAACCTTGATGCGCGTGCCGCGCGGCAGCCCGGCGTGGGGTGTGGCCATGCCCCAGTGGTGTCCACGCCCCGGCGCCTCGGCGGCCTGGGCGAACGGCGAGCCGATCATCACCGCGTCCGCACCGCTGGCGAACGCCTTGCACACGTCGCCGCCGGTCCGCATGCCGCCATCGGTCACGATCGGCACGTAGCGACCCGTGCGGGCATAGAACAGGTCGCGCGCGGCCGCGCAGTCCAGGGTCGCGGTGACCTGCGGCACGCCGATCCCCAGCACCTCGCGGCTCGTGCAGGCGGCGCCTGGTCCGACGCCCACCAGCAAGCCCGCGATGCCGGTCTCCATCAGCTCGAGAGCCGCCGCGAAACCCACACAGTTGCCGACGACGACCGGCGCCGGCAACTGTCGGCAAAAGCGGGCGAAATCCAGGGGCGGGACTCCGCCATGCGACCTGAACCGCCGCGAGGTGACAGTCGACTGCACGACAAAGACGTCGACGCCAGCTTCGGCCGCCACGGGTCCGAGCCGGTCGGCCAGGCTGGGAGTCGCCGAGACGGCGGCCACCCCGCCCGCGGCCTTGATCTCCTCCACGCGGCGGGCGACCAGGCCATCGACGATCGGCGCCTGATACAGGCGCTGCATGAGCTCGGTCGCGGATTCGCGGCTGGCCGCGGCAATCTCGGCCAGCGGCTCCTCCGGTCGTTCGTAGCGGGTCTGCAGCCCTTCGAGGTTCAGCACCGCCAGACCGCCGAGCTTGCTGAGGGCCACGGCGAACGGCACGTCGACCACGCCGTCCATGGCCGAGGCGATGATGGGAATGGCGAACTGCTGGCCGCCGATCGACCAGCTCAGGTCGACATCGTCGGGGTGGAGGGTTTCCACGCCGGGGACAATGGCGACGTCGTCGAAACCATAGGCAGGCCGCAAGCGGCTCGTCAGAGGCGCTTTCGCTTCAACTTCTTGCTGGCCGAAGGACGCGACACTCTCACGAACGGCAGTGGTCATAGGGCAACTCTCCCGGGGATACAAAAGCGCCCCGGAGTTTTTTCACACTCAAACTCACGGGGCGCGCAAGCGGCGAGGCGGGCGGCAGGTGGCGCACAGCGCTCGACCTGCCACACGCTGCGGTCAGCGTAGTGGCGGTTGCGAGTAACCACCTTCCTCGGGGGCCTCCCGAATGGCTGACCGCGGTCCATGCTTGATACTAAGGCACCCGTGTCCGGGAGGAAAACAAGGGGCCGGCGTCCAATGTGGTCCGCGCCAGGTCGAGCCGTTTGTATACTTCGGGAAATTCCGAAGGCTAAGAAAGAGGCTTGGGAACGCTGTACGTGGTGGCCACACCCATCGGCAATCTTGAAGACATCACCCTCCGCGCGCTGCGCGTGCTGCGCGAGGTCCCGCTGGTCGCCGCCGAGGACACGCGCGTCACGCGGACGTTGTTCCGCGCCTACGACATTCATACACCGCTCGCCAGCTTCCACGAATTCACCTCAGCCGCGCGGCGTGGGCGGTTGCTGGAACGCCTCGAGGATGGCGACGTCGCCCTGGTGACTGACGCGGGTACTCCCGCGGTCTCCGACCCTGGCTATCCGCTCATTCGCGACGCGCTGTCGGCGGGTCATCCCGTGGTCCCCGTGCCGGGCGCCTCGAGCGTGCTGGCGGCGCTGATGGTCGCCGGCCTGCCGACCCACGCGTTCTGTTTCGAAGGCTTTTTGCCGCGCAGCAGCGGCGCGCGGCGCACCTTGTTCGCTCGGCACCTCGATAATGACGGCACACTGGTCGTGTTCGAGTCGCCCCATCGCATCGTCGCCAGTCTGCGGGACCTCGTGGCCGCCCTCGGCGGCGAACGACCAGTCGCGATTGGTCGCGAGCTGACCAAGCACTTCGAAGAAGTCTTCCGCGGGACGGCGGCGGACGCCCTGGCGCACTTCGCGGCGCACACGCCGCGCGGCGAGTTCACCCTGTTGATCGGTGGCGCCCGCGCACCCGTTCCCGGACGGGCCGCGTGACCTCACCGCGACTGGTCGACACGCACGCGCACCTGATGGACCCCGCCTTCGACGCGGACCGTCCGGCCGTTGTGACTCGGGCCCGCGCCGCTGGAGTCGCTGCCATGATCCTGGTCGGCTACGACCTGGCGACCAGCCGCGCGGCAATCGACCTGGCCCGCGCGACGCCAGACACGTGGGCGGCCGTCGGCATCCATCCGAATTCGGCCGCCGATGCGGCGGACGCCGATTTCGAAGCCGTGGCCGAGCTTGCTCGGGCGCCCGAGGTGGTGGCGATCGGTGAGACCGGCCTCGATAACTATCGCCGCTTCACGCCCACCGACTGCCAGCGGAAGGCCTTCGCCTGGCATCTGGATCTGGCCGACCGACTGGATCTGCCCGTCATCGTGCACAACCGTCAGGCCGACGCGGACCTCAGGGCAGCCACCGCCGGCCGTACCGTGCGGGGCATCCTGCATTGCTTCAGCTCTCACGACGTGGAGTTCCTCGACCACATGTTGGACACGGGCTTCTACGTGTCATTCGCGGGCACGCTCACCTTCAAAAATGCCCAGCCGCTGCGCGAGATCGCCGCGCGCGTCCCACGTGATCGGCTTCTGGTGGAAACCGACTGCCCGTATCTGGCCCCGGAGCCGTACCGCGGCCGACGCAACGAGCCCGCCTACGTTCGCGAAACGGCGCAGTGCCTGGCGGCGGTGCTCCACACACCCTTCGAATCGCTGGTCGACACGGTGTGGGGCAATGCGTCGACGATCTTCCGCATCTCGGCAGAGGTGGCGGCGTGAGCTCGCCAGTCAGCACGCTGCCGCATCCTGACGCCATCCGGACTGTCCTGGCCCTGGTTCATTCTGGCTTGACGCGAGTCGAATCCTCGCTAACCCACCTGTCCGAGACGGACGACGCCATTCTGGCGCCGATGCTCTCGGCGGTGCTGCCCGGCTCGGGCAAGCGCCTGCGGCCAGCGTTGGCGCTGCTCATCGGCCGCATGTCGGCCGCGACCGCCGATGCGGATGCGCTGAACCAGATGGCCGTCGGTGTTGAGCTGCTGCACACCGCCAGTCTGGTGCACGACGACATCGTCGACGAGTCCGATACGCGGCACGGGGGCGCCACGCTGTATGCACGCGTCGGCAATGCGCTGGCGGTCCTGGTCGGCGACTACCTGTTTTCGCAGGCGGCCCAGGCGTGCGTGGCGACCGGCAATCTGCACGTGGTGCGCCTGTTCGCCGAGACGCTCGGGGCGATGGCCCAGGGGCAGATCGACGACGCCAACCGGGTTCTGGGTGGGCGGCATAGCTGGGAAGCGCTCAGTCGCGAGCGGTACTACCGCACCATTGGCGGCAAGACCGCGTCGTTATTCGTGCTCGCCTGCCAGGGGACCGGCTTGCTGACGGGCCTCGACGCCCCGCAGGTCAATGCCTTGCGCGTATACGGCGAAAACCTGGGACTGGCGTTTCAAGTCTTCGACGACATTCTCGATTTCACCGCCACCGAGGCGGAACTGGGCAAGCCCGTCGGCAGCGACCTGCGGCAGGGGACCATCACCCTGCCCGTGATCCTGATGCGCGACGTGGCCGACGGTCGGTTCCGCGCCGCGTTCGAAACCGAGGACGTGGACTTGCAAGTGCGCCTGGTGCAGGAGAGCGGCGCCATTCCGCTGGCCCTGTCCGAAGCCGAAACGCTGGTAGCGCGCGCCCGCGCCGCCCTGCTAGAGCTCCCCGCGGGCGTAGAGCGCGACGCCCTGGACGCGCTGGCCGCCTACGTCACCCACCGCACACAATAGCATCAAGACTGAAAGTCTTGATGTTCTTCTAGCGGTCCCCGCGGAACATTTTCCGGAGTTTGCCGAGCCAGCTCTCGGGATACGGACTGCCGTAGCTGACGCGCTCGCCGCGCCACATGCCGCCTGAGCTGCTGGCGCGGCTCGAGCGGCCTCGGGTGAGCGAGCTGATAATGGCCAGCACCAGCAGGACGATGCCCACGACGAAGACCGGTTGCGCCAGCACTCGGGCCAGCAGCACGCCGTTCACGATCGGCAGCGTCATCAGCCAGCCGATCAGCAACAGCGCCATCGCCCAGCCGCCGAGCACCTCGGCGGGCGGCAACCCGATGTGGATCCCGCTGAAGGCGCTGCCGAGCCGTCGCGTTGACCGCCGCACGCGATAGCCGAAGGACTGGTGCTCGAGGCGACGCTCCGCCAGACGAATGATGTCGTCGATTTCGCGCTGGAAGCGATCGGGCGGCGGAGAGGAAGGCATGGCGCGTCTTTGCGACCGGGCCTCAATTATACGGCGACCAGTGCGCGCGGAGCGCGTTCAGGCCTGGTCAACTTTAGCTTACGTGCCTGTTTGAACGGTCTGGACGAAATCGCCCTGCACCCAGCCTTTGAGACTGCGATCCTGGGTTTGGATTTCGCGCCAGGGTCGCGCCGCGACGGTCTGATCGTTGCCGGTGAGGAACACGACGGTTCCCTCGCGCAACACTCCAGCCCGCGCCGCCTGCGGGCCAGGCTCCTGGCGAACGGTCACGCCCAGGCCATTGGTGTTGATGATGCGCGCTTGCTGGAGCTGGGGGGTGGCGGTGGGTGCGGGCGTCGGAGGCTCGGACGGCGTCGGTTCTACCGTTGGCGCGCTGGTGGCCACGATCGGCGGCGGAACGAGCGTTGGCTGGCTGGCGACGGTCACGCGGGGTGTCACCGCCGGGGTGGGCTCGATAGTGGGCGCGGGCGTGGCGGTGCTGACAGGCGCGCGCGCGGGTGGCAGCGCGCGTCCGGCGTTGAGGATGGCCAGGGCGGCCACCGCGCTGATCAGGCCGAGCAGGAGCAGGCTGCTCGCGATCTGCCAGATGGTCAGCCGCAGGCGGCCACCTCGGGTCAGGAATGGACGTCCGCACCAGTCGCACTCGGTGGAACCGTGGGGGTTCTTGCCGCCGCAGCCCGGACACACGGCGAGCTCGTCGTCGGGCGGAGCGTTGACGGGCGGCACAGCCGAGTTTTGTAGCAGAAGTCGAAAGGAGAAATTCTTTTACGGCACAAAGCCAATACATAACCGGTCAAGTGCCGTGACGTTAGGCAAACGCGCGTGCTAGGATGCCGCCGCGTCGAGGAGAATCGCAACTGCGATAGATGGCGACTATTATCGCCGTTGCCAACCAGAAGGGCGGGGTCGGCAAAACCACCACCACCGCCAATCTTGGCGCGGCCCTCGCACTACGCGGGTGCCGCGTGTTGCTCGTTGACCTCGATCCTCAGGGTAACCTGACCAGCGCCTTCGGTCTCGAAAAGGACGTCCAGCAAACCGTCGCGGAATCCCTGCTCGACCGACGCGTGCCGTTGCCCGTCGTTCCGGTCGCCAACGGCGCGACGATCGAATCGAATGCCAGGCATCTGTCGGTGGTGCCCGCCGCCGTCGGACTGGCCAGCGCCGAGGCTCAGTTGATGAACAAGCTCGGCCGCGAGCTGCGTCTGCGTGACCAGCTGCTGACCGTCGGCGACCAGTTCGACTTCATCATGATCGACACGCCGCCGTCGCTCGGCGTGCTGACTGTCAACGCGCTCGTGGCAGCCTCGCGCGTCATCATTCCGACCGAGGCGCGCTTCTTCTCCTTGCAGGGTCTGCAGATGCTGGAGGAAAGTATCGAGGAGATCCTGTACCTGAACCCGCGACTCGAAGTGCTGGGCATCCTCCTGAGCAAGATGGATCGTCGGCTCAAAGAGGAGCGGCAGGTCGCGCAATACCTGCGGCAGCGGTGGGGTGTACGCGTGTTTGGCACCGAAGTGACCACCAATAGCAAGATCCTGGAAGCGGGCTCGGCGGGCACATCTGTGTTTCACTATCAGGGTGCCGAAAAGGCGGTGGACCTGTATCTGGCCCTGGCGGACGAGGTGATCACGCGTGCCTGACGGACGGCAACGTGGTGGTTTTCTGGCCCTAACCGAACGAGGCATGGCTCGTGCCTAACGGACGGCAGCGAGGTGGATTCAATCCTGACCGTATGACCGACCTCTCGCGTCCCGTTCAGGTGGTGCCCCAGATAGTGGACGCGCCGCAGGAGTCCCCCGCGCGCGGGTTCACCGAAGTCAAGATTGTCGGCGTCGGGGGTGGCGGCAGCAACGCCGTCAATCGCATGGTCGAGACCGGGGTCCAGGGTGTCGAGTTCATCGCGGTCAACACCGACGCCCAGGCGCTGCAGATGTCCACGGCCATGCGCAAGATCCCGATCGGCGGCCGCGCCGCGCGCGGCCTCGGGGCAGGTGGCGATCCCCAGCAAGGCGAGCGTGCTGCCGAGATCAGCCGCGACGCGCTCACGTCGGCCATCACTGGCGCCGACATGGTGTTCCTCACGGCTGGACTGGGGGGCGGCACGGGGACGGGCGCGGCGCCGATCATCGCCGACATCGCCCGCCGCGAACGGGCCCTCACCGTCGCCGTCGTCACCATGCCGTTCACGTTCGAGGGCTATCAGCGCCGCCGGGCGGCGGAGGAAGGGCTCGGGCGGCTGCGCGAGAACGTCGACGCGCTGATCGTGATTCCCAACGACCGCTTGCTGCAGCTCGCGGATCGGCAGATGAGCCTGATCGAGTCCTTCCGTCTGGCCGACGACGTGCTGCGCCATGGCGTCCAGGGCATCAGCGACCTGGTGACGATGACCGGGCTGATCAACCTGGACTTTGCCGACGTCAAGGCCGTGATGCAGAACGCGGGCACCGCACTGATGGCCGTGGGCGAAGCGCGCGGCGACGGTCGCGCGGTCATGGCGGCGCGGGCCGCGATCTCGAGTCCGCTGCTGGACGTGTCGATTGAAGGCGCGCGCGGCGTGCTGCTGAACGTCTCGGGTGGGCCCGACCTGACCCTGGCGGAAGTCACCGAGGCGGCAGAAACAATTCAGGCCTCGGTGGACCCGGATGCGAGTATCTTCTTCGGCGCAGTCATTCACCCGCGCCAGCAGGACGAGGTGCGCGTGACGGTCATCGCCACCGGCCTGCGGGATGCGGCGCGCATGGCGCAGGCGCCCGCCTCGCGCGGCCGTCCAGCGGGCGAGTCGGCGCCGCCAAGGGAGCGCGAACCGGAGCCACCCCGCACGCGCTACGTTCCGACCGAGTCGCCGCCGCCCACGCGCGAGCCAGCCCGCGAGGCGCGTCGGCCGGCCGCAACCGAGTGGGAGCGCGGCCGCAGCCGGCAGGAGCCGCGACCCGCCACACCCCCGCCGTCCTCCGCCGAGCCGTCGCAGGGCGGTGACGACGACTGGGACGTTCCCGCCTTCCTGCGCCGCCCACGCCGCTAGACTGAAGCGCATATGCGCGCACTGGTTGCAACCGGCAATCCGGCCACGCCGCTGGAGATACGGGACTTCGACGAGCCCTCGGCCGCAGACGACGAGGTCATCATCGAGACCAGGAACGTCTCGATCAATCGGGGCGAGCTGCGTCTGGTGGCCAGTCGACCCAACTGGCGACCGGGCCAGGACGTCGCCGGCACGATCGTGCGCGCCTCGGCCGACGGGTCCAGTCCGCCGGTGGGAACCCGCGTCGTGGCGCTCGTCGATCAGGCCGGCTGGGCGGAGCGCGTTGCGGCGCGGCGCTCCCGCATCGGCGTGCTGCCCGACAACGTCTCGTTCGCGCAGGCCGCGACCCTGCCGGTGGCCGGGCTCACCGCGCTGCGCGCTCTTCGCCTTGGCGGAACGCTGCTGGGGCGCAGAGTCCTGGTCACGGGCGCGACCGGTGGCGTTGGCCAGATTGCGCTGCAACTGGCGGCGCACAGCGGCGCGCACGTCACGGGCACCTCGCGTCATCCAGAGGCTGGCGGGTATCTGCGTCGGGCCGGCGATGTGCAGTTGACGAGCGACCTGGCCGCCCTGAAGCCTGCGTTCGATCTGATCCTGGAGTCGGTCGGCGGGGAGTCGCTGACGACCTCGTTGCGGCTCGTCGGGCGCGACGGCATCGTGGTGCTCTTCGGGAATTCGTCCGGCGAAGACAGCACCGTGAGCTTTGGCAGTTTCGCCGGTCGACCGCACGCGCGGCTGTACGCCTTTTTCGTCTACGAGTCCGGCGAGCCACCGACCTTCGGCGCGGACCTGGGCGTGCTGGCGGCCGAGGTGGGTGCGGGTCGCCTGGAACCCCAGGTGGGGGTGGAGGCCAGCTGGCGCGACCCGGTCGGGGCGCTGGAAGGGCTGCGCGGTCGCAGCATCGAAGGCAAGGCGGTCCTTGCGATCGACTGACCTGGCTCCCTCTTCCTCTTTTGACCTGGCTCCCTCTCCCTCTGGCAGGGACCGGGAACGGGCTCCCTCTCCCTCTGGGAGAGGGCGGGGGGTGAGGGCCCTCGCGGCCGCGACCTGCGGCGGCATGCTGCTGGTGCTGGTCATGGGCGCCGCGGTCACTAACACGGGTTCGGCCGAGGGCTGCGGCCGCTCCTGGCCGCTGTGCAACGGTCAGTTCGTGCCCGAGTTCACGGTCGCCACGGCCATCGAGTACAGCCATCGCGCGGTGACCGGCGTGGAAAGCGTGCTGGTGCTGGCGCTGGCGGGCGCGATGGTGTGGTTCTGGCGTGAGGACCGGGAAGCGCTGCTGCTGGCCGCGTTGATGGTGCTGACGCTGTTCCTGCAGGCGGGCCTGGGAGCCGGCGCCGTGCTGTGGCCGCAGTCGGCGGTCATGCTGGCGACGCACTTTGGGGTGTCACTGATCGCGTTTGCGTCGACGTTCCTGAGCGCGGTGCTGGTGTGGGAGCGCAGCGGCCCTCACCCCACGCCCTCTCCCAGAGGGAGAGGGAGCCCGTTCTCGGCCGCACCCAGAGGGAGAGGGAGCCCGTTCCGCAATATCGCGCTGTTCACCACCGCGTATGTCCTCGGGGTGGTGTACCTGGGCGCCTACGTGCGCCACGCCGACGTGAGTCTCGGCTGTCTGGACTGGCCGCTGTGCAACGGTCAGGTCATCCCGCCGCTGGATGCGGCCACTGGCATCGTGTTTGCGCACCGCGTGGCGGCGCTGGGCGCGGTGATCCTGCTCGGCGTCCTGGCCTACCAGGCCCGCCAGATGGACGTCGCGTCCAGTGTGGCGACGTGCGCGGCGGTTCTGGGAATCCTGCAGGCCCTGAGCGGCGCCCTGATCGTTTGGACGCGGCTCGGGCTGCTCAGCACGCTGCTGCACGCCGGCCTGATGGGGCTGCTGTTCGCGGCGCTGACGCTGGTTCTGCGTGAGGCGCTGCGCTCGGTGCAACCCGCGGAGGTCAGGCTGCCTTCTGGCGTTTTCGAGCGCCCTGGCGTAGCCTGAATCTATGTTCCGATTCCTCTTGGGAGTGGCGTTCGGTGCAGCGGGCTACTGGGCCTGGCAGTCATTCGGACGGGACCTCCTGGGCCTGGGCAGTGACCAGGACACTTACGGCGGCTACAGCAGTACCAGCAGCTTCAGCAGCACGCCGTCGAGCACAAGCAGCTTCGGTTCGAGCGGGTCGAGCTCGATCGGCGGCTCGACGTCGACTTCTTCTTCGTCTTCGACCCCGCCATCGAGCGGCTCGAACACGCCGACTGGCTCGAGCGGGTCAGCAGACTCGCCCAGCGGCAGCCCGAACCCCTAGTCAGCAGTCGGTCACGGACTCAGGGCGCGGCGCGCCGCCTCGGCCACGAGGTCGGCGCAGTAGCGCTTATCTTCGGGTAGCCCGTCCAGGGCTAGATCCAGCTCGTCGGCCGTCGGCGGCGCGTCACGGCCGACCAACAGCTCGGTCGCCACGCTGCTCGCGGCAATGCACGCGCTGCAGCCGAAGGTCCTGAACGCGGCGTCCAGCACGCGACGGGCAGGCGAGAGCTTGACGAAGATCTGCACCATCGTGTCGGTACTGGGATCGTCGACCCGGCCGACGCCATCGGCATCCGCCAGGCGTCCAACGTTGCGCGGATGCTGGAAGTGGTCGATGGTGACAGCCGAAAACCGCGGCCGCGTGTCGTCCGAGCTCTGCTCCGCTGCGCTCAGCTTTCAACGGGCAGCCCGGCGCTGCGCCAGGCTTGCATGCCGCCTTCCAGGTTGAACACGTGCTGCATGCCCGCCGCCGCGGCCAGCTCGGCCGCGACCGCGCTGCGCTGACCGACCTCGCACACGAAGACGACATTATCAGCCGTAATCGATTCCTGCGGTCGAGAGATGATCTGGCCCAGCGGCGTCAAAGTCGACGCCGGGATGTGATCGCGGGCGTATTCCCACGGTTCGCGGACGTCGACGACCGTGAGCTCACCGCTGCTGATTCGGTCGCGTGCGGCCTGAGGCGAAAGCCGACCGTAGGGCTCGGCTGGGGCGTGCTGTGATTGGGTCATCCTTTTCCCCTATTCGGTAGGTCAGGATACCAATGTCGCGGCGCCGCCTATCGTACAAAACATGAAGCTGCTGGGCCTCGACGAGGCGCTGCGCCAGCTCGTGCCTGATGGCGCCTCGGTGGTCATGGGCACCGCGCTCGAAGCGCTGATCCCATTCGCCGCGGGGCACGCGCTGATGCGCCAACGACGGAGCGGGCTGGAGCTCATTGGACCGATCTCCGACATGCTGTTCGATCAGCTCATCGGGGCAGGCGGTGTGCGACGCATCACGGCTGCCTGGGTTGGCAATGTCAGCGCGGGCCTGGGCCACAACTTGCGGCGCGCCGTCGAACACGGCATCCCCGCGCCACTCGAGCTCGAGGAGCATTCCAACTTCTCGATCGGCCTGGGCTTACTGGCCGCCGCAATGGGCGTGCCGTATGTCCCAACGCGGAGTCTGCTCGGCTCCGACCTGGTCACCAACAACCCGCGCCTGAGGCCCGCGGAGCCAGGCTTGCTGCACGTGCAGGCCATCGAGCCGGACGTGGCGATCCTGCACGTGCAGCGCGCCGATGCCGAGGGCCACGCGCACTGCTGGGGCAACCTGGGCATCACCCGCGAAGCAGGGCTGGCCGCCCGCAGGGTCATCCTGACCGCCGAAGAGATCGTGGCGCCTGAGGTGATCCTGAGCGACCCGAATCGCATCCTGCTGCCGCCGCATCGAGTGGCGGCCGTGGTGCACGCGCCGGGCGGCGCTCACCCCTCGCCAGTGCAGGGCTACTACGGGCGCGACCACGCGGCGTTCGCCGAGTATCACGGGGCCACGCGCGAGCGCGACGGCTACTTGCGATGGCTGCGCGAGTGGGTGCTCGAGGTGCCCGACCTCCAGGCCTATCGCGAGAAGCTGGGCGACCGACTCGAGCGATTGCGGCCCTCGAGCAGGCAGCTCGCGGCGGAGGTCGACTACGCGTGAGCGACTACACAGCCCAGGAGCTGATGGTCGTGGCCGCGGCTCGCGAGATCCGCGATGCTGAGGTCGTCTTCGTCGGCATGCGCCTGCCGCTGCTGGCCTTCGCAGTGGCCAAACGCACTCATGCGCCGTCGGCCATCGGCATCTTTGAAAACGGACTGGTTCGCGATCGCGTGCCGCCGCCCGATCTGTACACGATGAGCGACGCGCCGAACGTGCAGGGCGCCGCGTTGGCGACCGGACTCGTGGACGTCATGCAGCTGCTGCAGCACGGCGACGTGGACCTGGGCTTCATTGGCGGCGCCGAAGTCGACCGCTTCGGCAACATCAACACCAATCGCATCGGTCCGCGTGCGGCGCCGCGCGTCAAGCTGCCGGGCAGTGGCGGCGGGGCCGACATCGCCAGTCTGGCTCGGCGGCTCGTCACCTTGATGGAGCACGAGCCGCGGCGCTTGCGAGAGCGTGTCGACTTCGTCACCTCGCCGGGATACGGCGACGGCTCTCCCGACTGGCGCCAGCGTGCAGGCCTGGTGCGCGGCGGGCCAGCCGCGGTCATCACCACGCTGGGCGTGCTGCGCTTCGATGAAGTTTCGCACGAGGCCTACCTGGCCGCGCATCACCCCTTCACCACTCCCGCCGCGGTGCAGGCGGCCACGGGTTGGCCGCTGCGCGTGTCCGAAGACTGCCCACCCACGCCCGAGCCGACGGCGGACGAGCTGCGCCTGATCCGCGCGGCCGACCCGCACGGGTTCTGGACGCGCTAACTGCTACCATGCCCCGCCGAATGATCTTCGTCGACTACTTCGGCACGGCCGGGCGGCTCGGCCAGGTGCGCGAAGTGGTCAGCCGCGAGGTGGCCGCGGCGCTGCGCGTGAGTCCTGACCAGGTGGCCGTGCGCCGCGTGGCGACCGACGACGACCGCGACGAGATCGAGCTGTGGGTCGAGCTCAGTACGGACGAGCAGCTGTATCGCCTGGGGCAACAACTGGCGCAGCGGATCAGCGCCGGGCTGCGGGTAGATGCCGCGGGTCCGAACGTGTGGGTCATGTACCGCGTCGTGCCGCTGAGCCACGCGTTTCTCAACGGCGAGGCCCGCGGACGGGGCACGGCAACCCTGGACTGAGCCGGCGCCAGGCCCGTTCGGCCGCCGTCGGCATCCATTTAGCCTGGTGGCCGGGGCGCCGGCTGGGGCGCCGGCGGCAGCTTCGGCGGGTCCGGGGGAATGTCGGGCAGGTGGAAATAGCGGCGGATGATGCGCGCGCCGATGGGCGACGCGTCGTTCGTGCCGCTGCCGTTCTCCACGAAAACGGTGACGGTGACCTCGGGATTGTCGGCCGGGGCGAAGCTGGTGAACCAGCCGTGCGTCGGCAGGTTGCCGTGGTCGTCGGGCGGGCCCTGATATTCGGCTGTACCCGTCTTGCCGCCGACCCGCAGGCCAGGGATCTTGAACCACTTCAGCCACGGCCCCTCGAAGCCCCACTCCATGGCCTGGCGCATGACGGACAGGTTGTTCGCGTCCACGGGCACGGCGCGGCTCGGCGGATCGGCTGACAAGTCCTTGACAACGTTGCCCTCCGAGTCCAGCTCCTGACGTGCGAGGTGCGGCTGGTACAGCGTGCCGCCGTTGGCGATGACATTGGTAGTGTTGGCGACCTGCAGGGGCGTCGACAGCACGTCGCCCTGGCCGATGGCCATGTTGTAGGTGTCGCCTTTGAACCAGGGCTGGCCCTTGTGGAACTCTTTCCAGGTCGGATCTGGAATGGTGCCGTCCTGTTCGCCGCTGATGTCGAGGCCCGTGCGCGCGCCGTAGCCGTACGCGCGCGCGTATCTGGCCAGGCGATCGACGCCCAGGCCCGGGAAGAGGGTCGTGTTGCCTTCGGAGAAGCCGCCGCCGAGCCAGAAAAAGTAGATGTTCGACGAGTTGGCAATACCCTGGAAGAACGTCTGCGGACCGTAGGCGGCATTGTCGTTGAACGCCTGGCGCACGCCGGGGTACTCGTCGGAATCGACGTACATGACGCCCTTGGAGTCGATGACCGTGTCTCGGTTGGCGACGCCCTCCTGCAGCGCCGCCGAGCCTGTCACCAGTTTGAACACCGAGCCAGGTGGATACTGGCCGGCGAAGGCGCGCGGAAACATCGGCGTGTTGGTCGTGTCGTTGAGCAGTTGCTGCAGCTCGTCCTCGCGCGTGGGGTCGCCGATGATGTTGGCGTCGAAGCTGGGGGTGCTGACCATAGCCAGGATTTCGCCATTGCGGGGGTCCATGACGATGGCCGCGCCGCCGGGTCCGTTGCGCAGGCCTTCCTGAAGGATGCGCGTGACATCCCGCTGCAGGTCCAGGTCGATGGTCAGGACCAGGTTGTTGCCTGGCTGGGCGTCCTGACGCCGCAGCTCGGCGACTTCCTGACCCGAGGCTTCGACCTCGTACGAGCGCTTGCCGGGCTGCCCGCGCAGGTCCTTTTCGTAGGCCTGCTCGATGCCCGCGGCGCCGATGTGGTCGTCGGGACCGTAACCGTCCTGGGTGAGCTGGTCGACCTGGTCGGGTGAGATCGCGCCCATGTAGCCGATGATGTGGCCGATCAGCGACCCTTCGTTGTAGCGACGCGTGGATTCGATGCCAATCTGGACGCCGGGCATGTCCAGCGAGTGCTCCGAAAGACGCATGACCGAGTCGCGGTCGATGTTGTAGGCGACCGGGATCGAGTTGTAGGCGTTGTAGTCCTTGAGCGCCTTGTGGCCGTCGATGATGCGCTGGATGTCATCGGGCAGGACGCGCAGCTCGTTGGCCACGCGGATGACGATCTCCTGCATGCGGCCCGGCGGCACATCCGCGGGCGTGATCGAGACGACGAAGATCGGGGCGTTGGTGGCCAACAGGGTCTTGTTGCGGTCGTAGATCACTCCCCGCTGTGGAGGGATGACCGCCTGGCGCAGCCAGTTGCCGGCCGAACGATTGGTGTAGAGCTGGCCGTCGACGACCTGCAGGCGCCAGAGCTGGGCGGTGAGGACCCCGAACAGGAGGAGGACCAGGAAGCGGAAGAACCAGGTCGACGGGCGAGGCCCACGCTCGGCGGGGGCCTCGGGACGCTCGAGAGCCGGATTGACCACCGGGGTTCGATTCTAGTCGGCCGCGCGATCGCTCCGCTCCACTACTCAGGATTTCGCGGCCGCGATGGCGTCCTGGAACTCGCCGCGCATCTTGTCGCCGACATTGTTTTTCCAGTCGGAGACCAGTCCGTCCAGGTCGCTGATCGGGCGGCGGCCCTGGACGATGTCCGAAACGCCTGACATCAGCGTGTCCTGCGCCAGCTGACCCGAGCTCGCGGCGGTCGCCGAATACAACCCGAGGGTGGGATCGACGTCCATGGCGGCGATCATCGCCTGCTCGGCGGCATACGACACCTGCGCAAACTCCTGCGAGCGATTGGCGCTGAACAGCGCGTACGCGGGTGAGCTCACGTAGCGCCACACGGCGGTCAGCTCGCTGCGGCCCTGGTCCGTCAGGACCGGCGCGCCGTCGGCGTTGAACTTGAAATCGGTGTCCTGGACGCCAAAGTAGTTCAGCAGCCACTCCTTGCTGCCAAATGGCGCGGCAAAGTAGTTAGCCACGCGCAGCAGCATCTTGATCCGATCGGGCGAGCTCTGCTGCTTCATGTACGTGACGCCGAACTGCCCCGAGCCGGCCTGGTAATACGGCTTGCCGCCGTCGGCCGCGAACGGCTGCATCGGGTACAGCCGCGCGTCGGGCACACGCAGCGCTTCGATGTCCCACAGCTGCACGTACTGGCCCCACACGCCTGGCAGAAAAACAAATCGTCCGGCCATGAAGTCGTCATTGCCGGCCGCACCGTACCCGACCGTATTCGGATGCCACAGGCCAGCCTGCCACAGGTCTCGCGAGAAGCCGACCGCCGCCTTGAACTCGTCAGTCTCGACGTCCTTCGTCAGCTTGCCAGAGGAATCCAGCCGCCAGTTATTGGGCACGCGCCAGATCGCCGAGTAAGCGCTGTTCGGCGTCAGGCCGAAGTAGCTTGCACCGTTGGCCGCGATGCCGTACTGGTTCTGGTCTGGTTTGGTGACTGCTTGCAAGGCGCGTTTGAAGTCGTCGGCGTTCTTGGGCGGCTCGGTGATGCCCGCCTTGTCGAGCAAATCCTTGCGATACATCATGACCGGGCCGATCGGCGGACGAGCGACTGGAATCGCGTAGATCTTGTTGTTGACCACGCCCGACCGCCACGTGTAATTGGTGTAGTGCGCCAGGTTGGGGTAGTCCTTGATGGCGTCGCCGCTCAGGTACTGGGTGAGGTCCTGGCATTTGGCCTGCAGGAATTGGGGCAGTCCCGGAATCACGCCCCAGGGCACGGTGGTCGTCGGGTTGTAGACGAAGTCCGGCAGGTCGTTGCCGGCGATCACGACGTTGATGCGCGCCGGGTAGTCGGCGCCAGTCACCTGGTCCATCTGCAACGTGGCGTTGAGTGCCTTGTTGACCGCCTGCCAGGCAGCGTTCTGCTCCATTGGCGGTGGCGGCGCCAGCGTCAGATACGTAATGGCGCTAACCGTGCTGCCGTCGCCAGGCGGGGTGGTGACCGTCTGAGTGAGGTCGGAGGGGAATTTAAAGAAGGCTGGATCGAGACCCTGGTCGTTGCCAGCCAGATCGGGTTTGGGACCCTGGAAGGGCAGGTACGTCGGCAGCAAGCTGGACTTGCCGGCGGCAGCCGTTGGCGCAGGGGCGCCGGCGGCAGCCGGCGCGGCCGCCGAGGCGGAGGTGGGTGCCGGCGCCGCGGGCGCGGGTGCCGACGCCGGGCCGCAGGCCTCGAGCAGCGTGGCGCCAACCGCGCCCGCGGCAACGAGGCCAGCGCGGGTCACGAAGGCGCGCCGATCCAGGCGAGACATCGAATCGACCGAAGTGTCGTGATCATTCATGACTGAGAAAAAGTCCCCTCTCGTGCCTCAGATGGCGCGCTGTTGGCCCGCCCAGTACGGGTCGCGTAAACGTCGTTTGTACAATTTGCCATTCGGATCGCGCGGTAAAGCGTCCATGAAGTCGATGCTCCTGGGCAGCTTGTAGCGCGCGATGCGTCCGCTCAGGAACGCGAGGATGTCGGCGCGCATCGCGTCTGGCTCGGTGGGGCTGCCAGGCAGGAGCTCGACGACAGCTTTGACTTCTTCCCCCCATTCAGGGTTGGGCACCCCGAAAACGGCCACGTCGGCAACGCGGGGATGAGTAATCAGCACGCTCTCGATCTCAGCGGGGTAGATGTTGACGCCGCCGGAGATGATCATGTCCGACTTGCGGTCGCTCAGGAAAAGATATCCGTCGTCGTCCAGGTAGCCCACGTCGCCGACCGTGCGGAACTCGCCGCGTCTGGACTTCGCCGTCTTCTCAGGGTCCTTGTAGTACTCGAAGGGCTCGCGCCCCGCAGTGGTCGAGTAGATCGTGCCAACCTGTCCGGCGGGCAGGATGTTGCCTTCCTCGTCCATGACCACGATCGTGGTGGTGTGGCGCGGCTTACCGACCGAGCCGGGCTTGGCCAGCCACTCGTCCGAGAAGATGATCGTGCCCCCAACGCCCTCGGTCGAGGCGTAGTACTCGTCCAGCACCGGGCCGAACCACTCGATCATGCGGCGTTTGACTTCGGGCGAGCACGGCGCCGCGCCGTGGATGACGTGGCGCAGTGAGCTGACGTCATAGCGCTGCTTGACCTCGTCGGGCAGGGCCAACAGACGCACGAACTGGGTCGGCACCAGGTGGGTGATGGTGACCCGGTATCGGTCGACGAGCTGCAGCGCGCGCTCGGGGTCGAAGCGGTCCATCGTGAACACCACGTGGCCGCGGTGGACCGACGGAGCAACCATCACCATAGGCGCGGTGTGGTACCAGGGGCAGGCCAGCAAGTGGACGTTGTCGGTTTCGTCGCGGCCGACGTTGTAGCCGGTAAGCGCGCCGCCGAGGTCCGTTTCGTCGACGGCAGTCGTGGGCAGTTGGCGGCGCACACCCTTGGGCCGTCCGGTGGTGCCCGAGGTGTAGTTCATGATCACCCCGAGACTCCGGTCGGCGGGCGCGGTTGTGGGCTGACCGTCCGTGAGGTCCGCCAACCTGTTCACTCCAGGCATCTCGCCGACGCTGAACACGCGATCCGCTGGAAAGCCGGTCTCTTCCAGCGCCTGTTGCACGACGTCGGCGTAGCGCTGGTGGACGACGAACGCCTTTGCCTCGCAGTCGGTCAGGATGTAAGCGATCTCGGGCCCGACCAGGTGGTAGTTGATCGGGGTTAGATACAGCCCGATCTGTTGCATGGCCAGGTAGACCTCGAGGGCCTCGGGTGAGTTGGGCAGCATGGCCGCAATCGAATCGCCGCGCTCGAGACCGAGGCCGCGCAGCCCATGGCTGAGCTGATTGACGGTCGCCAGGACGTCCGCGTTGGAGTGCGAGCGTTCGTCGTTGTCGACGATCGCGGTCTTGTCAGGATTCGCCGCCGCGATGGTCCAAAAATTATCTGGCATCGTTTTCCGGCTTCTACTTTCCAGCGGAGACGCCCGTCGTGTCAGCCACCATGCTCACGCGCCGAGTCCGAGCAGTTTTGCCGCGTTTTCCTTGAGGATCAGCGGCCGAACTTCGTCGCGGAACGCGGCGCCATCGAAGTCGGCCATCCAGCGATCGACGGTGATCATCGGGTGGTCCGAGCCGAACAGCACCTTGTTCTTCAACAACGTGTTGGCGTACTGGACCAGCAACGGCGGGAAATACTTCGGCGACCAGCCCGACAGGTCGATGTACACCTGCGCCTTGTGCAGCGCGATGGCCAGCGCCTCCTCCTGCCACGGGAAGGACGGGTGAGCCATGATGATCGGCATGTCTGGAAAGTCGACGGCGACGTCGTCCAGATAAATCGGGTTGCCGTACTTCAAGCGCACGCCGCCACCCGCTCCGGCGCCCTGGCCCACGGCGGTCTGTCCCGTGTGAAACAGCGCCGGCAGCCTGGCCGCCGCGATCACTTCGTACAGCTCGTACAGCCGCTGGTCGTTGGCGTAGTAGCCGCCCGTCGGCGGATGGAATTTGAAGCCGCGCGCGCCCGCGTCGATCAGTCGCCTGGCCTCGTCGGCGCCCGCGTGGTCGCGCCAGACGTCGATCCACACGAACGGGATGAACACGTCCGGGTGGCGCGCCGCTGCTTCGATCATTTCGTCGTTGCTGACAGCGCCCGGTCGCTGGGGTCGCGTACCGCCGGTATCCACGCCCCACATCGCGCAGGCGACATTCCGCTGTCGATAGAACTCAGCGGTTTCGTCGGGTGTCTGGCCACCCACACCGCCGCGCTGGGTCATGCGCGAGAGGGTGTCGTCGCGGGTCGGGCCCGAGCTGTCACGCGGCACTTTGCCCGAGACGCCGGCGTGGACGTGGATGTCGATGGCCTTCAGCTTCGAGACATCCATCAGTGGGCCTCCGCGGCCGTCAGTGCCTGACCGAACGGTCCCACTTTCGGTCGGGCGCGCGACAGCAGGTCGTGAATCACCTCGCCTAGCTCGGCAGGCTCCCAGCGCTCGTGCTTGTCGGCGTCTGGTCCGGCGTGCCACGGCTCGGCGACGCTGATGCTGCCGCCGCGGACGTTGAACACACGCCCGGTCACGTCCCTGGATTCCTTGCTGCCCAGCCAGGCCACCAGCGGTGAGACGTTGGCCGGATCGCCCGAGTCGAAGCCGTCCGCGGGCTCGGCCTCGATGGCGCCGGGCCGCCGGATCGTCTCGGTCATGCGCGTGCGCGCGCCAGGCGAAATGGCGTTGACGGTCACCCCGTAGCGGCCCAGCTCGGCCGCCAGCACGATGGTCAGGTTGGCAATGCCGGCTTTGGCCGGGCCGTAGTTGGACTGGCCCATGCTCGTGTACAGGCCTGCCGGCGAGCTGGTGTTGATGATGCGGGCATCGTTTGGCGCGCCGTCCTTGGACTTGTCGCGCCAGTAGACCGCCGCGTGGTGGCACATGAGCCACGTCCCGCGCAGGTGGACGCGGATGACGGCGTCGAAGTCGGCGACGTTCATGTTGAAGATCATGCGGTCGCGCAGGATGCCAGCATTGTTGACGACCACGTCGAGGGTGCCCCACTGCTCGATAGCGGCGTCGATCAGGTGTTTGGAACCTGTTTCGTCGGAGATGTCGTCGCCGTTGGCGATGGCCTCGCCGCCGGTGGCTCGGATCTGGTCAATCACTTCGCCGGCGGGGCCGTTCGAGGAGCCAGTGCCATCGAGCTCGGCGCCGACGTCGTTGACGACGACGCGAGCGCCCTGGCGGGCGAACTCCAGAGCGTGGGCGCGACCGAGGCCGCGGCCGGCGCCGGTTACGATAACGACGCGGCCATCACAAATTCCGGGCATAGTTGGGGTGGGCCTCCCAGCAGGTCTTGGCCGCATATTGTACGTCCGCACATTCCGCATGGCGCAAGTAAGTTTCACGACGTAAAATGGCGCGCATGGCAACTGCAGACGGCACGGAGATCACCACTGTCGAACAGCTCAAGCAGCACGTCGGCGAGGAGACCCGCGTGGGGGACTGGCACCTGGTGACTCAGGAAGAGATCAACCAGTTCGCCGACGCCACCGGCGACCACCAGTGGATCCACGTCGACATCGAGCGCGCCAAGAACGGTCCCTTCAAGGGCACCATTGCCCACGGCTACTGGACGCTTTCGGCGGCCGGCTTCCTCAGCCGCGGCGGCACCAGCACCATCAATGTTCGCCTGCCCAGCCGCATGGGTATCAACTACGGCTTGAATCGGGTGCGGTTCATCAACCCGGTGCCGGTGGGCAAGCGCATTCGGAGTCGGTCGAAGCTGGTCAGCGTCGAAGAGGTGCAGCCAGGCGTCGTCCAGCAGATCAACGAGATCACTGTCGAAATCGAAGGCGAGACCAAGCCGGCGATGGTCGCCGAGTCCATCACGCGCACCTACCTGGACAGCAGGGCCTAGTCCTCGCGGTGGTTTCTGCTGGCGCAGACTCCAGCCTCGACTCGAGTCGTGGTCGGTACTACGTCGAAGCGTTGGGGCGCGGCCTGGCCCTGCTCGACTGCTTCATTGCCGATCCTGGCCCACTCGCGCTGGTCGAGCTCAGCCGGCGGGTCGGGCTCGGCATGCCCACCACGCTGCGGCTCATCCGCACCCTCGAAGAAGCCGGGTACGTCCGCCAGGATGCGAGCACCAAGCGCTACCGACTGTCGTGGAAGATGCTCCAGCTGCACGACGTCACGTCGTCGATCCTGGATTACGCCGATCTCGCGCGTCCGCATCTGCAGGACCTGGCGGAGGCGCTTGGGGAGGCGACCGGCATGGCGGTGCTCGACCACATGGAGGTCCGCCACGCCATTCGAGTGTCTTCCAGGCGGCTGATCGCGCCGAATATCCCGCCTGGGGCGGTGTTCCCGGCGCATGCGACGGCCATGGGCAAGGTCCTGCTGGCCGACCTCGACCCCGACCTGGTGCGTGACATTGCCGCTCGGCATCCGTTCGTGCGCTTCACGCCGACGACGGTCACCAGCGTCGACGAATTGCTGGCCCAGCTTCGCGAGGTGGCGCGCCAGGGATACGCGGTGAGCGACGCCGAATGGGAACCGGGCTTGCGGTCGGTGGCCGCGCCGGTGCGTGTGCGCGACGGCCACGTCGCCGCCGCGGTGTGCGCGCTCTCGGTGCAGTCGGCCATGAGCGTCTGGACGATGGAGCGGCAGTTCCTGCCCGCGGTGATCCGCACGGCACAGGCGATCTCGTGGGAGCTGGGATACGGCGAGCTGTCGAGGAATACGGACGCCCGCTGATACGTTGTCTCGGGTAGAAGATCATGCCAGCTGTCACCGTTTCCAACACTCTTGCACTGCCTCGCATCACCGCCGTCGACCTGAGCCGCGCCACGTCGCGGCCGGTCCGCTCGCTCACCACCGCGCCGCGCGGTCTCGAAGGTGAAGGCTTTCCCGTCCGTCGCGCATTCGCCGGCGCCCAGCTGGCCGATCTCGATCCATTCATCCACCTGGACCAGATGGGCGAGGTCGAGTACGCGCCTGGCGAGGCCAGGGGCACCTCATGGCATCCGCATCGTGGCTTCGAGACCGTCACCTACATGATCGACGGCACGTTCGAGCACCAGGACTCCAATGGTGGCGGCGGGGTCATCACCAATGGGGACACGCAGTGGATGACCGCGGGCGCGGGCATCCTGCACATCGAGCGGCCGCCGGAGCGCCTGGTGATGAGCGGCGGCCTGTTTCATGGCCTGCAGCTGTGGGTCAACCTGCCGTCGCGCGACAAGATGTCGGCGCCGCGTTACCAGGACATCCGCGCGGATCGCGTGTCGCTGCTCACCTCACCAGACGGAGGAGCGCTGATCCGCGTGATCGCCGGCTCGGTTGATGGTCATGCGGGGCCGGGCGTCACGTACACGCCGATCACGGTGGTGCACGCCACGCTTCAGCCAGGCGCCGAGGTCGACATCCCGTGGCGGCCCGACTTCAACGCCCTGGTGTACGTGCTGAGCGGCAAGGGCGCGGTAGGCGCCGAGCGTCGGCCGTTTGGTACCGGTCAGCTGGCGGTGCTTGGCACGGGTGACGCGATCCGCGTCGCCGCCGATCGGAGTCAGGACAGCCACACGCCGGCGCTCGACGTGTACATCATGGGCGGCGAGCCGATCGGCGAAGCCGTGGCCTGGTACGGGCCGTTCGTGATGAATACGCACGAGGAGCTGGCGAAGGCGTTCGAGGACTATCGCGCCGGGCGATTGGGAGTGATCCCGGCTGGCGCTCTCAACAACTGAGCTCGCCGCGATTGACGTCAGGGCGAGGTAAGGCCTGCCTTGCCCGCCGCCCAGTTGATGGCGCGCGCGGGCGCACTGCGCTCGCCCGCAGTTCGCGGCTCGTGGCGAAAGCGGTAGTCCTCCTTACGGATGACCTCGTCCAGCTCGGCCAGCAGCTCGCCGAGCGCCTCGCGCGCGCGGCGGACTACGGGCTCAGCGGCGTCGCGGCGCGCGCGCAGGGCCGCCAGCGTGTGCCGTCGGCACAGACCGTCAGACGCCTCGAACTCACGGCCGACTGCCGCGTCTGAGGCCAGCAGCGCCAGCAGCGCCTCCACGTAGCGCCTCTCGGCTTCGGCCTGGCTCCGACACGCCGGACACGGCAAGTCGGCGTCGCTCGAGCCAGCTCCCAACAGGCCGCGAAGGAGCCGCCCGCGTTGCCCACCGGCAGCGGGCGAGTCGAGCTCGCGCAGCGCCGCCTCCAGCACATCCTTATAGATGAGCGCGGTCCCGAGGACGCTGTGCGCCGCGAGCAGCCAATCGTGGGCGTGGACGTTGCAGAACCCGCCCCGCTTGCGGAGAACTGTGCGCAAGCCCAGGTCATTGACCTGCTCGTAAGCGACCGATCGCAGCAGCCGGCCGACTGACCGCAAGGCGAGATGGCAAACCGCGCAACCCGATTCGCGCAAGGCCTCACGGACTTCAAAGGCCGTCGCGTCGCGCGGAACCGCCGAAGTCATCAATTCACTCTACTGTTCGAACCGAAGTCGGGCGGCGACCTGCCGCGAAAACCGGTTGCCTCGTCGTTTTGTGAACTGCTTGATATTGACACGCCTCGGATCGCGCGTATTCTCCGCAGGCGCTTCGAACTGACGTGGAGGCAGAATGACCGACCGGCCGACGTGGAATTCCGTAGTGGTAACCGTGCTGCTGGTTGCCACGTGCGCCGCGATTGGCGTCGTCGTGCTGCCGCTCATTTTTGGGCCCACGCCGGGCGACCTGATGACGCCAGTCTGGCTCGTCGTCGCCATCCTCCTCTCGATCCTGGTGATCGCGCTGACCCTGCAATTGAGCAGCCCGCTCGCGGCCGAGCTCGGCCGCGGCATCGGCTCGCCCAGGATCACGACCAGCCAGACGGCGTTGCTCGCCCGCCTGATGCTGTTCGGCCTGGCGCTGGTCACCACGCAGGCCATCGTGCGGCGTCCAATCGCATTGATCGTCGGCGGCGATCACTCGGCGACCTCGATCGAATCGGGCATCGCCGCCGCGGCGCTCGCGGCGGTGCTGGTGACGCTGGTGTGGGTGTATCAGACCGCTCGCCCGATGGTGCAGGTAGTGACGCTGCGCGCGATCGACGCGGCAATTCCCACGACTGGCACGCCACTGCTGGCGGAGCCAACGCGTACGTCGGTGTCAGTTGTCAGCAGCGGGCCGATTCCGTCGGCCACCGACGCGGTGACTGTGGTGGCGCCGCTGTTTGTGACGGCGGCTGCCGAGGTGCCGACGCTGGTCAGCGGGCGCGTGACGGATGCCACCGAGGTCGCCGGGCACGGTAACAGTGACGTGACGGTTCCGGGCAAGCGACCTCAGCGCTTCGAAGACGAGGCCACGGTCGTCAGAGGCGAGCCGGACAATTCTGACGATCCAACGCGTCGGGTGCTCGGCGCATGACAGCACAGCCCTCGCTCATCGGCCGCACGCTGCGTGACGGCGAGTATCTCGTCCGCGAAGTGCTCGGGCGCGGAGGAATGGCCACCGTGTACCGCGCCTACTCCCGCTCACTCGAAACCGACGTCGCGCTCAAGGTTCTGGCTCCCGAAATGGCGGTCAACCTGGAGCTGCGCGAGCGCTTCCATCAGGAAGCGCGACTTCTTTCGCGCCTGTTCCACCCCAACTTGTTGACGGTCCACTACTTCGGCGAGGAAGGCGACGTCGTCTATATCGCGATGCGCCTGGTGCGGGGTGGCACCCTGCGCGACCGGCTGATTGCCGTCGGCGGCACGCTGGACCTGGTCACCGCGGCGCGGATGGTGCACGGCGTCGCAGACGCGCTGCAGGCCGCCCACGATGCCAAGGTCGTCCACCTGGACGTCAAGCCTTCGAACGTGCTGCTCGGGCGGGCGGACTGGCCGTTGCTGGCCGATACCGGCATTGCCGAAGTCATCGAGCCGGCCGCCATGACCGGCAAGCGCCGCGTGGCGGGCACGCCGGCCTACATGTCGCCTGAGCAGTGCCGAGGCGAAGCGGTGGACGGCAGCAGCGACCAGTACTCGCTGGCGGTCATGGCCTACGAGCTGTTGACGGGCAGAGTGCCGTTCATGGGTTCAGACGCCGACGAGATCATGCGGCGGCACATCGAGGACGCGCCACCTCGGCCGCGTGTGTTCAATCCGGGGTTGCCGTCGCCGATCGAAGACATCCTGCTGCGCGGACTCGCCAAGGATCCGGCCGATCGGTTCCCCACGGTCGCCGATTTCGGGCGGACGCTGAGCGAAGCCGCGGAACACACGCGCGGCATGTCGCTCGAAACCAAGCAGAGCCTGGCCGATGCCGCGCCGAACATCGCGGGCCTGCTGGCGCTGCTGGTGCTCGGTCCGCTGCTGCTGCTGATGCTGCCCGGCGCTGGGCTGATCGGTGGCCGCGTTCCACTTGTATGGCCGTTCCAGCTTGCGCTGGCGGCGGGGCTCAGCGCGCTGCTGCTCGGCATCCGCTGGCACGTGGTGGGTCTGTTCGTACGTGCCGGCAACGCGCTGGTGGACGCGGTCGAGCGCGCCCGCGCCGGACCGGCGAGAGTACGTCCGCGTCTGGCGGGGCTGCGCCATGCGGTCGTTGGCTCGGCCGAGGGTGTGGTGAACCTGCTCTACGTCTTCGGTCTGTATCGGCTGATCGGTACGCCACTGATCGGCCTGCTCGGCAGTTTTGCCGATCCCACGCTCGTGCGCGGGGTCAGCCTGGCTCTGCTCGCGGCGGCCATCGTGGCCGCGCTCATCATCCTCGTCGCCATTTCGCGTACCGCGGGCTTCAAGGCCGCGGCGGTCGTCCTGGCGTTGGCATGGGCGCTGACCAGCCTGTTGTCGGCCAACGACCTGGGACTGACCGATGCGGCGGGAATCCTGAACGCGGTGCGGCTGCTGGTCGCCGCCGCGCTGATCGCTGTGATCGTCGCGCGCCGCGGACCAACGGCCCAGGTGCTGGGCAGGGTGGCGGCGGATGGTCTGGGGCGTCTGATGCTGGAGTCGCGCGACGACGTGACGCTCGCGCGAGCCGCCGCCAATCGGCGGCGACTGGCTCTCGTGGTCGGCTGCGTCCTGGACCTGATCTACCTGCTGCTGGCGTATGCCTTGCTACGGACTCCGCTCACCGACGAGCTGCAGGTGGTGGCGCCCGTGGTGGTCGCGGCCACGCTCGTGACGGCGGTCGCCGCAATGGTCTGGTTGGTGCTGATCGTGCGCATGCAGGTCCTGGCGGGTGCGCTTGGCGTGCTGCTGGGATTGCTGCTCGGCGCGCCGTTGCTGTTGTCGCTGCCGCTGCTGGACGGCAGGCTCGTCGGCGACGTCCCGACGATCGCCAGCACGGCCGTGGCCTGGGTGGTCGGCGTGGCGCTCTTGCTGCTGCTGATTGGCATGCGGAGTCGCTTCAACCATTTCGGGCGACCCGCATTGGGCGGTCGCCTGGATCGCGGCCTGCTCGGCACGCACTCGGCCGACGACGAGGCGTCGCACGCGCGGCGCCAGGGGGCTTTTGGCCGCATCGTGGGCGCCCTGATCGACGTGGTCCTGCTGGTGCTGGCGTACTGGATCCTCGGGGTGCCCATCGCCGCGGCGCTGGTCCGCTCGACCGGCTACGAGTGGATCGGTACCGCCGCTCTGGCCGTGCTGCTGGCGGCCGTGGTCGCCGTGCTGGGCGTGGCGGTACTGCAGAGCCGCCGCGCGCTGGACGAGACTGGCGGGGCGGCCTGGCGCGCGCGCGCGACGGCCTTCGGCGTCCTGTGCTTGCTGCTTTTGCCATTGGTGGCTGTCACGGGTGCTGCCGCACCCGCCGCGCTGGCCATGCCGGCCGCCGCGGGCGCTCTCGAGCTTCAGCCGACGCGCGCCCCCATGCTGATCGTCGACCAGGACTTCTGGCTGCCGTACACGCCCGGCCAGACCCAGGCCACGCACGAGCTGGAGCTGTCGTGCACGGACGGCACCACCATCGGCGACTTCCGCGAAACGATCAAGCCTGGCGATGGGGCGGTGATGCCCGCCGGCCAGGTTGGGTCCCGGGGGCGCACGGACGTGCCGTGTGCCAGCTGGCCGGTCGAATACGCCGCGCGCCGCCAGGCAGCCGGGCTCGGCGATGCGGCCAGCCAGTCGTGGGACGGGCTCAACGTCAGCGCCACGCTGAATCCCGATAATTCCGTCGACGTGGTCGAAACCCACCGCGTGCTGTTCACGGCCGGCAGCCACGACCACGTCCTGGCCAGGGTCGGCGCTCCGGCCGGGGATCTGACGAACTTGAAAGTCTCCGAGGGGGGTGTCACCTTCGCGACGGACCCGGCGACGCCGGAGCCGCGCTACGCGACGAGCTGGGAAGATGACGAACAGTACTGGGTGGAGTGGTTCTTTCCCAGTGTAGACAGTCCGTCGGAACACACCTATACCGTTGCGTACCATCTGAACAACGCGGTGATGGTCACCCCAGACTCGCGAAAAGCGCTCGACTGGCAGGTGGTGCCACCGGACCCGCTGCAGCCCATCTGGCTGGCAACCGTGCAACTCGACGTCGGCGGCGATGTCCAGCCGGATTCCGTCCATCTGCAGGCCAGCGGCGACCCCGTGCAGAGCGGACTGCTCGGTGGTCCCTCAGCCTGGTTCACCGCTGCCTCGGCTATCGCCTCACAGCCCCTGGTGACCAGCGTCGATTTCCCAGCTGGCGATGCGCCGCCGCCGCCCACGCCCACGCCGGCGGCCACGCCGTCGCCAACGCCGACCTCGCCGCCGGAGCCGACGGCCACGAGCGTGCCGTCGGCGACGCCAACCAGCGTCCCGACCGACACTCCAACGGACACTCCTACCGAGGCCCCAGCTGACGAAGTCGTCGTCCCGACCGACGCGCCAACGCCCGGCCAACCGAGGGCCACGCCTGTGCAGTTCAGGCCTTCGGCGACGGCGACCCCGGTCGTGACGCTGGCGCAGGCGCAGCCGACCGATACGCCTGAGCCGGAAGCGACGGACGACCCCGGCCCACCCACACCTGAGCCAGGTCCGACGCCGGCCGACACCGACGTGCCGACCCCGCAGCCGAGTCCGACCGACGTCGTCGGCGACACGCCCACGAGCATCCCGCCCACCAGCACGCCGGTGCCGTCAACCCCGACCCCGCCGCCGCTCGTGCCAACCGATACGCCGGTGCCGCCGCCGACGAACACGCCGGTGCCGCCGACGCCCGTCCCCCCGCCGCCCACGAACACGCCGGTGCCCCCGACCGACACGCCGGTGCCGCCAACCAGCACGCCGGTGCCGCCGACCAGTACGCCGGTGCCGCCGACGAACACCCCAGTTCCGCCCACCAACACGCCGGTCCCGCCCACGAACACGCCTGTGCCGCCGACGAACACGCCTGTACCGCCCACCAACACGCCGCGACCTCCGACGAACACGCCCGTACCCCCCACCAACACGCCGCGGCCGACCGCGACACCCACATCGCCGCCGATCTTCGTTGCCGTCCGCTGACGTCGAGCAGGTCTTTCGGCAGGAGTACGGCCGCGCGGTAGCCGTGCTGGTGCGCGTCTTCGGCGACATCGACCTCGCCGAGGAGGCCGTTCAGGACGCGTTCACGGTCGCGGTGCAGCGCTGGCCCACCGATGGGCTCCCGCCCAGCCCCGCTGGGTGGATCATCACGACCGCGCGCAACCGAGCTTTGAACCGCCTCCGCCGTGAGGCAACTCGGACGGATCGCCACGCCCAGGCGGTGTTGCTGTTCGCGGACGACGCACCGCTGGACGAGGGCGTCATCCGCGACGACCGGCTGCGCCTCATCTTCACGTGCTGTCATCCGTCGCTGGCGCCGAGCGCGCAGGTCGCGCTGACGCTGCGGCTGCTGGGTGGCCTCACCACCGCCGAGATCGCCCGCGCATTTCTGGTGCCCGAAGCGACGATGGCCCAACGGCTGGTGCGCGCCAAGGGCAAGATCCGCGACGCGCGCATTCCGTATCGCGTACCGAGTGAGGCGGACCTGCCGCCGCGTCTGCGGACGGTCCTCGCGGTCGTGTATCTGATTTTCAACGAGGGTTACACCGCCAGCTCTGGCAGTCGCCTGGTGCGGGCTGACCTCTGCATCGAGGCTATCCGTCTGGGGCGGCAGCTGGTCGAGCTCATGCCCGACGAGCCCGAGGTCCTCGGGCTGCTCGGACTGATGCTACTGGTCGAATCACGCCGTGCCGCGCGCGCCACGTCCCAGGGCGACCTGGTGGCGCTGGCCGACCAGGACCGCTCGCGGTGGGACCGCTCGCTGATCGCCGAAGGCCAGGCCATCGTGCGCCGCTGCCTGGAGCTCGCTCAGCCGGGCCCTTACCAGATTCAGGCGGCGATCCACGCCGTCCACAGCGACGCGCCGACCGCTCCCGACACCGACTGGCGCCAGATTCTGCGCCTCTACAACCAGCTCCTCGCGCTTTCGCCAGGTGCGGTCGTCGCGTTGAACCGAGCCGTCGCCCTTGCCGAGGTGGAGGGTCCGGCCGCGGGGCTGGCGGAAGTCGACCGCCTGGACCTGGAGCATTACTACCTGTATCACGCCATTCGCGCGGACCTCTTGCGGCGCCTGCGACGAGACGCGGAGGCCCGCATTGCTTACGAAGCCGCGATCGCCCGCACCGACAATGTCGCCGAGCGCGTGTATCTCGAGCGCAGGCGAGACGAGCTTACGCGCTCCTGAGGCGCCGCGCGTACTCGTAGATCGCCTGTTCCTGCTCCAGCGTCTCCACCGAGCCCGGGCGCACGGCGCGGACGACCTCCATCGCTTCCTCGGCGGTCTGTCCCTGGCTGACGAGGTAGGCGGCCAGCAGCGTGCCGGTGCGGCCGAGGCCCGCGCCACAGTGGACCGCCACCGGCTCACCACGCTCGAGCGACTCGCGTATGGCGGCGACACCCGCGTCGAGCTGCGCCTGCGTCGGCGCGTACGAGCTGATCACCGGCAAGTGCAGCGTTTCGGCGCCGAGCTGCGCCAGCAGCTCGGTTGAATCGGGTTTTTCGTGCAGGTTGATCAGCAAACGCACCCCGCCGCGCTGCAGCTCCGCCGCCGCCTGCCGGCCGGCCGTCGGGTCGACGCAAGCGGCAAGCTGGCCGTCGATGAGCCAGCTGAAGGCATTGGCTTCCAAACGCCTCGAGGTTACCCGGCAATATATTCATGACGTGACCCCGCTCCGGCCCATCTCCCGCCGCGGCTTCCTGCGGCTGGTGTCCATCGGCGCAACGCTGGCCGTGCTGTCAGAGGCATGCAGCCCGGCCTCGCCCAACGCTCCGAGTGGTCCAGTAACCCCCGCCGCCAACGCCGCGGTCCTGCTGCCCGCGTACGTCCCAGCTCAGGGCCCACCGCCAGACACGCCTGGCAGCCAGGACGGACTCGTGCCGCCCGCGTTTCTCAACTATCCGCGCAATCCGAACAAGACCGTGCAGCAGCCGGTCGGCAGCGGCGAGGAGATCACCGCGGTCACGTACACGACCCAGGCGCCGCCCACGCCGGTCGACCAGAATCCAGCCTGGCAGCGCGTCAACCAGGAAGTCGGATTCAAAGTCAACCTGCCGCTGACGCAGCTGGCGGACTATCCGACCAAGCTGAACACCATCATCGCCGGCGGTTCATTGCCGGACCTGCTCAGTCTCGGGGCGGGCAACGGCCTGGGTATCGCCAACCTGCCCGAGTTCTTGCAGTCTCAGTGCGCCGACCTCACGCCGCTGGTCAGCGGCGACGCGGTGAAGGCGTATTCCAATCTGGCCAACCTGCCACCGTACGCCTGGCGCAACGCGGTGTTCAACAATCGCATTTACGCGGTGCCATCGGTGCGGGCCAGCATCAGCAACGCGATCATGTTCGGCACAGGCAAACTGCTGGACCCGGTCGGCGGCATCAACTTCAAGGATGCCAACGACTTTCTCAAGGTGATGCAGCAGCTCACGAGCTCCGGATCGCAGTGGGGCATTGGCGCAACCTCCGGCGCACCGATGAATGGCGTCCCGGGTCTGTTGACGTACTTCCTGGAGTCGTTCGGCGCACCCAACATCTGGCGTGCAGCGAACGGCAAATTGACCAAAGACTGGGAAACCGACGAGTTCAGGGCGGCGGTCGCATACGCGCGTCAGTTGTGGGACGCCGGCGTCGTCCAGCCGGACGCGCCGACCGCCAGCGTCAACCAGGCAGCTCAGAGTTTCTACGCCGGCAAGTACGCGCTGTGGGCCAACGGGCTGGTGATCGGCGACACCGTCTGGAATCGCGCCAACGCGCAGGACCCCAGTTTCGGGATGCGCGCGGTGCCGCCGTTTCCGGCGAGCCCCTCCGCCAAACCGGTGCATTTTCTGGGTTCGGGCGCCAACCTGCTGACCGTGCTCAAAAACACCAGCGCCGATCAGGCCAGGAAATTGCTTGGAGTTCTGAACTATTTGTCAGCGCCGTTCGGTTCACAGGAGTATTTGACGATGTGGTACGGCGTCGAAGGCTCCGAGTTCGACTTCGACGCCGGTGGCAACCCGGTCGTTTCGGCCAGAGGCCAGACGGACCTGTTCATCCCATGGCCGAACGTGGGCGCCGCCGCTAGCGTGCTGTACAACGCCAGCTCACCCGACTATGCCCGAGTGATGGCCAGAGACATCGCGGTCATCCAGGGCATGGGCATCCAGAATCCAGTGGTCGGTCTGTATTCGCAAACCAACGCCCAGAAAGCGGCTACGCTGCATCAGATGATGGGTGATGGCTTGCTGGCGATCATCTTCGGGCGCGCCGACGTGTCCTCACTGGACCAGCTGGTGAAGGACTGGCGCGCCCAGGGCGGCGACCAGATTCGCTCGGAATTCGAGCAAGCCCTGCAGACGTCAACATGAACAGGAGGAGCCTGCGAACATGCTGATCCCAGAAGAAAACGAAGCCTTGTGTCGAGTCGGACCCGGCACGTTGATGGGCAAGCTCATGCGCGAGTACTGGGTGCCGGCGCTGCTGTCCTCTGAAGTTCCCGCGCCCGACTCCGATCCCTTGCGTGTGCTGATCCTGGGCGAGCAATTGATCGCCTTCCGCGACACGGGCGGCCAGGTGGGGCTCATCCAGAACAACTGCCCGCACCGCGGCGCTTCGCTGTTTTTCGGTCGCAACGAAGAAAGCGGACTGCGCTGCGTGTACCACGGTTGGAAATTCTCCGTAGACGGCACGTGCGTGGATATGCCCAACGAGCCGGCGGAGTCCGATTTCAAGCACAAGGTCCGCGCGGTTGCCTATCCGACGCGTGAACGCGGGGGCATCGTCTGGGCGTATCTGGGTCCGCGCAGTACGCCACCGCCGCTGCCGAGCTTCGAGGGCAACATGCTGCCCGAGGATGAGGGCCAGGTCACGGCGATTCAGCGTGAGTGCAACTGGTTCCAGGGTCTGGAAGGCGACATCGACACCAGCCACTTCTCGTTCCTGCACGCCGGTTCGATGGACGTGAGCACCCAGCAGCCGGGCACGTTTTCCTACTACATGCTCGCCGACCGGGCGCCACGTTATTCGGTGGTCGACACCGATTTCGGCACCATGTATGGCGCGTATCGCGAGACTGACGACGGTCGGCGCTATTGGCGCGTCGCGAATTTCCTGTTCCCGTTCTGGACCATGCCGCCGCAGGGCATGCTGGGCCACAAAATCACGGCTCGCGGTTGGGTGCCTATGGACGATACCCACACGATGTTCTACATGGCCGGTCCGCGCTTCCGACGTGCAGCTGCTCCCGCCGGACCGTGGAACCGCATGCAGCCGAACACCACCAATTGGCTCGGTCGTTTCCGGCTGACCGCCAATGCCAGCAACGACTACATGATCGACCGCGAAAAACAGCGGCGCAATTCAGCTATGGATGACTTCACCGGCATCCAGGGCATTCACTTGCAAGACCAGGCCATCACCGAGAGCGAAGGTCCGCTCTACGATCGCAGCAGCGAGCACCTGGCCTCGAGCGACATGATGATCATCCGCGTCCGACGACGGCTGATGATGGCCGCGCACGCGCTCGCGGAGCAAGGCCTGACCCCGCCTGGCGTTGACGATCCGGAGGTTTTCGGCGCTCGGGCCGGGGGTGTGTTCTTGCCGCGGGAGGCCGAGTGGCTGGCCGCCACCGAAGACCTCCGCCGCGGCTTCGTCAAACATCCGGAGCTGGACTCCAGCATCACGGGTCCGTTGGTGTAGAAGGGCCAGGCGACGCTCAGGCGGCGGCCGCCGCCTTTGCGGCCCGCTCGAACGCTGGGAACAGCTTGAGCGGGTTCTTGTGGAAGATGTCCAGCTTGTCTTCTTCGCTGAGAAAGCTGAAGCCAGAGATGATCGGAATCAGGTCGTCGCCCGGCCGGCCTGTTTCGGGTCGCACCGCCGCGCCTGAGCCTGGCACCTCGGTGCCGAAGCACGTCTGCGACACCCCGCGCTGCTTGATGGCGGCCTCCAGGAAATTGATGTCGAGGGCGTTGGTGTCGAAGAACAGGTTCTTGCTCAAGTCCTTTTGAGCCAGGTGGCGATCGGTCTTGATGAAGCGGTCGAGCGCGCCCCCGCAGTGGCACACGATGACCTTGAGGTCCGGGTAGCGCTCGAAGACGTCCCCGTGGGACAGCAATTGCGTGGCGATGAACTGCTCCACCACGAAGCCAATCTGGTAGTTCTGGGGGATGATCCCGATGCGCGGGTCATGCGAGTTGGTGCCGTGGACGATGATCGGCAGGTTGTTCTTCTGACAGTACTCGTAGACCGGGTACCAGTAGGGCTCGTGCATGCCCGGCGTCGTGCGCATGCCGCCGGGGTCCGGACTCAGGTACACGGCCACCACGCCGAGCTCCTTGTGGCACCGCTCGAGCTCGGGCATGCAGTGCTTCAGGTCAGGCGCGTTGCTGAGCTGGGGCAGGGCTGCCGCGCCCAGGAAGCGGTCCGGGTAGAGGCTGCACTGCTTGGCAATGGCGTCGTTGACGAAGCGCGACCAGGACGGGATCAGGTGCGGCTGCATCCAGCCCATCGTCAGAAACGGGCGCGGGCCGATGATCTGGACGTCGATGTTGCGATCGTCCATGAGGTCGGCGTGGCGTTTGCCCGAGGCGCGGAAGGCGTCGTCGTCGAAGCCAGGAAGACCATCTGACAGGCGGCGCATCGGCGTATTGGAAGCCAGCATGCCGCCGACGAGGGCGGCGCCATTGTTGCCAGGCGCGGAGACGTGACCGTGGACGTCGTAGACCTTCACACCGTTGTACATGTGAGGACCAGTCTATGCCGGGCGACTCTCCCGCGACATCGGACTGCTACTCTCACAGATAGCTAGTCGTGAGCGCCTCGTTCGAGCAACGCAGCCAGGCAGTGATCGACGGCGTCGAGGCGATTGATCCCGAGTTCGTGCTGCACTTGCCGAGCAGCACGCTGAAACTGGTGCTCGGGCATTTCCTGGACGGGCCGGGCGCCCGTCCCGATCGGCGTATCTTTCCTATCCCGCGCGAGGAAGAGGGAATTTCGATTCTCTCGGGTCTGGGGCTGGCCGGCCGCCGCGCGGTGATGATCTTTCAGGACAACGGCATCGGCAACATGCTGACGGCGCTGCTGACCTTTCCGCAGCCGTATCACCTGCCGCTGTTCGGCATCATCACCCGTCGCGGCGGCCTGGGTGAGTACAACTCGATGATCCACACCATCAGCGAACGCTCCGAAGCGTTGTTGACGGCGGCCGACGTGCGCTGGTTTCAACTGGATGCGCGCACGCCGATCGAAGATTGGTCCGCCACTATCCAGCGCGGCTACGCGTATGCGCACACGACGCATCGGCCAGTCTTCGTACTGGTCAACCTGATGGGCGGCTAGAACGACGGTGCTCAGTCGACCCGAGGCGCTGGAGTTGATCGACGCCGCCTTTGCCGCACAACCGCTGGTACTCACCCTGGGTGGCACCATCCGCGAGATGCTGGCCGTGGTCGGCCGCAAACCCAATCACCTGTACAGCCTGGACGCGATGGGTCAGCCGCTGGCGATTGGACTGGGACTTGCCCTTGGAATGGAGGGTCGTGCCCGCGGCGAGCGAGTGGTGGTGGTCGAAGGCGACGGGTCGTTGCTGATGGGCTTTTCGGCGTTGTCGACGGTCGGCCACCTCCGGCCGCGCAACCTGGTGGCCGTAGTGCTCGACAACGGGGTCTATCTGGCGACAGGCGGCCAGCCGACGGCGGCGGCGAGCGTCGACCTGGTGGGCGTGGCGCGGGCGTGCGGCTGGGCAGATGCGCGCGTCGTCGCGTCCGAGGTCGAAGCGGTGCGCGAGGCGCTGCAGTGGGCCAGCGCGACCGACGGGCCGATTTTGCTGCGCGTGCCGGTGGGCACCGAGCAGCCGACAACGGACTTTTTCCTCGAAGACCCGGTGGTGCTTGCTCGCGAATTCGGCGACTGGCTGCAGAACACCGGGGCCGGAGACACAAAAAGACCCGCCGCGCGTTGAGCGGCGGATCTTTTGGGGAATTCAGGTTGACAGATCGATGGCCGCGAGCCTAATGGCCCGAAGCGGCAGGCGCTGGTGCGTTCTCGAGTGCGGTCATCAGCTTGGTGCGCACCATCTCGGCGACCGAGCTTGAACCGCGCACATCGCCAATCGGGTCCTTGACCGTGTCGGTCGGCGGCTCCTTGCGGTTATAGAGCTGCTCGCCGTTGAGATAGATCTCGAAACGGCCCTGGCCCACGGGTGTCAACGTCACACCGACTTCGCGATTCCGTCCGGCACAGATCTGCGCTGCCAGACCGGCAGCTTGCCAGAAGTACCCTCAAGAAACGCAGTACTGGATCTCCAGTTGTGCTTTGCCTTCAGCCATGCTGCTTTACCTCCTGAAGAGTGTTTGGGGCTGAACACTCCTATTGTAACCGGATTCAGCGGGTTCGTTGTCGAACGTGGGCCAGAATCTCGTCGTCGCCGATCTCGACGTGTCGAAGACGTCGAAGTCCGATGCCGCCGCACAGTGGCACTATCCGCGGCCCAGGATGCGAGGTGCCAGCGACACACTGGTCGACCCGCCACCTGAACTCGTGCGCCATGCAGCCAAGACAGGAAATCCGTGGGCGGCAGCATGAGGAGCACGCCCATCACTGCCCGCACATCAGCCGGCGGAATCCCCGTGGGGGTCAAGGGGTCTCCCCTTGTCTTCGGCACGAGATCGCCGACGACGAGATCTGGCCCCGCTTCAGCAGGCCACGTAGAGCGCTTCCAACCCCCGCAGCGCGACGCTCGGCCGCCAGCGCGGCGTCGACTCGGCGAGATGCAGTGTCGGCAGCCGCCGCGCCAGCTCCCCCAGGCCAACCTCGGCCTCGAGCCGCGCCAGCACGACCCCAGGCACTCGTGATTGCCGGCGCCGAACGCCAGGTGTCGGTTCGCGTTCGAGCGGCCCAGGTCCAGCCGGTCCGGCTCGGCAAACTGCGAGTAGTCGCGGTTGGCGGCCCCAAGCAGCAGGGTCAGCGTCTCGCCGGCTTGGACGACGTCGCCCTCGGGCAGCTCGACGTCGACCAGCGCCGCCCTGGCTGTGCGCTGCAGTGGACCGTCGAACCGCAGCAGCTCATCGACCGCGGCGCCGGCCTGTTCCGGCGTCGCGCGCAGCCACGCCAGCTGGTCGCGATGGTTCAACAGCGCGAGCGCGCCGTTGCCAATCAGGTCGACGGTCAGCTCGACCCAGCTGGCCAGGTCGTCGACTGGGGCAGAACTCCTTATCTCCGACAGGATGCAACGCGAAAGAGGCGCAGCGAACTCGGCGATCACGTCGAACATGTCGCGCGGTCTCAAATCCTCGAGCAGCTCGGTCGCAATGGCCCGCAGCTGAAGGCGCACCGGCTCGATGTCGGCCGCCGACGGAACGAATTCGTCTCCGCCGCGCGGGTGCACGTGGCCAGGTCCCGGAGATCCGAAGCGCGGATCGCGCAACGCCAGGCGCGCGTCGGCGTACCGGCTGAGGACGGCAAAGCGTTGCTCGGGCGTGCCTGACCAGTAGTGGACACCACGGTTGGCGCGGAGGCGCGTGCATACGTCTGGTATGGATCGGTGCTCAGTGCGCGTGCCGAGAGGTCCAGTTCGCGATCTCGCCCCAATTCGCCCGGGTATCGTGTCGGGTGATGAGCTACGAAGAAACCCGCTATCAGGTGGCCGTCGCCAATCGCATCCTCGCCGCCTTCGGTCTCGCCAGCGAGCTCACGGCTTCGGTCGGTCACGCCAGCCTGCGCGTGCCCGAGTCGCCCGACAAGTTCCTGATCAAAGGCCGCGGCTACGAGCTCGACATCCTCAGCGAGCTTGGCCCGAAGGACATGGTGCTGTGCGACCTTGAGGGCAACAAGCTCGAAGCGCCCGATGGCGTCTCGCAGTGCTACGAAGTCAAGATGCACTCGTGCATCTACCGCGCGTATCCCGAAGTGCAGTCGATCGTCCACGCGCACCCGCGCTTTACGATCCTGATGAGCGTGCTCGGCAAGCGCATTCGGCCGCTGCGCAACGAGGGCGGCCGGCTGGTGCAGAAGGCCATCGGCGTCTATCCCCACTCGAAGCTCATCCTGACCGACGCCGACGGCACAGGCGTGGCCGAAACACTGAAGGAGCACGGCAAGGCGGCGCTGCTCAAGGGCCACGGCGCGGTGACCACGGGTGCCGACCTGGAGGAGTCGGTCATGAACATGGTTCAGCTGGAGGAGCAGGCGCAGTTGAATGCCTGGGCCTTCAGCTTGATGGGGCGCGACCACCCGTACACCTCGGACGAGCTGTTGGCCGAAGCGGCCGCGCAGCCGCCCTTCTGGCAGGTGCCGCACTTCAAGATGGACGCGCCGCCGGCGCGCGCGCCGCGCACCACGGGGGAGTTCCGCGGCCATGGCCTGTGGGCGTACTACGTCGACAAAGTCAGCAAGGATCTGTAACAAAGAGTCCTGGAGACCGATCGTTTGACAGATACTGAAACTGCCACGCTCAGCGAGCTCGAACATCTCGACCTGGCCGCCGCCGTCGCTGGCCTGCAGCCGATCGAGATCCGCCTGCCAGAGCACATTTCCGTCTCGACCAATGGCTTGAGATTTCACCTGGTCGACTGGGGCAACCCTGAAAAACCAACCATCCTGTTTCTTCACGGAGTCGGCCTGACGGCGCGCACCTGGGACCTCGTCTGCCTGGGCCTGCGCCAGGACTTCCATTGCCTGGCGCTCGACCAGCGCGGACATGGCGATACGCAATGGGCAACTGACGGCGACTACGACACCGAGGCGCTGACCGCCGATGTGCACGCGCTGGTCAACGAGCTCGAACTGGATCGCTTCTTCCTGGTCGGGCACTCCATGGGCGGCATGGTCGCCCTGTCGTACGCGACCACGGCGGCGGCCAGATTGCGGGGGCTGGTCCTGGTGGATTCCGCCCCAGGCGAACGCACCCCGTCACCCTCCTCGGCCGCTCCAGCCTCCAACAGCGTCTTCAACTTCATGGCCGGCCCCGCGGAGCTCGACTCGGTTGACGATTTTGTGGAGCGCGCGGTGGCGTTCAATCCGCTGCGCGACCGACGCCTGCTGCGACGCAGTCTGCTCTACAACCTGCGCCAGTTGCCGGACGGACGCTGGACCTGGAAGTACGACCGCGGCCACATCCTGGGCCGCGACCGCGCGAAGATGGTCGCCCGCCGCCGAGCGCTGTGGGACGCATTGCCGGCGGTCCGCACCCCGACGCTGGTGGTTCGCGGCGCGCGCAGTGAATCGCTCTCCGACGCGACCGCCGCCGAGTTCGCGGCGTCACTGCCCGACGGTCGTTGGGAGATCGTCGCCGATGCTGGCCACACGATCCAGGGCGACAATCCCCGCGGCCTGCTTCAGGCCGTCGGCCCGTTTCTCAGCGCGACGCAGCTCCAGGAGTGACCCGCATCGCGACGCCGCTGCGCGTGGAGCTGGGCCTCGGCCTGGCGTGTGTCGCTTTGCTGGCGATCGGTCTCACCGGTGTGCCGCGCCAGCAATTGTGGGTCCTGCCGGGCGCCCACCACGCGCCGTGGTGCCTGCCCGACCAGTCCCCGACCTTTCTATTCGGCTTCGCCGCTCTCGATCAGGCGACGGGCGGGGTCATGGGCGCGCCGACCGAATGCGAGCACGGCACCGACCAGTCGAACGGCGACACGTCACAGAAGACAACCACCGGCGTCGCCACGTACTCCTGGTGTACGAACAGCCCCAGCTTTACGCGCGGCCAGGAGCACTGGATGTTGACCGCTGACGGCCTCGAGCACTGGTTCGGCAGTCCCGAATCGCCGCGGCCGCTGCCTGTCGTGCGCGGTGCGGACTTGCGACATCTGTGTCTCGTTTGATCCTGAGTCCGCCGCCGACTGCCACGCGGGCGCAAGCGGTGGAGTTGGCCGCGGACGGCCAGCTGGCCGAGCGCCTGGAGCGGCCGCACCAGCGGCGGGGTGAGGAGCTCGTCGCGCTGGCGTGCTTGTTCGCGGCGTTATTTGCCGAGCTGGTCGTGATCCGCTTCGGCATCGACGCCCAGGACGAGGGGTACTTCCTCGAGCAAGCGACGCGTGTCCTGCAGGGTCAGATTCCGTATCGCGATTTCGATTCGCTGTATACGCCGGGGCTGCTGTACGTCCACGCGCTGGTCCTGAGCCTGTTCGGCGGCTCGCCATTGATCGACCTGCGGGTGGTCGGACTGGTCAGCCGCGTGGTGCTGGCTCTTGGACTGTATTTGTTATGCCGGAGCCTGGTCAGGCCGGCGATCGCGGTGCTGCCGCCGCTGTTCATCCTGGTCGGTCTGGACCGCGTGCCCTCCACCTGGGAACCGCACCCGGGCTGGCCGAGCGCCGCGCTGACCATCCTCGGCGTCTGGGCCTTCATGCGCCTGCCGTCCCAGGTGGGCTGGCGCCGCGCCGCTCTGTTGATCGGCCTCGGCGCCATCACTGGCCTGGCGTTCGTCTTCAAGCAGAACGCCGGTGTGCTCCTCGGGCTGGCGCTCGTCCTCGGTTTGGCGTGGCAAGGTCCGACGGTCACGCGGCCGCTGCGCGTGATCCAGATCAGCCTGTTGGTCCTGGTCCTGGCCGCCACGGTGTGGCTGATTCACCCCCACGCGAGTGTGCCGATCGCCGAGTATTTCATTCTCCCGCTGGTGGCGGCGGCCTACGCGGCGCTGCGTCCCATCCGCGTGGCTTCGGACGGGCGCCGCCTGGGCCAGCTTGTCGGCGGCGTGGTGTGTCTCGGGATCGGCTTCAGCCTGGTCAGCCTGCCCTGGATGGTGGCCTTGCTCTCGGCGCTCAACTGGGACGTCGACCTGGTCAAGAGCTTCGTCGGCGTGACGAACCAGGACGTGCTGTGGTACCCGCTCACGGGTCCCGGTGGCGGCGCGTGGGCCACGCTGCTCGCCCTGGCTCTGGCCTTGCTGCTCCTGGTGCGCGCCCGAGGCTGGTCCGCACGACTCCTGGCGCTCTTGCTGGCGCTCGCGTGTGGCGCGACGATGGTCGTGGTCACGGCCGAACAGGGGGAGTCGCTGCCGCTGGCGCTGCTGCTGGCGCCAGGCCGCGCGGCGTACGGCTGGCCCCTGGTGCTGCCATTCGTGTCGATTCTGGCCGCGGCGCTGCTGTCGACGACCGCCCTCCCGCCGCGCACCGCCTGGACGTTGCGTTGGCTGACGGTCGCCAGCGCCGTCACCTTTCTGACGCAGTATCCACGCGTGGACGAGGTCCATCTGACCTGGTCCGCGTGTCTGCCGCTGGCTATTGGCGCGGTGGTCCTCGCCTACCTGTTCACCGCTCTCGCCAGGGGCTGGCATGTACGTGGTTTCAATCGATACGTGCTGGCGACGGCGCTGGTCCTGGTGCCGCTGGCTTCGGCCGCGCGCAACCTGGGCGTGCGCTCAGAGGGTTTCGTCGGCATGGTCGACACCAGTCTGCCGGGCAGCCCTGCCGCGGGCATCCAGCTCGCGTCGAGGACGCGACTGGTCGATCCGCCCATGGTCGCGGGCATCAGCGTGCCGACACCCGAAGCCTCGCGCCTGATCGCCGCCGCTCAGTACGTCAGCGCCAACACGCGGCCCCGCGAACCGATCTTTGTCTATCCGACAGCGCCGCTACTGTACGTGCTGGCCGACCGACCGAATCCGACGCGCTTCGCTCACCTCTACCCAGGCGCCGCCTCGCCGAGCGAGCTGACCACGGTGATCGGCGAGCTGGCGCGGGTGAATCTGGTGGTGGTCTCGGAGTCGCAGCTCCTGTTCTGGGGCAAACCCGCTCAGAACACGGACCTGGAAACGTACCTGGCCAACAACTACACCCCGGTCGCTCAGTTCGGCGATTATTACGTATTGCGCAGAACGCCTGGCGCCTGACGTTCGCCAGACTGGAGGATGCAACCGACCTAGCCTAGCCTAGGCTGCTGTCCTCGGATAGTCTGTTTTTCGATTTCAGCCCGTGAGGGCGCGGCGCTTCAGGCGGCGGATGGCTTGCGCGGGGTCCAGGTCCTTGGGACAGACGCGAGTGCACTCCGAGATGGCGTGGCAGCGCCAGACGCCGTGGCGGCCGAAGACTTCGGCGCGCACCTGCCAGGCGTCTTCTCTTTCCCGCACATCTTCGAGCACGTTGAAGGCGCGCAGCAATTGGGCCGGCCCCAGGTAGTCTGGGTCCACGGCGACCATCGGGCAGGCGGAGTAGCACGCGCCGCACGTGATGCAATCCAGACCCTCACCGATCTGCTGGCGCGTCGGGTCGTCCGCGGGGATTTCAGCTGGCGCGTGTATGCCGGGTGGCAGCATGACGAATGGCTCGACCGCCGCGTACTTGTCGAAGAACGGATCGATGTCGACCACCAGGTCCTTGACGACCGGCAGGTTGCGCAGCGGCTCGACGCGGACCACGCCCGAAACCGCGACTTCCGCTAACGGCGTGCGACACGCCAGCCGCTCGCTGCCATTGACGACCATGCCGCAGGAGCCGCACATCGCCGCCCGGCACGCGCAGCGGAAGGCGAGCGAGCGATCGTGCCGGCGCAGCACGTAGAAGAGCGCGTCGAGCACGGTCGTGCGCTCGGCAAGCGGGACCTCGAAGGAATCCCAGCGTTGGCCATGCACGCCGGGCTCGAAGCGGCGGACACGCAGCGTCGTCACGCCGGAACCGCCGCCGCCACACCCGGTGGGCGCATGTACTTGAACTGGACTGGCTCATCCCAGACACGCGGAGTGCCGTCAGTTTCACGCTGGAGAAAGACATTGCGCAGCCAGCGTGCGTCGTCAGCCGCCGGAAAATCGGACCGATAGTGGGCGCCGCGACTCTCTCGCCGCTCGAGCGCGCTGCGCGTAACCAGCTCCGCCACTTGCAACAGGTTCACGAGGTCCAGCGCCTCGGTCCACGCCAGATTCAACCGACGGAAGTTCGGCACGCTGGTCGAAAGCGCCCGCTCGCGGAGCTCCGAGATGTCCTCCAGCGCGTCCACCAGGCTGGATTGGCTGCGCACCAGGCCCACGTTCTCCCACATCAGGTCCTCCAGGCGCGTGCGCAATTCGAACGGGTCCTCCAAACCTGGCTGCTCGAGCGGTCGCAACGCCGTGCGCTCGATGGTCTCGACATGCTCGGCGTCGAGCACGCAGCGTCCCATATCGAGGGCTTCTTCGGCCGCCACGTCGCCGGCAATCGCGCCGAACACCGTCGATTCCGCCACGCCATTGCCGCCCAGCCGGTTGGCGCCGTGCGTACCACCCGAGTCCTCGCCCGCCGCCAGCAAGCCGGGCAGGCTGCTGTGACAGCGCGCGTCGATTTTGACGCCGCCCATGTGAAAATGGGCGGTGGGCGAGACTTCGACGGGTCCGCTGCGCAGGTCATAGCCGAAGTCCAGGCAGCGGGCCACCATGCCGGGAAACATCCGCTGGACCGCGTCGGCGCCCAGGTGCGAGACGTCGATGTACACGCCGCCCTGCGGCGTGCCGCGGCCCGCCATGATCTCCAGGTAGCCGGAGCGGGCGACGACGTCGCGAGTGGAACGCTCCATGCGCACCGGATCGTAGCGCTGCATGAAACGCTCGCCGGCCGCGTTACGCAGGATCCCGCCGACGCCGCGCAGACCTTCCTCCAGCACCATGCCCGTCATGCGGCTGGCGCCGGCCAGCAAACCGGTCGGGTGGAACTGGTACATCTCCATGTCCACCAGCGTCGCGCCGGCCCGCCACGCCATCGCCATGCCGTCACCGGTCTTTTCGAGGGATGGCGCGGCGACTCTGTACATGCGCGCACCGCCGCCGGTGGCCAGAATGGTCAGATTGGCCTGAACGCGCACGAACTGGCCGCGCCGTGCGTCGAGCAGCACCGCGCCGGCGATGCGCCAGCCATCTGGCGAGCGCACCACGTCGAGCGCGCGGGCTTCCTCCAGGACCGTCACGTCGGTGGCGTACAGCGCGTCGCGCAGTCGGCCTACGATCTCGATGCCGGTCAGATCACCACGGTGCACGGTGCGATCGAACGACTGACCGGCGAAGGGCTTCTGGTGGATGCGACCATCATCGCGGCGATCGAAAAAGCAGCCGATCGTGGTTTCCAGTTCCTGGACCATCGCCGGGGCGCCGTTGACCAGCGTGCACGCCAGGTCCTGGTTGTTGATGAACTGGCCGCCTTTCAACGTGTCTTCGAGGTGGAGGTCGAGCGAATCGCCGGGGTCCAGCACGGCGTTGTAGCCGCCCTGGACCATGCGCGTGCAGCCGCTTTTGCCCACCAGACCCTTGGAGGCGAGGACGACGCGCAGGCGTGGATTGCGGCGCACCGCTCGCAAGGCGGCGAGGAGCCCCGCGCCACCGGAGCCGAGGATCAGGACATCACACGTGAGGTCCGGCGTCATCTAACCGCGCGCGAGCTCCTGGCGCGGGTCCTGCTCTTCGCCGAGCCGTGACAGGATGGGCTTCGGCAAGCCCTCGTACGCCGCCATCAGCGGCGCGTCGACCTCGGCGGCGTGCTCCTGGAAGAAGCAACGTCCCGCGGTGTCACCTTCCACCAGGAATGGACCCAGCCGATCGCATTCCAGCACCCACATCGCTTCGGAAATGCCCAGCTCCGCTTTCCAGTGCACGGCACGCACCTTCGTCACGCCGCGCCCGTAGATGGCGCCCAGCCCGTAGCCCATCGTGGACAGGAAGACCACGCCGAAGCGATCGCCAAGCGCCTGGTAGACCTCCTCGGGCATGCCGCCCTTGCTAATGACCGCCCGGACTCCGTACTTCGCGCACAGGTCCTCCATCCAGCGCGCATACCGAAATCCCGCGGTCGCCTGCAGTGAGGCAACTTCGAACTCTCCCGGCCGCACCTCCACACCCGCCGGAGACGAAGTCGTCAGCACGTTGCACTCGCCGCGGATGTCTACCAGCGGCGCGTGCCCCTCGCCAAGCATGTACGTCAGCACGCCGTCACGCCCGGTGATAACGGGTCCCGAGAGATACACTACGTCGCCTGCCCGCAGCCCGCGCACGTCGGCTTCGGAGAGCGGCACGCGCAAGTGCACCTCGCGCAGCTCCGCGTCAGCCATCTTTCAATTCACCTCCTGGCGCGCGGGGGAAGCAGCCGGCATCAAGCCAGCGGCGTCGTTGGGAAAATCCACGCCCTCGCGCCGCATGTACGCGTCGAACCACAAGGGGTCCTCGCGAAACTCGATCCGGCCATCGTTGAACAGACGGACTGTCGAGCGTCGCACCGCCGTACACAGCTCGCTCACGCCGACGGGCAGGCCGCCGGTGTGCGTGTAGGCGATCTCGCAGTGCACGTCGACCACCGCCGTCTGGCTCTTCAGACCCATGACACCCATCTGCGTGGAGTTGCAGAGGTCCAGCAGCTCGTCCTCCAGCTGAGCGACGGTCGGGTCCGGGTGGCGGTCGCCGACCAGTCGCAGGCAGCAGGCTTCCTTGCTGAGCGTGAAGCTCTGGTCCTTGGTGCCGCCGATGCCGACGCCGACAATCGCGGGTGGGCAGGCCAGGCCACGACGATGGAACGCAGCAATCGTGTCGACCACGAAGCGCTTGATGCCGCCGATGCCGTCGCCCGGGAACAGCATGCGGTAGTCGCTCCCGAACAGGCCACCCTTGTGGACGGCCGTGATGTCGATCCAGTCGCCGACGGGGTGAAAGCGATAGTCGATGTTCGGTGCGAACACTCCAACGTTGTTGCCTGGATTCCTGCGCGTCAGCGGATGCACCCGGTTCGAGCGCAGCTTGACGGCCTGGGTAGCCAGCGCGACGGCCTTGCGCAGGGTGTGCTCGAAGGCGGCGAAGCCACCCTCGACCTGGGCGGCGTTGCCAACTTTGACGTAATAGCGGGGCAGCCCGGTGTCGCCGCACATCGGCCGATCGTCGACGATGGCCAGCTCGGCGTTATCGACGAGTGAATTCAGGACGTAGCGCGCGAGCGGATTGGTCTCGCGTTCGGCGGCGGCTTTGTGCGCGCGGCGGGCATCCACGGGCGTGGCGACCGCGGCACGTCGATTGAGCTCGACGGCGGCGTCCTCGAGCGTGGCAATCGTGATGGGCATGCGGTTGACATGGTACGCCGCGCGCGCCACCATGACCCGCTATCGCGAAACAGTTTTTCATGATTGCCCGCCCACGATGGCCCGACCCCGCAGCGTAAGTCACCCGCCCAACTATCAGGTACGCGCTTTACAGCGCGGTCTGGCCATCCTCAGCTCCTTTTCGCCAGACGAGCCAAGCCTGAGCCTGGCCGACGTCTCCGGGCGCCTGCAACTGCCCAAGGCGACTGCCCTGCGGCTGCTCGAGTGCCTGCGGGGCGAAGGCTTCGCCTCGTTCGATCCGGGCAGCGCCCGCTACAGCCTGGGGCCGCGCGCCTTCGAAGTTGGCAGCGCCTATCTGGCGGCCTCGCCTCTGGATCGGCTCGGACTGCCGTTTCTGCGCCGCCTGGCCGAGCGCACCGACCAGACGGCCAACCTGGGCATCCTGCAGGACTTCAGCGTCGTGCACCTCGCGGTGGCCGAGCCGGCGCGGGCGCTGCGGTACCACACGCGGGTCGGCGAGCGCGACGCGCTGCACTGCACCGGACTGGGCAAGGTGCTGCTGTCGAGCTGGTCGGCGGAGCGGCTCACGGAGCTGGTCCACGCGGTGGGGCTGGTTCGGCGCACGCCGACGACAATCACCGAGCTTGCCGATCTGCAGCATGAGCTCTCGCGCGTTCGGCAGCAAGGCTTTGCCGAAGACCGCGAGGAAGGCATCCCCGGTCTGCGCTGTCTGGCGGCGCCGATCCGCGACGCGCACGGCGACGTGATCGGGGCGATGAGCATTTCGGGTCCGGCCGCGGATTTCGAGGGCGAGCATCGGACAACCATGCTGGAGACGCTGCTCGAGCAAGCCCGCGGGCTCTCCCGACGTCTTGGATGTCCGATCGAATGAGACGGGCGCTGGCCGAGGACCGCAAGCTACGCGCGGAGCACGCGCTGGTCGCCGCGCAGCACCCGGCCCCGGCCGAAGCGGGCATCGAGGTCCTGCAAGCGGGTGGTAATGTCGTCGATGCACCGGTGGCGGCCGTCGTGGCCGCGGCGGACCGCCTGCGGCAACCGGACCTGGCGGCGACTCTGCGGGCCCTCGCGGACGATGGTCCGGCGCTGCTCTACACGGGCGACCTCGGCGCCGAAATCGTTCGCTACGTACAGGCGGAAGGCGGCGTCCTGGACCGGCGCGACCTGGCGGAGTATGCGCCCGAGATTCGGCCGGCCGCATGCTATCAGTACCGCGGTTTCGACGTGTTCACGTCCGGAGATAACAGTGGCGGAGGAGTTCTACGCCAGATCCTGGCCGAGCTGGATGGATGCGATACCCGACAGCTCGATCCACTTGGTCCGGAGCGCATGAGCGCGATCGTCGCCGCGGCCGCACGGGTCTGGTCACAACGGTTGGGTGCAAGCCTCACCGCCGACACCGGCTGCACGGACCATCTCGTCGTGGGCGACACGCGCGGCAATGTCGTGTCCATCACGAGCACGCTCCAGACGCTGATGGGCAGCCGCCTCACCGTGCCGGGCACGGGCATCGTGCTCAACAGTGGCATGGCGTTATTTACCGACCGACCCGGCAAACCGGAGTCGCTGGAGCCCGGCAAAAAGGCGATCACCAATATGTGTCCGACCGTCGTGCTGCGCGACGGTCAACCGATCCTGGCCCTGGGCGCCAGCGGCGGGCGGCGCATTCCGAACATGGTCACCCAGCCGCTGACGCTGGTGCTGGACCACGGGTGGCCGGGCGACCGGGCTGTCGCCGCCCCGCGCTATCACACCACCCGCGGCGACCCGCTGCTGGTCGAAGTCGGCCTGCCTGACGAGACGCTGGCGGCGCTCCAGGTTCACGGCCACGTCGAGGTCAAGGCGTGGGGCAGCCTCGACCTGGGAGGACAGTCACCCACATTGTGGTTCGACGCCGATGGCGGACTGCTCGGTGCGCCGGACCCCCGCCGCCACGGCGCGGCCGCCGCATGGTGAGCCGTGTGCCGGACTACGTCGACGCGGACGCGCTGCTCGACCTGGCTCAGGGCATGGTCCGCATTCCCAGCCAGATACCCAACGAGGGCCCGCTCGCGGAGTTTCTGGCGGCGCACATGCCTGAGGGTTCGTTCGCTCACGTGATCGGCGGCTTCTGAGCGAGCGGGCCGCGCACCGCCTGACAGGTGGGGCAGGTGGGGGGTGCGCGCCGAGCATGGCTTGTGCATACACCCCGCGGCATGATCGACCTCTGGTACCGAAACGCGGTCATCTACTGCCTCGACGTCGGCACGTTCGCCGACGGCTCGGGTAGCGGCGTGGGCGACTTCCGGGGTCTGTGTCAACAACTGCCCTACCTCGCGGGTATCGGCATCACGTGCGTCTGGCTCACGCCGTTCTACCCGTCGCCGTGGCGCGACCACGGCTACGACATTCAGGACTTCTACGGCGTGGACCCGCGCTACGGAACACTGGGCGATTTCGTCGACTTCATCCGCCAGGCGGACGAGCTTGGCATCCGCGTCATCGTGGACCTGGTGGTCAATCACACCTCGGATCAGCACCCGTGGTTCAAATCAGCGCGTTCTGACCCTGGCTCACCCTACCGCGACTGGTACATCTGGTCCAGGCGCAAGCCCGCCGACGCGACCAGTGGCGTCGTGTTTCCGGGTGTACAGAAGACAACCTGGACCTACGATCGCCAGGCGCGGGCCTATTACTTCCATCGCTTTTATAAGTTTCAACCAGACTTGAATGTCGCGAATCCGGTGGTGCGCGACGAAATCGAGCGGATCATGGGGTTCTGGCTCCAGCTCGGCGTCACCGGATTCCGCATCGACGCGGTGCCGTTTCTCATCGAAGACAAGGGCAAGAAGGAACCGATGGGGCCCGAGGAGTACAGTTTTCTCACCGAATTTCGTCGATTCCTGTCGTGGCGTCGAGGGGACGCGATGATGCTCGGCGAAGCCAACGTCGATCCGAAGGAAGTCCTCAACTTTTTCGGCGACGGCGACCGCATCAACCTGCTGTTCAACTTCTGGTCCAATCAGCACCTGTTTCTCGCCGTGGCCAGCGAAACGGCCGAACCGGTGCGCAAGGCCTACGCGGCGCTGCCGGAGCTGCCACAGACGGCGCAGTGGGCCAACTTCCTCCGCAATCACGACGAGCTGGACCTGGGACGACTGGACCCGGAGTCGCGTGCGCGCTGCTTCAGCGTGTTTGCGCCCCAACCGGAAATGCAGCTCTACGATCGTGGTATCCGGCGCCGATTGTCACCCATGCTGCAGGGAGATCGACGACGCATCGAGTTGATGAACAGCCTGCTGTTCACGTTGCCTGGCACGCCGGTCATTCGCTATGGAGAGGAAATCGGCATGGGCGACGACCTGGACCTTCCAGAGCGCGAGGCGATTCGGACTCCCATGCAGTGGTCCTCGGGGGCAAACGGCGGCTTCTCCGCGGCACACCGGCGACGGCTGGTGCGGCCGGTCATCGCCGACGGCGAATACCGTTTCGAGCGGGTCAACGTCGCCGCACAACGTCTGGACGACAACTCGCTGCTGAACTGGACCGAGCGTGCGATCCGCACCAGAAAGGAATGCCCCGAGTTCGGATGGGGCGCAGTGGAGTTTCTGGAGACGGACCATCCATCGGTGCTGGCGCACGCGTGTACCTGGCGCGGCAGAACCGTGATCGCGATTCACAATTTTTCGCGAGCGTCGTGCGCGGTGAACGTCAAATGGCCGCGCGGCTTCGGCGAGCTGATCCACCTGTTCGGCCGCGGCGTGCGAGAGCCGCAGCCAGCCAGTACGCAAACAGTCGACCTGGACGGCTATGACTACCGCTGGCTGCGCGTGCAACAACCGACCTGACCCCGATGGGGGTCGGATTCAGCGCCGAGCGGGACGCCCGTGCCTAGAACGTATGTTCGGCAGTTCTGGGAAGACGCGCTCGCGGGGGGTCGTCGGCTCGCGTGCGAGCAGGAGCAGGTCGCGGAACAGCGACCGAAGCGCGGCACGATCGGCCTGGGTCAGGTCCTCGGTGTGGAGGTCGAGCACCAGCCGATGAAACTGGCGGATCGCGTGGGTAAGGCCGCGCGGGCGCACCGGCGAGACGTGCGTCGTCTGCCCGGCCGCGGCGTGCGCTGACTCAGACTGCCGAGTCCCCAGTTCAGGTTCGGTTTCAACCGGGCGCACCTCGGCGCGCGCGCGGACCTGGTCCCATCGCTCGGCCAGTGCGCGCTCGATCAGGATCCGACGCTGATCGGCCGGCGCCGCGAGCAATTCTTCGGCGGTGGATACCGGTAGACCGCGGTCGACAATCGCCTCCCGCAGGAGCGGATCGTCGAACACGCGCACGCGTTTAGAGACATACGCCACCGAGCGCTTGACCGAGTCGGCGACCTGCTGAACGGTCCAGCCGCGCGTGCGGATCAGCTCTCCGAAGGCGTCCGCCTCCTCTGCTGGAGAAAGGTCCTCGCGCTGCAAGTTCTCGATGAGATCCAGCAAATACGCTTCGTCAGCAGTGACCGAGCGCACGAATCCGGTGATCGTGGTCCAGCGCAGCATCTTGGCTGCCGCCAGACGCCGCATGCCGGAGGTAAGCGCGTAGCGATCGCCGACGACTCTCACGCTGACCGGCTGCTGGAGGCCGTAGTCCTGCATGGACTCAGCCAGAGCGGCAATGTCCCCGAGCTGCCGACGTGTCGGGTTGCCTGGCACGTCGATCCGGCCGATCGGGATCTGGGTCAGTGTGGCTCGTTGAGCGGCACCCTCGATGTGAACACGGGCTGGCCTGGCCCTGGCCGTCTCCTGGGCCTTCCTGGTCGAAACGCCGCGAGTCATACAGTGACAGTGTAGATGCCCCGTGTGAGTGTGATGTGCCAGTTTCGTTACGAAACACTCACTTCCAAACGAAATGGGTCTTGCGGGTCTACGGAGCGCCCCGGATCGGAATGGACGTAGAGGTAGTACGTTCCAGCCGGCAGGTCGTCGTCCATGTGCTCGGGGGTGGTGCCCTCCTGCATCGATTCGTCGACGACCGTGCCCGAGGCGTCGGACAGGTACAGGTCGTAGTCCGCGGGCAGGTTGACCAGGTCGGCGGTGAGATGCGCGCCCGCGGGCGGCACATTCACGTCGACCGAGACGGTGTCGCCGGAGTTCTGGATTGCGGCCTGTGCGGCGAGCGTGTCTCCCGCGGCACACGCCGTCGCTGGGAGCGGCGAGGCAGCTATGCACGCGGTGTCGAGCGGTGGATCGTCCTGGGCATCGGTGGGCGCCTCGGCATTGGCGACCGTCAGCGCGTCAGGCGGCGGGTCCTGCGTCCCGGTCCATTCGACCAGGCCCGAGCCGGACGGCGCCGACGCCCAGTGCATGGCACCGTCGGGCAATGCGGCGAACGTCAACATGTTGCTCGAGCAGCGCCAGTAGGCCAGGCCGGTCGTCGTCTGCTGCTGGGTGTCGCAGTTGTCGGGATTGCCGTGCTCATCCTCGGTGGGATCACCCATGATCGGTCCGAGCTGGGCCTTGAGCTGCGCAAACCCAAGCCGGAACTGCGCCCCGGTCGGCGCGGCGGGCGCCTCGGGCAGCACTGGAGCGGGTGGCGGCGGCGGAGGTAGAGGTGGGACGAAGACGGCCTTCGGCTCGGCTGGCGCGGTGCTCGAAGCCGTGGGTGTCGGAATGGGCGTGGACCGGCGTGGCGCTGAGGCGCTGCCGCTGCCGCTCCCGCTGCCAGTGCCGCCAGCCGGCCGCGGCGTGGGGGTGGCTGGTGGCGCAGTCGCCGCTGGCGCAGGCGCAGGCGGTGGGGGCGGCGGTGGCGCCGGCGCGGTTTGCGGCACCGCCGGCGCGGGCTGGGATGGTGGTGGGGCGGGCGTTGGTGGAACGGGTGTCGGCGGCAGAGGCGCGCGCGTTGGACGTGGCGTGTCGGTCGGCGGTGGGGGTGCGGGCGTCGGTGAAGGGGCCTGAGTTGGCGCTCGGGTTGGCGTGCTGACCAGGCGCGGGGTCGCGGTCGGCTGCGCCACGGTTGGCGCCGGGCTCGACCCTCCTGGCCCCGTTTTATCGGGACGATCGTCGAGGGGCACGATCTGCGCGTGCGCCACGGGCAAGCTGAAAGTGGAGGTGATGGCGCACATGATGGACGCCCCCACCAGGACAACAGCGCAGGCGACAAGCCTTCGCCGCGTACGGTCCACGTGTGGATTACGCGAAAGCACGGACGGTGGTATTGGCTTAAGCGTACCATGAGTCAGGGAATTCGTGAGCCGGGTTTGGGAACGGTTGAGCGACTGGCGCGACCAGCGCTCGATGGATGGCATCGACTTGATGGCGCCAGTGGTGCTGGTCATTGGTGGCCTGGTGCTGGCGTTGGCGGTCGGCGCGGTCGCGGTGGCGCTGGTGGCAGGGCCGCAGACGCTGAGTCGGGGCGTAGCCGCCGCGGCGTCCGGGCCACCGCCGACGGGCGTGCCAACACAAGCGGCGCTCGTCGGCGTGCCGAGCGAGGTGCCGACGGAGGGTTCAAGCGTGGTTGTGGCACTCACGCCGACGCGGGCTCCGGAGGCGGCGACCCCAAGCGCGGTGCCGACGACGCCTCCGACGTCTGTGCCGACGGTGGCGCCTACCGCGGTGCCGACCGCGCCTGCAACGGCGACTGACGTGCCAACCGCGCCTGCGACGGCAACCGACGTGCCAACCACGCCTCCAACGGCGACCGGCGTGCCAACCACGCCTCCAACGGCAACCGACGTGCCCACCGAGGTGCCCACCGCCGCGCCAACCTCCACGCCGACTGACGTGCCCACTGCGACCGCGACGTCCACGCCGACCGACATACCTACTTCCACCCCGACCGGTGTGCCCACCGCCGCGCCAACCGATGTGCCAGCCACGCCTGCCGCCGAGGCGACCAGCGCTCCGAGCGACGCGTCGACCGAGGCACCCGCGTCTGCGGCTGCCAGCGATTCCGCTTCTGCGCCGGTCGCCGACGGCGACACTTCAAGCGATCAGGCTTCAGCGCCAGACGAGGCTCCGCCTCCCGCGGACCCCGTGCCTCAGCCCCAGCCAGCCGCGCCCGTCGTGAACCGAGCTCCGACGCCGACGCCACGCGCCGTCGCGGTTGTGCCGACGCCGCGCCCACAACCGGCGCCCGTTAGCCGTGCGCCAGCGCCAGCACCCGCCGCCCCGGCGGTGCCACCCACGCCCACCAAGGTCCCGTTCCGCCCGCCAGGCGGCTGACGAACGCTGCTACGCGCCGGCCGCCGACGCGACAACTGCTGTTCCAGCGCCAGCGGCTACTGACTGACCGTTCTCCCACACCGCCCACGGGCGGAGACCAGACTCGTACATCGACTGGATCACCTGGTGGTCTTTGAACGTGTCCATGGGCGCCCAGAACCCCTCGTGCTGATACGCCAGTAACTGGCGGTCGCACACCAGCCGGTTGAACGGCTGCGCGACCAGGTCCTCCCCCAGGCGGAGATAGTCGAAGATGTCGCGGCTGAACACGAAATAGCCGCCGTTGATCCAGATGCTGGCCTCGCTGACGTGGTCGATGCTCGAGACCTGCTGTTCAGAATCGACGGTCACCACGTGGAACGTGTAGCGTGGTCGCACGCATAAGAAGCTCGCGACTTTGCGACGCGTCGTAAGCCGTTCGATCATGTCGGGTAATGGCGCGTCGGTCAGGACGTCGGCATAGTTTGCCAGGAAGTGCTCATCGTCCCCGATGTACGGTTGCACCCGCTTGAGCCGCTCGCCGATATTGGCGTGCAGACCGGTCTCGACGAACGTGATGCGCCAGTCCGCGATGTCGTTGTGGAGCACTTCGATGGTCCGGCCGCCGTCGCTCAGGACGAAATCATCGTGGAGCGCGTCTTTGTACCCGAGGAAGTACTCCTTGATGAGGTGGCCTTTGTAGCCCAGGCAGAGGATAAACTCCGTATGCCCGTAGCTCGCGTAGTACTTCATGATGTGAAACAGGATTGGCCGATCGCCAACCACGATCATGGGCTTGGGCGTGTCCTGCACATTGTCCCGGATGCGGAAGCCCATGCCTCCGCAGAAGAGTACGACCTTCATGATCCGTCCGTGGCAGGTCCCACGATCCCCTGCCGGTGTACTAATTCGCCACCTGGCCTCGTGCTCGGAGCTGGCCGGGTCTCGGTCGCCGGCTGCGACTGCTCGACAGACTGGCTCTGCGTACGCGGCTCTGCGACGGCTCGACCGCGTGCGCGGTTCAGCACCACGCCGAAGACGGCGGCGCCCGCGTCGGCAAGGCTGGCCAGCGCTGGTTCGACCGTGCGTGTGCGCGCGCGTCTGGTGTCCAGCACAACCAGCGCTCCATCGGTGCGCGCGCTCAGCCAGGCGGCTTCAGGGCAGTCGAGCACGGCTGGAGCATCGACAATCAACACATCACACTTTGCCGCCAACTGCTCGAGCACCTCGGGCAGGCGCTTGGACATCAACAGCGCGGCCGGCTCCGCCGACTCGAACCCGGTGGTGCCCGCGACCAGCAGCCGCACGTTCTCGACGCAGGTTGGCACGACGAAATCCGTCGCGTCTTTCACAGCAATCATTAATAGCGCGGCCAGCCCGGATTCGTTCTTGACGTTGAAGAGGCTTGCCTGAGCTGGTCGCGCCAGGTCCGCATCGACGAGGACGACCGAGCGGCCGGTGTGGGCCAGCGCGGCGGCCAGGTTGGCGGCCACGGCGCTCTTACCCTCGCCGTCAAACGCGCTGGTTACAGCTATGGTGCGGCCGCGGCCACTCTGGACATCCGGCACGGCAGACAGCACGTTGCTTCTCAGCACCGCAAAGCTGGCGACCACGGCACTGTCGCTTGGATTGCAGGCGCCGATGCCCGAACGGGACTGGGGAATGCGCGCGAGTGTTGGCAGCTGCAGCGCGCGCAGCACGTCGGACGCACCTCGCAGGCGATCGTCGAACTGCTCCGTGAGCCAGACAATGCCCAGCGCCGCGAGGAATCCGAACAGGACCGCCATGGCGACGCTGAGCAATCGATTGGGTCGGACCGGCGTCGTCGGGACCGTCGCAGGGTCCACGACAGTTAGCTCGCTCCCGCTCCGTGCCGCGGCAAGCTGCAGATCCTGCAAGCCGCGACTGGCGGCGGTCTGGCTCGTTTGGACCTGAGTGAGCTGGTCCTGCAGACGCCCAATCAGCGCGTCGCGCTCGGGGGAGGCCGGCTCCGCCCGCAAACCGTCGAGTTGTTGGTTGAGCGCGTCCTGATTGTTTTGGAGCTGAGTAATCAGTCCAACCAGGTTGTTTTGCGTAGCGGTGGCCCGCGTGCCTTCACCCTCGGCGTGCTGGTCTATGAACGTCTGCACCACAGCGGTGGTGATCTGGGCGGCGAGGCCAGGATCCGTGGCCTGGACCGAGAGCCGTACGAGGGACGTATTCGGCACGCGCCGTGTCTGGACCATGCCGCTGAGGGAGCTCGCGGATGTATCCGAGAGTCCGAGCGATTGCGCCGCGGCAGTCAGGACCGGACTGGCGTGCATCTGCTCGGCGTAAGTGTCGGCCAACGCCTGGGCGGTCTGTACATCGGCCACGCCGCCCACCGAGGTGGCGGGATTGACGGCAACGGTCTCAGTTGCCTCGTACACCGACGGGATGCGCTGGACAATGAAGAACGCCGCCAGGCCGGCCACGATCGGGCACAGCACCAGCAGGTACCACCAGCGTTTTGCCACAGCGGCTACCCCTCGATCAGTCAAGATCGAGCCTGCAACACGGTCGATAACCTCACACTTGAAAAAACCTCGCACGCTGGGCGTTCGTTACGACAACCCCGCGACTCAGATGATAGCGAGTACGCGCGAGCACACCCACCAGCGGGCCATCTGAGCATCATGGACTGTAGCAGTCGACGCACATGCCGTCCACCTTAGGCACACGGTTAGGCGCACGCGCGACAAATCTCGGAGCAGAAGTGACTTTACCGTCGTGAACTTTTCGTTACGAAATTAATGATGCTCGTTGTCTTTCGGCAAGGGACGTTATTCGTTACGAAAACTCGAGGTGGGGCTGGTCGGATCTTTGCGGCGGCGGCCGCGCGGGCTGTATTCTCCGCGATGCCGTTCGTGAACCGTTCACCCGCCATGCGACGGCGTTATTACTGAATGCGTGCGATCCTTGCTCTGGCGTCCTGACCTGACCGTGCCGTGCCTTTCATAGACGCGCGGCGCATCCCACATGGCACGACATTGGAAACCGATGTCTGCATCGTTGGCGCGGGTGCGGCTGGCTGCACGATGGCGCGCGAGCTGACGGGCCAGGCATTCAAGGTCTGCCTGATCGAGAGTGGCGGAATTCGCTACGACGGCCGCACCCAGGCCCTGGCGAGGGGCGAGCTTGCCGGCGATTTCGGTTTTCCGCTCGACGAGACCCGCGTGCGCGGCTTTGGCGGCACGACCGCGATCTGGCAGGGCGCCTGCCGGCCACTTGACGCTTTCGATTTCGAGCCGCACGACTGGGTGCCGTTCAGCGGCTGGCCTTTCGGTCGTTCAGTGCTCGATCCGTACTACGCCCGCGCTCAAGCGGTATGTGAGATCGGTCCGCCAACGTATGAGCTACAGGATTGGGAAGAGTCCGACGCCCAGCGCTTGCCGCTCGACCCGCGCTGGATCAACACCCACGTCTTTCAGATCAGCCCGCCGACTCGCTTCGCCAGGGCATATCGGCAGGCCATCTTCAGCGCCCCCAACATCACCACGCTGCTGTACGCCAACGTACTCGACATTGAAACGACCGACAACGCGCGAGTCGCGACGGCGGTACGCATTGGAACATTGAGTGGTACGCGGTTCAGAGTCGGCGCTCGGTTTTTCGTCCTTGCGGTTGGCGGGGTGGAGGCGCCGCGCCTGCTGCTGGCCTCGAACCGCCAGAATGCGAAGGGCCTGGGACAGGAGCACGACCTGGTCGGCCGGTTCTTCATGGACCATCCGCGCCTCGAATCCGCGGTGCTGCACCTGGACGATGCCCCCGCGCGCATGCGGCTCTATAGCGTGCATGCTTCGCAGCGGGTCGCCCCGCCAACAGCGATCGAAGGATTTCTCAGTATTGCAAGCGAAACACTCGCGAAAGAGCGAATGGTGCGCTGCGCGTTCCAGGTGCCGCCACACTGGCGCAGCTATCCCGAATTTCATTCAAAAGGCGTTATGGCGTTACGCCAGATTGGCTGGGCGATTCGCGCGCGTCACATCCCCTACCAGTGGCCGCACCGTCTCCGCACCGTGCTGGCCGGCGCGCGTGCAGTGGCACTCACTGGCCTGAGGCGGCTGGGCGAGGCGCGGACGTCTCGCGCGGAGTTCGTGCTGACAGCATGCGGTGAACAGTCGCCCAATCCGGAAAGCCGCGTCGTCCTCGGGTCGACGCGGGACCAGTTCGGAGCGCCACAAGCCCGCCTTGACTGGCAGCTAAGCGAGATTGATTTGCGCAGCATTCGCCGCGCTAACGAGATTCTGGCCTCGGCGGTGGAAGCCGCGGGAATTGGTCACGTTACCAGCTTGATCGACTCCAACGGCAAATCGCGAAAATTACGCAGTGGATTTCATCACATGGGTACCACGCGTATGCATCGCGACCCAACTCAGGGCGTTGTAGACCCTGACTGCCGCGTGTTCGGTATGGCTAATCTCTTCATCGCCGGCAGCGCTACCTTTCCAACAGGTGGCTATGCCAATCCGACCCTGACGATCATCGCGCTCGCGTTGCGTCTCGCGGATCACATTCGCGATCAACTGTGCAACGGGCCGCCCGTGAACATCTGTTAGAATTCCGACTCCTGTGCACACAAGGTCCTGGCCACGTGTTCTCGTGGTTCATAACCAGTTTCAACACCTCGGTGGTGAGGACTTCACCGCGTATGCGGAGATCGATCTCATGCGGACTCGTGGGGCTCATGTTGAGTCGCTTGTATACGACAGCAATGACCCCAATCGGGTTCGGCATGTGAAGCGTCGGCCGAATGAACTGGTCTTTAATCGCGGAGCATATAGAGACATCCGTCGGATCATCCAGCGCGAGAAGATCGAACTTGTTCATTGCCACAATCTCTGGCCGATGATTGGCCCATCCGCGTACTGGGCCGCCAGGCACGAGGGTGTAGCGCTGGTCCAAACCGTGCACGATTTCCGAATTGGTTGTCTCCAGGGACAACTGTTGCGCGGCGGTCAGATTTGCGAGCAGTGTCGACCTGGTTGGCACCTGAACGGGATCCGCTTCGGTTGCTATCGGGGTTCGCACGTGCAATCGGCGGCGCTCGGTCTGGCGCAGACCATCAACGCCTGGCGCCGAGCATGGTCGCTGCCGACGCTGTACATCGCGCCGAGTCGGTTTGTGCACGCCAAACTGCGCGGCTGGGGTATCTCGGAAGAGCGGATTGTTGTCAAGCCACATTTCGTGACCGATGATCCTGGCTTCAGTCCGGCGGAGCGTGACGTCGCCGTTTATGTAGGAAGGCTATCCCAGGAAAAAGGTCTTCAGACCGTTATCGACGTATGGCACCCGGAGTGGATGCCACTGGTCATCATTGGAGATGGCCCGCTGCGCGCGGAGTTGGAGCAGCAGGCACATCGGCTTCGGAAGCCGAATGTGCGGTTCGCGGGACGAAAGACCCCGGCAGAAGTGGCAGAATTGCTGCGGCGCGCCTGCTTTCTCATGCTGCCGTCGATCACCTACGAGACGTTTGGGCGCGTGCTCATTGAAGCGTACGCCCACGGCGTGCCGGTGCTGGCTTCGCGGCTGGGGGCAACACCCGAAATCGTGGAAGAAGGCCGAACCGGATTGCTTTTCGACGCGCATGACGCGCGCGACCTGCTCGACAAATTGGCGCAACTGGCGGTTCGTCCAGAGCAAAGCGCTGCCATGCGGTGGCCCGCGCGCCGGGCCTTCGAGCAGCGGTATTCCGCGGCGGCAAACGCCGAATCCCTGTTGAGTGTCTACCAGCAGGCCACGGGCCTTCGGCCTCGCAGCGCCCTGGAGGCGGCGTGAACCAGGCCAGACCGGTGAGCGGCGCGCCTCGTCCCCGAGTCTATCTCGACCGACTGGAGTCGGACTACCTGACGCCAGTTCGAGTGGGTCTGGACTGGATTGGTCTGGCTTCACGACTTCGGTGGGGAGACACGGTGTTCATAAAGCCCAATCTCACGTTTCCGGTGTTTCGCAAGGGGGTGATGACCAATCCCCAGTGCCTGGAGGACGTCGTTATCGCCTTGCGCGATTACACCAATCGGATCATCGTGGGCGAGGCTGATTCGGGAGGCTACAACCGCTTCAGCATCGATCACGTCTTCGACGCGATCGGGCTCAGGGAGCTGCAGCGGCGTTATGGAATTCAGATCGTCAATCTGAGCCATTGTCCATACCGTTCGGTAGCGTTCAATTACCGCGGCCGTCAACATGCCGTGCCGATGTCCGAGCTGCTTCTCGACAACGTCGACCTGTTCGTAACCGTGCCCGTGCCAAAGACGCACATGAATACGCGTATAAGCATGGCCGTGAAGAATCAGTGGGGGTGCATTCCTGAGCCGAATATGCGGTTGCGATTGCACCCGATGTTCGAGAAGGTGATCTTCGAGGTCAACTCGCTGCTTCGACCCTCGATAGCCGTCGTCGACGGCAAGTACGGCCTGAATCGCAGCGGACCCATGCTTGGGGATGTGGTCGACCTCGACTGGGTGATGGTGGCTGACGACGTCTACGCTGCAGACGTGGTGGGTTGCGAGCTCATGCGCATTCGTCCCGCCGATGTCTACTATCTGCGATACGCGGGGGCGCACGAAGGGACCGTCACCAGCACATCCGAGATTGATCTGAACCAGGAGACGAGACCGTTCCAACGTGAGCGCTTCTACTTGAAGCGCGCGTGGACAGACTATCCAGGAGTGCTGGCTTTCAGATCGTCCAGGATCGCCTATCTCGCCTACTACTCCCCGTTCGCCGACATCCTGCACCGGCTGCTGTATGTCTTCCGCAAGCCGTTCTATGATTATGGAGCGCCCGAACATACCCTCGATGTTGAACCGGTTGACGCGTCGACACAGCCGATCACGCGGGAAACAGTATGACGACGTCGTTTTCGATCGCAATTCCGGTGTGGAACGACGACGAGTGGTTGGCTGGGGCGATCGAGAGTGTTCTGGGTCAGACGCACGCGGATTGGGAGCTGGTTATCGGCGACAACCAATCCGATACCGATCTCGCAGCGATCGTCGGACAGTACGCGGATAGCCGCATTCGGTATCATCGCTGGTCGACGCACGTCGGGGCGTCGGAAAACCACAACCGCACGATGTCTTTATGCCGCAACGACTGGATTCTGCTGCTGAGCGCTGACGATCGCCTGGACCGCTGTTGTCTCGGTAAAATCGCGCAACGGATCGAACAGGCAGCGAGGAGCAACGTCGGACTGGCCATGGTTGTTACGGCGTGCCGGCGGGTGGATCCGAAGGGACGACCTACGGACATTCTGCGCGGCGATTACACGACGTACCGACCGTTTCATTTCCAGCAAATTCCTGACGGGCACTACGATGCCGCCACCTGGCTGGCTGTCAACACCGCGCCCGGCATCCCGCCCTGGATGATGGGTTCGGTGGCGATGCCGCGGGAGCTGCTAGCCGAGATCGGCGCCTTTCGACCCGAGATGGGCCTGAGTCATGATCTGGAGCTGGTGATGCGACTTGCGGCGTATGGCAATGTGGAGTATATCGATACTCCGCTGCTCAACTACACCGTACGCGGGAACTCCATTACTGGCAAACTGATCAAGCGACACATGCAGAGTCGCAGCGCCATGGTCGACTTCGGCGCAGCATGGCTATCGGCATTGCACGCTCACGAAGCCCGACGACGCGTTTCCTGTCAGGAGCGGGAAAGAATCTCGGCGGCGATCTCGCGCGCCTTTTTGCATCGCGCTTTGCTGCAGCGCCGCGCTGTCAATGGTGGCGGCGTGCGCGCGGCGTTGCGCGACATCTGGCAGGCCGCATCGTACAGCCGACGCACCGTGCTCGGGAGCTGGCGAGTGTTCGTCGCTCTTGGAGCCATTCTTGCACCCGGCTGGCTCCTCGATCGCCTGACGACTATGGGGCACCGCTATGGCTTTGTCGTGGTATAAGCCCTCGATTGCCAGCAGAGCCCACACTAGAGTCTGACCACGTGGATATCTCGATCATCACACCCAGTCTCAACATGCTCGATTACCTGCGGCGCTGCCACGCCTCGATCGCGGATCAGAAAGGCGTGAGCTTCGAGCACATCGTCATGGACGGTGGTTCCCGCGACGGCTCTGCCGAGTGGCTCCGATCCTCACCGAGTGTGGTCGGCGTGGTCCAGCCGGACCAGGGAATGTACGATGCGATCAACAAGGGATTGCGGCTCGCGCGCGGCGAGCTGGTGTCCTACCTGAACTGCGACGAGCAGTACCTTCCAGGAACCTTGAGCTTTGTCAAAGAGTTCTTTGACACTCACCCGCACATCGACGTGGTGGCGGGTGACACGCTCCTGATCAGGCCAGACGGCTCTTTGATCGCCTATCGCAAGGCGTACCCTTTTCCACTGCCCCTGTTGCTGTCGGCGCATCTGCAATTTCATTCGAGTTCGTTCTTCTTTCGACGACGGATCGTCGACAGTGGTGAGCTGTTCGACCCGACGCTCAGGGACGTCGGCGACCAGGAGTTCGTGGCGCGCCTGCTCCGCAAGAAATACCGCTTCGCGTTTTGCCGCAGGTATCTGTCTGCGTTCACGATGACGGGAGCCAACCGGGGCCAGAATCCTCAAGCGCGCCAGGAAGGCATGAAGATGCGCGCGACGCGACCGCGGTGGGTACTCACTTTGAGCCGTCCATTGCGTCTTGTGAGATGGGCCATAAAGCTGCTGTATGGGGCGTATTTCGAACGGATGCCGATCGTCTACGCCGTGTACGACGCAAGCGAGGTTGATTCTCGGCGAGTATTTTTCGCCAAGAGCGCCTCATTTCGATGGCGTCTGGCCTGACGGATTACACAATAGGCACAGGTTTGCAGGATGCGATCAAATATTGAATGGCGTCATTGGGGCCGAATCGACCCTCTGTATGGCGTCTCGACGCTACCGGGTAAGAGCCGCCTTGACAGCCAGCCATGGACAGACTCCGAGTTCTACGCGCTCGGGGCGCACGAATGGTCCGAGCACCTGAGTCAGTGGCAAACGTATGGCCTGCGAACCTCGAGCTGCGTCGAGATCGGATGTGGCGCAGGTCGCATCACCCAGCAACTTGTACATACATTTGACCACGTTTACGCGCTGGACGTCTCACCCGAGATGATTGCGTATGCGCGAGCGCGCGTTACTCCGTCGGAACGAGTCTCGTATTTCGTGACCGAGGGCCAGACTATTCCGGTGCCCAGCGAATCTGCTTCGGCAGTCTTCTCTTCCCATGTTTTTCAACACTTTGAGGCGGTGGACGACAGCCTGATCTATTGGGAAGAAATTTACCGCGTGCTCGAGCCAGGTGGCACCATGTTTGTTCAGCTGCCCGTGCACAGGTGGCCGTGGGCGCCGACGATATTCGGCGCGATTTACGGCGCACGCCGGAAGATTGGCGCGACTGCGGCGTGGTTCAAGCGGCGTCGGCTGCAAGCCGGCGGCCAGCAGCTGTTCGCACGGCTGGTCAGCTACGACGGGGACTGGCTGCTGCGGACGCTCGCGTCGATCGGCTACGCGCGGATTGAGCTGCGCTGCATTGCACTGCCCGAAGGCGCCTACTGGGCATTGCTTGCCGAGCGGCCGCAGCCCGGACTCACGCATCGGCCACGATGATCGGCGCCGATCCGGTCGCCGCGGGCCCCGGCACGGACGAGTCCACACCGTCGGCGAAGGTTGGTCGACGGCGCCTGTCACACGACGTGGCGCGATACGTTCCGGGCCTGGTCGTACCCATCGCGTTTGGGACACTGTCGACGATAGTGTTTGCCAGGGTGACTTCCCCAGAGGTCCTCGGGGCGTTTCTGCTCGCAACGGCGCTGGCGACCAGCATTGGCACTCCGTGCAGTCAATGGCTGCAGCAGGCAGTCCTCCGCTTTTACCCGCAGCGCATGCGAGATCACCGCACTCAGGTCTTTTTACTGACGACGTTTGGTCTGGCGGTTGTCTCGGGGCTGGTCGCGGCAACTTGCATCGGCGTGTTGCTCTGGTGCGGATTCGGCGGCGAGGAATTCCGGTCCTGGCTGATCGTGCCCGCCGCAGCCATCACACTATTTACGGTGGCGGGCGGCGCTCCCGAAGCCGCGCTGCTGGCGACATTTCAGCCGGCGCGCTACAGCACCTTCCATTCGTTGACCGCCGTAGCCAGGTTCGCCTTCCCGCTCGCCCTGATGCTGGTACTTGAACCGTTGCCGGCGCTACTGTGGGGTACCGCGGCGGCGATATTCCTGCGCTGGGTCCTGTTCGCACAAGGTCGACCGCGCGCCACAACCAACGAAGCGCCCCCCAATCGCGCTGAGGTCATAGGCATTGGGCGTGACGCGGCCACGTTCGGTCTGCCGCTCTCCGCATCCGAAGTCGGCTCGCAGGTTCTCCAGTACTCGGACCGCTACGCCATCGCAGGTTTCCTGGGAGCGGCTCCGCTGGCTCTGTACAGTACCAACTACTCCATTGCGGAAAAACTCTTGATCCTCGTTCAGGCGCCACTCATTTACGCGGCGCACCCACCCATAATGGCCGCTTGGGAGCGTGGAGACCGATCTGAGACGCTATCGCTCATCGGGTCTGCTTTGCGCTGGTTAGTCCTGCTAGGCATGCCTCTCACCGCGTTCACGCTGGTGCGCGGAGAGTTGGTCTCCGGGCTACTGCTCGGGGACACGTACGCCGCTGGGCACGTTGTCCTGCCACTGACTGCCGTGTCTATCCTCGTGTACGCGGCAAGCCAGTACGGCCACAAGTGCTTCGAATTGGCGCGGAACACGTGGGTGATCACATTTGCCCTGGCTATTGCCGGGGTCGCCAACGTACTTGCGGCAATTGGGTTGACCCTCACGGTTGGGTATATCGGTGGTGCGCTGGCAACCGTTGTCGGCTACACGAGCTACGCGGCGCTCATTTACTACCTGTCGCGCCGCTCGGGCATTTTTGCCTGGAGAATACCGTGGCGAACGCTCGGGTGGGCAGTCGTCGGCTCGGCCGCGGCCAGCCTGGCTTGGCTGGCGATCGTGCCGACGCGTCTGCAGCGCCTCAGTGATGTGCCCGGGCTCCTGGTCGGCGGCCTGCTCGGGCTCGTCGTCTACGTCGCGATTATTTTGTGGGCGGGCGAGGCCCGGCTACGGTTCTGGCAGCCCGCCGCGGTATCCGCGTGAGTTCTTGATGCGGGTGTTTGTGGATGCAAGATTCCTCACTGCTGCGCCCAGGTCCAGCATCGCTCGATACTTGCGTGAACTGGTACGCGAGTGGGCACGCCGGCCTGACGGACCGCAATTCGTCTTGTGCGCACCTGGCGCGCAGCCGACGGATATGCCAGTTGGCGGACGGATTTCCTGGTGTGCGCCAAACCCGGTTGTGAGCCGCCTCGGAATGCGCGCAGAAGGCGGACGCCTGTGGCTCAATTCATACTTCTCTCTTGCCGCGCGTCTGGCCCGCCCCGACGTGCTGTTCTTTCCATGGTCGGTGGTGCCCAGTCGATTGTCATCTCCAGCAGTGGTTACTGTGCATGACGTGTGCTTCCGCTCCCACCAGCAGTATTTCGCAGATGGAGGGCGGGCGATGGACACTCGCACTGGCGTCGCGGTGCGGACTGCCAGCCAGGTCGTAGCGGTTTCGCAAGCCTGTAAGGATGCCGTAGTCGCGACCTACGGCGTTGATGCAGCGCGCATCACGGTGGTGCACCACGGGATCTCGGGTATATTCACCCCCGTATCCGCGGCGAGCGAAGAGCCCGAAATCGCACACGAGGCTGGCATCAGCGGCCCATATGTGCTGTGCGTCAGCACCCATGAACCGCGCAAGAATCTCGATACGCTGGTGCGCGCGTTCGGTACGGTTTTGGCGGAATGGCCCGCATCAAGCGCATTACCATCCCTCGTCATGGTCGGCCGGACAACGCCATACACTGCGGAGTTGCGCGCATTGGCAGCCGCGTGCTCGCCTCCGGGCCAGGTGCAGTTTGTCGAAGGCGTATCCGACACCAGGCTCGCCGCTCTGTACCGAGGCGCACATGCGGTCGCCGTGCCTTCAACCTGCGAGGGCTTTGGTTTCCCGCTGATTGAGGCTCTGGCCTCCGGTTCCCCAGTCATCGCCAGTGATCTGCCCGTCTTTCGGGAGCTCGTTGGCGATGCCGCCCATTACGTCCCACCCCTGGACCAGAGCGCCTGGGCCGATTCGCTGCTCACAACCGTGATGGCGCGGTCGAATTCGAAGACGTCAATTGTTGAACGCTTTACCTGGGCGCGTGCCGCCGAACGCACGCTGGAGGTGCTCTACCGTGCCGCCGTCTAACGCGAGCTCCGTTCGGGCGCAGCTAGGCAATGCCAGCAAAGCCGTGGTCCGGGCTGGACTGAGAAGCATGCTTCGACCGATTGGTTTCGACGTCGTGCGGCGTTACCGTATGCCAAGTGAAACGTTCCTTGGACTCGGGCAACTGCCTATACGAACAGTGGTCGACGTAGGGGCGAATCGAGGACAGTTCGCTCGCGAGATCCTGCGATTCCTTCCTCAGGCTCGCGTCTTGTGCTTCGAGCCACTGCCTGACGTCTTTCGTTCACTTCAGAAGTGGGCCACTTCGACAGCCGGCGCTGTTGTTGCGTATAACCTGGCCTTGGGCGAGACGAACGGAACAAGTCGGATGCAAGTTCATGTCGACTGGGACTATTCCTCATCGCTACTCGACACGACGGAACACGCGATTGACGTGTACCCATACCAGAAGGGGCAAGTCACCACGCAAGTGCGCGTCGCGCGTCTGGACGACTTCATCGCAGACTGCGACGTGCCGCTCATTCCCGACATTCTGGTCAAAGTCGACGCCCAGGGCTATGACGATCGAGTCCTTCGGGGTGGTCAGGAAACGCTGAAGCGGGCACGAGCGTGCATCATCGAGATCAACCTCGATTCCCTGTACGAAGCGCAGGGCACATTCAGGGATATCTTCCTGCTTCTGGATTCTCTTGGGTATACGTATGCCGGTAACCTCGACCAGGCGTACACGACCGCTGGTCACGTCGTCTTCATTGACGCGCTCTTCCTGCGTTGTCCATGAGCCAACTCGCCGGCCAGGCAACCCGCACGAGCATCAAGCCTGTCCGCCGCATGACGGTGGCCACGGCCACCAGCGTCTTCCTGTTGCTCTGGTTCCTCGTTCAACAAGTCCAGCAGATCGACGCAGGCTCGCCCACGGGCGACGACATCGTGCAGGCGACGCAGTCGGGCTCCGTATTCAACGAGATGCTGGTGGCGTCGTATGCCCTGGTCGGCGCGTACCACCTGACACGCGGCCAACACGCGCTCACCAGGGCGCGTGTGCGATCAATCGCGTTGCTGCTCGGGATCTATCTCGCCTGGGCATTTTTGTCGTTGCTGTGGAGCGTCGATCCCGGCCTTACCTTCAAACGCTACATCGAGATGCTCCTGGTGGTTATCGGCAGCGTCGGGCTCGGCCTGGGATTCTACGGAGAGATCCGGCATGGTACGCAGGTGCTCGCGGCGCACCTGGTGATCGCCTCGTGCATGTCGATCGTCGTACTGTGGATATCCATCGGACTGCATGGCGGCCCCGACCTGTTGAATCCAGCCTGGTCCGCGAAGTCCTTTGGGGTCGGGACGCCGATCATTTACCCGATTGCGTTCGGCGTGTTCGCGTCGATATGGCTGGCATTTCGCGGTGTCAGGTGGCGCCAGATGTTACTTCTGGCAGCGGTATCCATCATCTGTCTGATCGCGATCAAAGGCCGGTTCATTCTGGCGTTCACGGTCGTACTCGCTGCGCTTCTGCCTCTACTTGAACTTCGCATTGGTTGGCGACGGCTTGCCATCTACGCGGGCGCTGGCGGCCTGGTGGCGTACGCCCTGGGAATAGTCGCCGCGGTCGGCGGTAGTCCCGCGCTCGGCTCAATCGGCGACACACTGTTCGCATATGGAACGCTGGACGGGGGCGACAATGGTCTGGTGACCTTGACTGGTCGCACGCCACTCTGGGACGAGCTGGGGAGATATTTCGCGGCTCAACCCTGGTTGGGGTACGGGTTCGGCGCGTTCTGGAATCCCGAATTCATGCCCGCCATCTGGAGCGTGGTCGGATGGAACGCGCCCGTCGCCCACAATGGCTTCATCGACGAGGCATTGGCAACGGGAGTGATTGGGCTGTTCTTGTTTCTGGCACTATGGCTGACTGGAATCTGGCACAGCATCCGTCTGCGCGTGATGGATGGTGACGCCGATGCGATTCTCGTCATCGCATTCATGGTGTTCTTCCTTGCCTGCAACCTGGGCGACAGCTTGATGCAGACGTACGCGAGATTTCCGTTTTATGTGTCCTTGACCGCGCTGTTCACAGTCCTCGGCGCGCGGCTCGCATCCAGGCGTCCTCAATCGCTAACGCGGATCGCCCCCATTATGCGGGTGAGCGAGGTCAGCAACCGTCCGCGCGACGAATCAGCCTTGACGGGGATGACGACTTCTCGAAACGCTAGCAGTAGCAATCCGTAAATCGCCAGTCCAGCACTGCCCCCGATCACGCAAATCAGCGCATCACCGAGTCCGTAAAGTTGCTGGGGGACCAGCGTAGCCCACACGGCCGCGGCGGCGGCAGCCCCGATGGACGTGTGCAACAGCGTCGACCACGGCAGTCGCCACGGAAGTGGTCCCGTCAACCGAGACGCAACATAAATCACTATCGCGTAGACCGCATAACCGACTGCAGTTCCGATCGCCCCACCGATGTAGCCGACGGTTGTCGTCAACACCAGCACCGAGACGACGTTGGCCAGGGCCGCGCTGGCAAGCGCTACGGCGATGATCCAGCTTCGCTTCGCGAGTTGGAATGAAACGTGACCGTACTGGCTCGCCGCCCACGTCAGGATCGCCGCGGTCACGATTGGAATTACCCAGTGCGCGTCCGCGTACTGCTCGCCAAGCACAAAGGTGGACAGTAACCGACTGCGAACCAGCGTAAAGGCGACAACGGGCACGCCGAGCAGCATGAGCCAGCGCATGGCAGTCCGGATCAGTCGCACCGCATCCTCGTGGGCGTCATTCTCCCAGTGAGACATGACACGTGGCGTCGCGGCGTAGATCAGCGGCGCTTGAACCATGATGAGTAGCTTCTCAGCGATCGAATAATTGGTGCTGTACAACCCAACGGCCGCCACGCCGAGGACCGCGGCGATGATATAGCGGTCCGAGAACGCGAGCACCTGGTCGCCGATGCCCGTCAGCGCAAACGGCAGGCCGAAACTCAACGATTCCGACCACATACGCCGAACCTCGCGCAAAGAGACGGGTTGCATGGGGATCTCGCGCCGCTGTTGTCGGTCACGAAAGATCCAGATCGCGACCACGGCCGCTGCGGACCCCCACAGGAGCGCGTGGACTGGCCCGACGAGTGGGAACAACAGGAGCGGCAGCGTCAGACGCAGGAAGCCTGTAGCCGTCGCAAACAAGCTCCAGCGGCCCGCGGCGAACGTGGCCTCCAGGACGGATACTTGACCACCACTGCTGATACCAAAGAATGACATGACCATGGCAGGCAGCAGATAGTCCGCGCGAGCGTAGGCCCCATCAAAGCCGAGCGCCAGCACCGCCATGACCACAATCGCCCCGAGTGCGCCGAATCCCAGGCCAAGCCAGAAGTAAGCATGGAGCAGCTCCCCCTGACGGCCATCACGGACATAAGCGGGCACCAGACGCACGATGGGCTGTGTCAGAACCAGGCTGATTGGAGTGCTAAGTGACGAGGTGGTTGCGAAGATGAGCAGGTACGTTCCCAACTCCGTGGGCGAAGCAAGCCTGGCAAAGATCGCCATCGAGCCCGCGCTGAACAGGATAGGAAGCGCCAGGCCGGGCGAATACTTGAGCAGGTCATGGAGCAGCCGAAGATTCATGTCCTCAGTGCCTTACTCATCGAACCCGAACACCATAACCGAACGATCGCCAGACGCCAGGTTGTCGGGTCCCAGCGTACACGTTTTGTTAGCATAAGACCCGCCACCAGCGTTGCTGGTGGGCGGAGACTCCGATTGTCCGAACCTGCTCCTCAGCTGATTGACCACCTCAGAGGGTCCCGACCTTTGTACCTCGCGGTCCGTTTCGTGTACCGCTGGCTATCCCAAACGACGTGGAAGTTGCTTCGCAAGATATCGCCAACCGCGATTGTCCGGCTGGGCCCACCGAGAGGGACATTCTCAGCTCTCGAGCAGCTCCGTCACGGAACCGTAACGGGGAGAATACTGCGCTCGGCGGGTCCACCTCCGGACAGCGCTTCCCCGCTCCGCACGAGAGCTCGACTGCAACAGGAAACGCTCGGCTCATGGACACTCTTCTGGACGCGGCACCGAAACGCGCGGCTCGTTGGGACGACGCTTGCAATGCTGGACGAAGACAAACGTGTCTGCTACGAGGCCGTGTACGGTCCGTTTGGCGACGAACGCGATCCCGCTACTCGCTATGTAGTGCTGCCGCCAGCCGTTCGCCTGCAAGGTAACTGGACGAGCATTGTCGGGTGGTGGACCGGAGCATTTCACCATTGGTTCATGGATGCGCTGCCTCGGCTGGCACTCCTGTCAGAATTTCCAAATGACACACACGTGCTTGGCCCTGGCCCGCTCCTGCGTTACCAGGCGGAGACCCTGGCGTGGATGGATCTGACCGACCGGTACCGGCCGACGACAGCGAAACATGTCATTGTGGAAGACTTCTATTTTGCACCACCTACCGTCATGATGGGTGGCTCGGATCCTGATGCCGTGGCATTCCTTCGCGGCACATTTCTCGGGATGGCCGACGCGACCTACGACCCGCCTCGCCGCTTCTTTCTTCATCGAGTTGGTAGACGGCGAGGGTTGGCGAACGAATCAGAGGTGGTCGACTACTTTCGCGAGCACGACTGGGCAGTTATCGATCCGGAATCGCTCACGCTGGCGCAGCAGATCAAGTTATTCGCGTCGGCGGAGGTCGTGTGCGGGCTGCATGGTGGTGGATTGACGAACCTGTTGTGGTGCCAGCCTGGCTGCCGAGTCTACGAGCTGCTGGCATCCAACTATTTGAATGGAGTATTCGAGGGATTGGCCGCACTGGTCGGAGCCAAACACCACTTCGCCGTGTTTCCAGGCAGCGGAGACTTCAAGGCAACCATCGACCTGCGGGAACTGAACCACTTCCTTAAGGCAGAGGGTGTATGAACCGTCTTGTGGCGCGCTGGATCGACAAGCTTTCCTACGCCGCATGGCGGCGACTGGTTGCACATCCGGCGTACTCCCGAATGATCGTAACGCAGGGCACCTTGGCGTCACTCCGGATCCGACAGATGGACCGGATTGGTAGTCTGGCCGACGTGGAGTTCCGAGTTTTCTCTCAGTTCGGCGAGGACGGCATCCTCGAGTGGCTGATCCACAAGAACGGAGAAATGCCGGAGAGTTTCATCGAGTTCGGTGCGTCGAATTACGTCGAAGCGAATACTCGCTTTCTGTTGACGGCGCGCAACTGGCGGGGCCTTATCTTTGACGGAGATCCGCACAGCATTGACGTCGTGCGCTCCGATATGATCTACAGTCAGCACGACCTTGCGGCCCGCCACGCGTTCATCACACGAGAGAACGTCAATCAGTTATTCCGGAGCGAGGGCTTCTGCGGTGAAGTGGGCCTCCTCAGTATCGACATCGATGGCAACGATTACTGGGTGTGGGATGCGATAGACAGCGTGAGCCCCCATATCGTCGTCGTCGAATACAACGCGGTGTTGGGCGACCAGTTCGAACTCACCATCCCATACCAGCCGAACTTTGCGCGTACGCAAGCCCACTGGTCCAACCTGTACTACGGCACCTCGATCACGGCGCTCATGCGCCTCGCACGCGAAAAGGGATATACACTGCTGGGCACGAATCGCGCCGGCAACAATGCGTTCTTCGTGCGCGACGATCGCCTGGAGCGCTTTGACGACCGAATTGCCACTCGCGCGCCACGGCCGTCGCGCTTCCGTGAGGCGCGTGATACCTCAGACCACCTCATCTTCACCGGTGGTCTCGACCGCGCGCGACTGATTGCCGATTGTCTTGTCGTCGACGTAGCCAGCGGCCGCACCGCATCGATCGAGTCGTTTGGCCAGCTCTACAGTCAGCCTTGGCTGGACATGATTCGCGGGCAGTCCCTACCCGGGGCTGAGAGGGACACCCGCACTGTTTAGAGATGCATCACGGTCCGCCTGCGACAGGTATTTGCCGCCGCTGTCGCCAGGGGTGCCGCTGAAGTCAGACAGCTTCTGAAATCCATGCTGCCAGGAGAACCGATCGTGGTTATCCTCAGCTGAGGGATACCAGTAGCTGTTGTTCGCACCATGGTTGCCGGCGCTGGGGTCCAACAATTTGCCTGGTCCCGACTGTACCCAGATAAATGCCTGTGCATCAGGTCGGCTCATCGCGATTACGTTGTTGTGGACATAGTTGCCGGTGCCGTCCGAGTCTGGCCGATCTGAACGCTGGGTCTGCAGCACCGAGACACCTATCGCATTCCACGCGACAACGTTCGACGAGACTTCCGCGCCGCCGGAATCGGAGATGTAGATCCCCTCGCGACCATTACCCCACACGGCGTTTCTGGCAATGTTGGCGCCGGTGCTGATCTCGAAAAAGATGCCGGTTGTCGTATTGCCGTACACCTTGTTGTTGGTGACAGTGATGCCGTGGCAGCCGATGTCGCACCAGATACCTGAACCGCCATTGGCGAAGACCGAATTGCCATCGACAGTGAGGTTCGTCGAACCGACATTCTTGATGCCACCGGCCTGCCAACCTGAGTCCCAGCCACCGCGTCCACTTTGCGTAATGGTGTTGCCCTGGATGAGCGTGTGATCGCCCCTGAACCCGGCAATAGCCAGGTCGCCGGCGCGGGAAATAGTGTTGCCCAACACGCTTGCATTCGACCCTGCCCCACCAATGGCGAGCAGGCTGCCGTGTGCATCGCTCAACGTGCTATTGCTCAACGTAAAATTGTTGTGATCGTCATTGCCGATTGCATGCCCCTGCGCTCCCGTCGCGGCGTCGCGGAATGTAAAATTCGCAACAGTCACGTTGTCTGCCTGGGTTATTTCCCATTGACGGCGCGTGGTCACTTCGATGACGTGGCCGGCTGGGTTCGTGCCGATAATCACGTGGCGCCCGGAGTCGAGGGCAAACTGTGTACCGTCAGGATTGGAGGGAACCTGCGTTAGCGATCCACCATCAACAAAGACCTGCTCGATGTGCGCGGCACGAAATTGATCAACATACACCGAGCCCGGGGTATCCCCACCCATATCGGGGACGCTGTTGCGGGAGACCCAGCGGGAGCCAGCCGCGGTCCAGTCTGTCCAGACGTCGCTGCCCCGCACCTCGGCTTGACCCTGGCCGTCGAGAGTCAAGGGTTTGTTGATGACGATTGTTTCGCGATACAGACACTTGGGCACGCGAAGTACCGAGCCTGCCGGCGCGGTATTGATGAGCGACTGGAGACTTGCCGAGCAGTCGGCACCCGGTGCGGATCCGGTCGCGGCGGTGTAATGCGCGGCGATCCGATCCGCGGACAGGACCTGGGCATACAGCGCCACGTGCTCGAGACTTCCGGCAAATTGGTGAAATGCGGGATTGTCCGCGAACCCCAGCACTGGATTACCGGAGAAGTTGGCGACGTTCGGTACCGTGCCGGACGCGGCCAGCACCCCGTCCACCCACACTGTCAGATTCGTGTCACCCTGTGTCGTAAAGACCACATGATGCCACGCAGTTGTATCGTAGTTCGCAGGGGTTGTTAGTGAGTAGGTCGGCCAGTTGCCCGTCGCGTCATCCATCCCACGGAAATGCCCCGCGTCCAGATATAAGGAACGGAAGCCCTGGCCGTCGGGCGCGAGTACCGTGAGAATCGGGGCATCCTCGGTCACTGAGGATGCCTTGACCCAGGCCTCGATCGTAAAGTCAGGGCCGATGGTGAGTGAGGCATTGTCGCGCAGGAACCCCGTCTGGCCGTCCAACGTCATCGCCGTGGCGCCCCCGAATGCGCCCGGCGCTCCGAGAGTTACGCCGCCAGTAATCGAGGCATCGTGCCCGTTGCCGGAGGCGTCGTGCGCCGTGTCGCCGACGTCGTTCAACTGCCAATACACCAATGGGTTGTCCGCGAGAACCGTCTGGGCGTATTCGGACAGCGCGGCCGCAGGTTGGGCTGATACGGCGGGTGGTTGCGCTGCTACGGCAGGCTGCTGGCCGTCGTCGGACACAGTTGGCCCTGACGGCGGTCCGGATGAGTCCTGGTTCTCCTGAGCTGCCGTCGACTGGCACATCACAAGTGCCAGCCCGAGGGCGATGATAAGAAACATGCGCATTGCGATTTCGCCAGCGACATTTATAAGGCAATCTGGTGCTCGCCCGCACTCATCTCGTCCAAGCCGCTGCCATGCGTCTGCCCGATGAGCCGGAGCGTACTGCCGAGGCCCTGAGCACTGCCCCTGGCCAAGCGCGTCAGTGGTGTGTTAGACGCCCGGGGACGCCGCCGTCCCGGTGGAGCGATGCTGACGCCCAGGCGCCACAGGAGCTGATTTGTCGGCGCCACTGACAGGTATGAGAAAACCGTGTGAAAGCTGCCAGCAGCGCCTGTCCTGTGCGCAAAAGCTGCAGCGGCCAGTTCAGGCTCAGGCGTGCATCGACCGAAGCGGTCCGCAACGTGCTCTACAGGTTGATGTCAGAGGTATCTCAGGTGCAATAACCGCGTTTATCAAGCATTCCTATCAGTGCATCAACACGACTTCGCCATGTACCTACTTCGACCAACCTTTGATAGTTTCGTTCGACCGTATCCTGGTGCATGCGAATATTAGACAATATATCCAACAGTTGGTCGGCTGGATTGTCAAAGTCTACTTCGACAACTGGGTTGTATCCAAAAACAGTTTTCAATTCCTGTGGACATCGCCCTAATACTAGACATTTCGAGGCTATCG
>JAFAOS010000120.1 GCA_019247515.1 Chloroflexota bacterium | reverse complement strand
GCCCAACAACACCGTGCGCTTCGCCGACGTGCCCCGCCTCGGCGTCACCGTCAGTCGCGGCCGCACGCTGGACGGCATCGGCCAGTATCTCTCCGAAGTCATCCACCCGTCCGAGGCGCCCGAGGTCGACGTCGCCGAGGTCCTGCGCCGCACCGACGCCGACGTGCTCGTCAACTATCTGCCTGTCGGCAGCGAGCAGGCGACGCGCTGGTACATGGAGCAGGCGCTCGCCGCGGGCTGCGCGGTTGTCAACTGCATTCCGGTCTTCATTGCCAAGGACGCTAACTGGCGCCGCCGGTTCGAGGAGCACGGACTGCCCATCATCGGCGACGACATCAAGAGCCAGGTGGGCGCGACGATCGTCCACCGCATCCTGGCGCGCCTGTTCCTGGACCGCGGCGTCCGACTCGAACGCACCAGTCAGCTGAACGTTGGCGGCAACACCGACTTTCTCAACATGCTCGAGCGCAGTCGCCTCGAATCCAAGAAGATCTCCAAAACCACCAGCGTCACCAGTCAACTGGACGAGGAGCTGCCGGCCGAGGATGTGCACGTCGGCCCGAGCGACTACGTGCCCTGGCTGACCGATCGCAAGTGGGCCCACATCCGACTGGAGGGTCGCTCGTTCGGCGACGTGCCGCTGAACCTGGAGCTCAAGCTCGAGGTCTGGGATTCACCCAACAGCGCGGGCGTCGTGATCGACGCCGTGCGCTGCGCGAAGCTGGGACTCGACCGCGGCCTGGGCGGCGCCCTGGAGGGCCCCGCGGCGTATTTCATGAAGAGCCCGCCGATCCAGCATCGCGACGAAGAGGCGCGCCTGATGGTCGAAGCCTTCATTGCCGAGTCGACGTCGCCTGACGTGTCGACCCCCGAACCACGCGAGGCCGCACTCGTAGCTGACTAAAAACAGGCGTAGATCTGAACTGCGCTGAACAAGTTTTCTTGGTTGTCGCAAGCCTGCGGGCTTCCTCCCCAGGCTTGATAGAACCTCGCCCTGGACCCGCGCATCGTGACCGCCCGTTGCTCGGTGGCCGACAGCCTCCAGGTCGTTCTACGCTGCGCTCCCTCTCCCCTTGGGAGAGGGCGGGGGTGAGGGCTACGTACGAACCCTGGTAGATAGCCCTCACCCGCGCTTCGCGCGACCTCTCCCAGAGGGAGAGGTGGTCGATGCCGCGGCCAATTCCGCAGCCGCCTCGCTTGGCACTTTGCGGGGCGAGGAGGCTGACGGCATTGTCCGTGAACACGTGGAACGTGGAGCGGTCAGGTGGTCAGCCAGGCGCCAGATGTGACAATCGCGTTTAGGACGCAAGCGGGGGGTCGCCGTGGGAAGGAGCGACCGCAGGGAGCGACTGGCGGCGGGGGGCCGCAGGCCCCCTGATCGGTGCGTAGCACGCCAGCCGAGCATGCTCGGCTGGCCACAGCGGCGCACGCGCCGCTGTGCGGACCCGCTCATGAGCGGGTCCGGTCCAACGACCGGCTAGCCAGCGGTAGGCCATGGCCAGCTTGTGGCGCAGCTGCAGGGGCGGGCGCTCGGGCAGCGTGGATAGGAGACGCTCGCTTTCGGCTTCGGCGAGCAGGTCCTGCTGGTGGTAGCTCACCATGTCCCAGGGATCGTTGATCTGCATGGGTTGTGCTTCGCTCCTCAACCCCTAGACGATAGCCCTGAAACAGGACAGAATCAGTCCGCGTTGAAGTAACAATTTCGGACTGAGCTCGACACGAAAATGTCGCATCCCGCCACCCGCGTCCTCACCGTTCTGGAGCTGCTGCAGTCGCGCGCGCGACTCAGCGGCACCGAGCTGGCCGATCGCCTGGACGTCGATGCGCGCACGGTGCGGCGCTACGTCAGCGCCCTGCAGGAGCTGGGCGTGCCGGTCGAATCCGAAGCCGGGCGCTACGGCGGATATCGACTGCGGCCCGGGTACAAGCTGCCGCCGATGATGTTCAACGAAGAGGAGGCGCTGGCGCTGATCCTGGGGCTGCTCGCCGCGCGCCGAGCCGGTCTGCTGGATGCCGCGCCCGCGGTCGAGGGCGCGCTGGCGAAGATCGATCGCGTGTTGCCGGATCGGCTGCGTGGCCGCGTCCAGGCGGTTCAGGGGGCGCTGGCATTCACGCCGCTGCGCGGCGGCTTCGCCGCCTCGGACCCGAACCTGCTGCTGGGCATCAGCGAGGCCGCGCAGGAAAATCGCCGTGTCTGGCTTCGCTACCGCGCGGCCGACGATATGACCGAGCGCACCATCGACCCGTACGGCGTGGTGGTGCACCGCGGGCGGTGGTACGCGGTCGGCTGGTGCCACCTGCGCGAGGACATTCGCATGTTCCGCCTGGATCGCATCCAGGCGCTGGAGGCGCGCGACGAGACGTTCTCCAAGCCGCTGGACTTCAACTGCGTGGACTACGTGCTGGAGTCGCTGGCGACGGTGCAGTGGGGTTGGCCGATCGAGGTCGAGCTGGAGCTGAGCCTCGAAGAAGCGCGGCGACGCATCGATCCTGATATGGGCACGCTCGAGGAGACACGCGGCGGCGTGCTGCTGCGCACGCAGGCGGACGCGCTGGACTTCATGGCGCGCTTTCTGGTTCAGGTCGATTGCCCGTTTCGCGTTCTGCATCCGCCAGAGCTGCGGGAGGCGGTCCGGCGGCTGGCGGGGCAGTTGAGCCGCTACGCGCGGAGGTCGGAGCGGGGGCGGCGCGCTCGTTCGCCCATCGGTGACGACACGTAGAGGAGACCCCTACAACCCCCAGGGGTTGGTGGTCGTCACTGCTTCACATCCAGCCGAATTGACGCCGCGACGGGGCTAGTGATGC
>JAFAOS010000454.1 GCA_019247515.1 Chloroflexota bacterium | reverse complement strand
GACGCCCTCAACGCGTGGGCGAGAACGCCTCGCCTTGCTCCACAGCTCGACAAGCGTCTCCGCCAAGAGTGGGTGTCCTCGCAACCCATAAGGGGCGCCCTCGCGCTGATCGCGTGTGAGGCGGTCGAACTGTTGAGCGGCCCGGAGTGCCAGCTGATCCGCGAGTGCGCGGGGGCGCCGGCATGCTCGCTGCTCTACCTCGACCGCTCGCGCGGCCGCCGCCGGCGCTGGTGTCAGATGGAAAGGTGCGGCAGTCGCGCCAAGATGGCCGAGTACCGGAAACGCCGCGCGCCATCCACGGACCGCGCTGGCGTGGAGGCAACCCGACCTCAATAGCGCGATCGCGACAAAGCGGGGCTCGAGGATCAGGAGGCCTCTCGCTCCGCTCTTCGCCAGCCAGGGGTGTGGCGTCGGGTCGGCCGGGACGCCGGCCGACCCGGTCGCAATTCCTCTACCTGTCCATCTGGAGCCCAGCTGTCGCAGAGATCGTCGGTGACGGCCGCGCGTTGACAGTGCTGATGATCTCGCTGGAGTCGATGCCCTGTAGGTAGACGCTAGTGATGCCGAGGTGGGCACCCACATAATGCCCAAGTTGGCGCTGGATCACCACGAGGGGGACGCCTTCATGCGCCATCTCGACTGCGTGTGCGTGCCGCAGCTGGTGTGGCGCGAACCGACGCCGGACGCCCGCTTGGACAGCCGAGTGATGAAGTTGTTTGCGCGCTGCTGAGGGTTCCCAGCGCCGGCCAGCAGTCGGCCCGTGGATCACGCAAAGTAGTGGGCCGATCGGGAGTTTCCGACGGATCTCGAGCCAGGGGTCGAGTTGCTGCCAGGCCCACCGGTCCATCCCGACCTCCCGTCGCTTGCCGCCCTTCCCTCGCCGGACGAGCACTGCGCCACGACTGCGGTCAAGGTCGCACTCCCGCAGGGCAAGCGCTTGGCTGATCCGCAGGCCTGCCCGCCAGAGCAGCACGATCAGTGCGCGGAGTCGGTGGCCGTCCACGCGGTCGCTGATCGTGCGCATCACGGCGACGATCTCCTCAACTGTCGGTGGATCGGCCGGGTACCGTTCGCCTTTATTGCGTGGTGGGCGGCCCCGGGGATAGCCAGGCATGGTTGCGGGCGAGCGGCGGTGGCCAGCGGCGTCCAGCAGCACGGATTTCATGAATCCTCCCTTGGTGGTTAGGTTGACTGTGCGCTGCTATTCGAACCCAGCGGCCGGGGTCGCGACGAAGCCACCGGCTAGCAACAAGCCCGAAGCGCGTGGGGAAAACGCGGAGGTGGCGTTGCCTGGAGCTGGCAGCTCTGGGGTGACGCTAGGTGCGGCCTTCCCGCCGCGAGGTTGTCTAGACTTATCTGTACTTATCCACGGTCCATGGATAAGTTGCGATAACTCACGCTAACTGGAGCACGAAATGGATCCGGTCAAGAATCCGTATACGCCGGGCGCCGGTACTCGTCCGAGCGAGCTCGCTGGCCGCGACGAGGAGATCGAGAGCTTCAAGATCCTGCTTGCCCGGCTGCGCGATGCTCGGCCCGAGCAGAGTCAGATCATCACCGGACTACGCGGCGTGGGCAAGACGGTGCTGCTGAACACTTTCGAGGACCTGGCAGAGGGCACCGGCTACCTCACCGCCTTTCGTGAGCTCACGCAGGAGACCTCGCTGCCCGAGCTCTTGGCCAAGGATGTCCAGCGGTTGCTGCGAGAGCTGAAGTTGAGCGCGAAGCTTGCAAACGCGGTGCGCGCCAGCCTCTCCAACCTGAGCGCGTTCAAGCTCACCGACCCGAACGGGTTCGAGCTGTCGATTGACATCAGGAAGCTCAGCGAGCAGCCCTTGACCGACGATCTGATCGAGCTATTCCTGCAGCTCGGTAGCGCGGCCAAGGCCAAGCAGGTCGGCATCGCCTTCTTCCTCGACGAGATCCAGTTCGTCAGAGAACCCGAGTTCCGCGCACTGATCAGCGCGCTTCATCGCGCGATGCAAAAACAACTTCCAGTGACGCTAGCGGCCGCCGGACTGCCTCAGATCCCACGACTCGCGGGTGAGGCTCGCTCGTATGCCGAACGACTGTTTCGGTTTCCGCACCTCGGAGCGCTGGATGAGCCAGATGCTCGCGCGGCGCTGGTCATTCCGGCCGAGCGTGAGGGCGCCGCCTACGAGGAGCCAGCGATCAAACGCGCGCTCGAGCTCACTCAGGGCTATCCCTTCTACATCCAGGAGTTCGGCAAGCACATCTGGAACCTCGCGGCGTCATCCCCCGTCGCCCGAGACGACGTGGATCGCGCCGCGCCGCGCGCCGAGGAGTCGCTTGACCGCAGCATCTATGAGGTCCGCATCCAGCGAGCCACCATCAAGGAGCGTCGTTACCTACGGGCGATGGCAGAGCTCGGCGACGGTCCATACAAGGTCGGTGCCGTCGCCAAGGCAATGGGAAGCACAACCACGGCGCTGTCGACCGTGCGCCAGAAGCTACTTGACCGCGGACTGATCTACGCAACCGAGGACTACGGCTACCTCGACTTCACCGTTCCCCGGTTCGACGAGTTCATGCGGCGCAACATCCCCTTCAGGGCGCCACCCAGACGGAATCGGCGGACGTCCTAGCGAACCCCCGGTGTCCGCGCGCTGCGGGGAGGGCGTCGGCGACGGCGAGATGCTCGTCGCGACATCGATCCAGGAGCCGCCGAGGGCCCGCCGACCGCTGCTGAAGCTGCTCAATCGCGACCTGAGCGGAAGTCGACTCCCGGCCCGACAACCGGGGGGCTCGCTACCGGTCGGCGTCAAATGTTTCGCGGCTGACGGCAGGCTTCGGTCGGTCATCCACAGTTAGCCGAAACACGTCCGGCCGGTTGTAGTGCCCGGTCACGTCGAATAGCCGCTTGCGGGCAGGGAGAGTGCTGAGATCGAGTTCGGCGATCAAGATCCCGCGTTCGCGAACCAGCGGACCGGCGAGCACCTTCCCGGTCGGGTCGACGATCACCGAATAGCCCTCCAGCAGCCATCCGTCGAACTGCGCTGCGTCTTCACGGAGCGGCGCAGCGTCGGGAATCGATTCCGGCAGCCAGTCTGGGTGCATCACCGGCGCGACACCGACGACGAAGCAGCCGCCTTCGCGGGCGATATGGCGCATGCTCGCAACCCAGAAATCCGCGGTTGCTAACGTCGGCGCGAGCCACACCTCGGGTCCCTGCGCGTACAGGTGAAAGCGCGCCAGCGGCATGTAATTCTCCCAGCAGGTCAGCGTCGCCAGGCGGCCTCCGGGTGTGTCCATCACCTTCAGGTCCGATCCGTCGCCCATACCCCACACCAGCCGCTCCCCGTGAGTCGGCATCAGCTTGCGGTGACGGCCCAGCAGCGACCCATCCGGACCGAACGTCAGCACGGTGTTGTAGACCGTCCCGCCGTGCTCCTCGCGTTCGTTGACGCCGACCACCAGCACCGCGCCCGCCCGCCGCGCGGCCGCCGCAAGGCGATCACAGGCCGGGCCGGGCACCCTGACGCTCTCGCGCATCAGCAGTGTGTGCCACTCCGCGTCGTCGCCGACCGGGAGCGCGTCGACCCACACTGGGGGCCCGGGCACAAACGCCTCGGGAAGCACGATCAACCGCGCGCCCTGGTGCGCAGCGCGATTCGTGAGTTCGTCGACCAGGTCAAGAGTCGCGGCACGATCCAGCAACACCGGACTGTCCTGAACCGCCGCCACGACCACGCTCGTCATCAGGCGCACGATATACGCGCACCCCGTGCAGCCGCCACATCGGAACGACTCGACGGCGCCGCCGCGTGAGCCGATTACCGCGCTCGCAACGATGCAGGTGTCTCGGCAATCTTCCGCCGAGGCCTGAGATTCGCCATTATGTGAGGTTGGTGGGTGTCAGCCCCCGTGGTTGCTGGGGTTTGATGTCGTTGACATGTAGTCGACGTGGGCTTCGGGGCGGCGGGTATGACGCGCCGACGATGTACGACCGAAACGACCGAAGTCGTTGTCAGGCGGTCTGGGGTAGTGGGATCCAGATCTCGGCGGGGCGGCCGGTGCGGTCGTGGCCGTGGTGGCGTTTGAGGCGGCCGGCGTCGACGAGGGCGGTGAGCGCGCGGTCGATCTCGCGGGCTTTCTTGTTGCGGCTGAAGAGGTCGCGGACTTCGGTGCGGCTGATGCCGTAGGCGCGTTCTCTGGCCAGAGCCCAGATGTCGTCGGCGGTGGGGTCGCCGAGGCTCTCGCCGAACACCCAGCGGGTGGATGCGGTGTTTCTGAGCCTTTGATAGAGCCGCCGGGTGTTCTAACCGAATCGTCGGGGCTGTGGGGCGGGGTGTGGTTGGGGTAGCTACGCGGCGCGCGGCCGTCAAGAGGCACCGCTTCGCGGCGCGCTTCGCGCGGCCCTGTCGGG
>JAFAOS010000423.1 GCA_019247515.1 Chloroflexota bacterium | reverse complement strand
AGTTCGGCCATGTTTCCGGTGCTCGGCACAGGCTGGAGCTTCGCGCGGACCCGACGGCCTGACATCATCGGCATCGTTTCGCTGACTTTCATCCTGGTCGGCGTAGCCACGAGCCTCGTATCGGGCGACCCACGCTTCGTCCTGGTCAAGGACTCGCTAATGACGGGCGTGTTCGGGCTTCTGTGTCTCGGCTCGCTCGTCTTGGTCCCACGACCGCTACTGTTCTACTTCGGACGGCAGTTCTCCAGCGCGGGCGATCCAGCACGTGCCGCGGCGTTCGAGTCGATGTGGCAGTATCCGCAGTTTCGGGCCGCCATCCGGGTAATGACGATCGTGTGGGGCGTCGGCTATCTCATTGAGGCGCTGGTCCGCGTCGGGCTCAGCTTCGTTCTTCCCATTCCCGTGTTTCTGATTGTTTCTCCGCTGCTCGCCTTCGGGGTGACCATCGGGCTGATCAGTTGGACCATCACCTACGCCCGCACCAGAACCCGGCGCCGTGCCGCGGAACTTAGCGCAACCAGTGGCGCTTGACTCTCTCCAAGAGATACCAGCCGCACCTGTGGGACCGCCAGTCTGGCTCGCTGAAATGACCTCTAAAAGCGCTGGCTGCCCGTCACCCGAACATGGCCGTCAGGCTCGGGCATCAGGCTTAGGGGATGTAAAAGTACTACTTCCGGGTTTTGGGGACTTCCGGTCAAGTGTGCTCCTGGCGTAGAGTGGCAGCAACATGGAGACGGTGAAGTCAGGCCAGGCCGAGCGGCTCATGGGCATTCTGCCAGGCATGCGTCAGCCCGCGCACCAACACCTGGCCTGCCATCGTGTAATGTTCGTTGTCACGCCGCCATGCCGCGCGCAAGCTCGGTCAGTCGCCGCCTGGCACGGTAATACGGTAAAACCAGGCACCTCCACCCTGGCTGTCGATAAAGGGTCTGAGGCTATCGCCCGCTCGCAGCACGCCGTTATCCCAGTATTGCGCGGTGCCATTCGGCAGGGTTTCGATAGCGACGGCGTGCAATGGTCCAGTCGCGTTGGATTCGCCAATGACGCCGAGGTACACGCCGGGTTCCCGCACGCCCGTAGATGACAGGTTGAGAGTAACGTCGTTGTTGACCGCCTGCGAGAGGGCGTCCTGGACATAGCCAACTGCATCAGCGCGTGCATCGGCTGCAAGCTCAAACTCAAGTGCGTCGTACGGCGCAACTCCCTCCAATGAACCACCCAACAGCTCGGCGAGTTGTCGCACAGTACAGTTGACGCACTGGCGTCCCAGACCGGCGCCGACAGATGCGGCCGGGGGAGCCACTGACCCCAGAGCCTTGCCGCCCGCCAAGAGCGCCACCCCGGTAAGGTCTGCGTCTTCGTCGTTTGCTATTCCGACCAGGGCGAGTGCGATGGCAACAGGTGCGGGTAGGAACGAGCCCAGGATGGCGAATGACGCTAGCAGGGCCGGTGCGAAGTCGGCTAGGCCCTGGTTGACCTCGCTCTGACATGCGCCCACGCTACACGGCTTGGGTCCAGCATCCGGTAGATCACTTTCGCCCCAGGGCCGCTCGGCGGCGGGCGCTACGCCGGCACCTTCCTCTTCTGTGTCCCGGCCGATGGGGTCGACGCCGGCGTCGGCAGATTCAGGCTGATGGCCGGTGGGGTCGATGAAGCGCTGCGGGTTGTTCCGGGCATACGCGAAGCGATTGAACACATCCGGGCTTGCAGCCGGGGCCACCATTTCACCGTCGTCGGCTGTCAGGAACCGCTTGATCCGGGGCGAATAATACCTGGCGTGGTAATACAGCAAGCCCGTCAGTCCCTCAGAACGTTGGCCCGTGAACTTCTGCGCGGTTGTGTCGTAGCCCGTGGAATAGTACTGGTCGCCGTTACTTCTGGAGATGGCACCCCAAGCGTCGTAGGCAAAGTCAGAGACCTGCGCACCACCCGCGCTCGGCTGCAGGCGCGGATCGGGAGTAGTTACGACTGTGGTTGATCCCAATCGACTCGGCATTCGCAGATACATACCCTGCGGGTTGGCTACGTCGCTGTCACCGGACAGTCCCTGCGACGCGCTGCTGACGACCGTGCTCGAGGATGCCTGGCCGCTGATCGCATCACCAGCGGTAATGATCGCCACGTCGCCGACCGACCAGGTCACAGCGAACTTGCCGGGAGGATCCGAGCTCCGCTGCTGGACCTGAAAATCAGGTGCCACGAGCCACGTGGTCGTCGTCGATCCGTCCGCATGCCTGGCGATCTGGCTGGTTTGCTCGCCCTGATAGTTGTATGTGTAGGATTCCAGCTCCGTTCCGCCTCGCGACACGCTCGTCAAGCGCTGCCGGTAGTCATACCCGTATGCGTCCGTCACGTTCGTCGGATAATCGGTAAATGTCAGCTGCTTGCCTTCACTGTCGTACTCGGCAGACCAATCCGCGCCCGTTGCGGTGGTGCTCGTCAGGCAATAGCCCTCGGCCCGCACCGAACCACAGTTGGTGTACCACATGGTCGCCGCACCATCGCGGACGACATTGCCGAGCGGGTCGTACTCATAACGACCTCCACCCCCGGCTGCGCTCATATTGGTCGGACTCCAGGTGGTCAACCGATCGTCAGCGTCATACGCGAGCGCCGCTCCCGCGTCGGTGTTGACGTTGACCGTCGATCCGGCGCTCGTGTAGGTGTAGCTCTTGGCGGACGCCGGGCGGTTATCCACAATGGATGTGAGGTTACCGACCGCGTCGTAGGCATACTGTTCGTCCTGGATCGGACTTCCGTCACTTCGTGTTGTGCGCAGGCTTTCGAGCAGATGGTGGTCCTGATACTTGTATGTGGCGGTGTCGGCGTACCAGCACTCGGCCGGACTGCTCAGAACCCCGGGCCGGCGCCCGCAGGTCAGCACGAAACCCGCCCAGCCGACCTGCTTGACTGCATTGAACTGAGCGTACCTTGCGAAAAGGTCCCCGTTGCGTGAAACGCTGGTCAAAACGCCGTCTTTGCTGTAGGTGAACGTGTCGACGGGGCGAGGTGATTGCGCGGTCGGAAACGCCGGCAGAGTCTTTGACAGCAGTCGATTCTGGTCGTCGTACCCGAAGTCATACTCGAACGAACCACAGATGGGCTGTCCCTCGCCACCGAGACACAATCCGTTCAAACCGTTGAGGCCGACAAACTTCTTGGAAAGATTCCCGCGCGCGTCATATGCGAAGAACGTCGTGCCAGATTGGTCCACGACCGCCGTCAACCGCCCGACCAGATTGGAGAGGGTTCCGTCGTCGGGCACCTGATCCCCGTCCCAGACGTACGAAACCTTGGTCGCGGAACCGTCACCCTCCCTGAGTATCCGATCGAGTGCATCGTAGGCGTAGCTGGTGTGGCCGGTAGCCGCGCCACCAACTCCGCGGAAACTGGTGCGGCCGAGCAATTTGCCTGCATCGTCGTACGTGTATGTAGTCAGATGCGTGAGCGCGTCTGAGCGCGACGTCAGTCTGCCGAAACCGTCAAACGTGTAGGCAATTTCGCTCAGGTTTGAGATGGATTGATCCGGTGGGGCTGCCAAATGAGCCTCGAGTTCGGGTCGTGCCGGGATGGCCATCGGGCCCGGATTCGAAGGCGTTCCCGAGGCAATGCTAGGGAGCGTTACTTTCGCGAGGGCGAACCCCGGATTGTGCGAATAGACGGTGTCGTTCCCGGTCGCGTCGGTGGCCCGAGTCAGCAGCCCGCGAGCATTGTGAGATGTTCGCGCCACATGGCCATTCGCATCGGTGATAGTCGTGCTTCCGTCGATATCGTAGTGATACGCATTCAGCGTTTCGGTCGAAACAACACCTGAGTCGATCGACTCACGCCGGACCAGAACCGGGCGATTGCGGCTGTCGTACGTTGTCTGCACAACCCGGTTTCCGGCTGCGCTGAGGAAGTGCGGTTCGGTCGCTGAGTCGATCGTACTTCCATTCGCGTACGACCGGGTGGAAAACGACACGATGTCATCGGGATACGTATCGCCCGCCGCGACGTGATCGAGTGTTTCCACGAGGCGGCCCGAGCCATCCTGAAACGAGTCGGTGGAATGGGAGGTGTTCGGGTCCGAGTAGTCAGTGGTTGTAATCAGGTAGCATGCCACTGGTTGGCACACGTGGGCGGGGTCCTGCGTCAGACCGCGGTACGTCCACGTGCGCGCAAATTGACTGGAAATCCCAGGGTAGGTTACGCCGACGGCGCGGCCGTACACATCGTATGTGATGCTGCTACTCTGCTGATTCGAGTCGGTCGTGACCGACGGAAGGAGCGTAGGCGAATAGCTCTGCGCTTGCGTTTGTCGCAGCGCGTTGGTCGTCGCCGTGACCAAACCCTGGTAGGCGGCGTCGTACTCGAGCGTGACCGCGTGAGTTGAGTTGGTCGTATGGATGCCCTGCCACTGCCGCAGGTTGCCATACTGGTCGTATTGCGGGTCCTGAAATGTGGTGACCCAACGCGCTGAGTTGGTGTTGATCAGGTCGCTGCACGTTCCGGGGACGGCCCAGGGTGCGCTCAAGTCTTTGCAGACCAGTGATGAGTCGGCCAGGAGCAGTTTGTCTCGCTGGCTTACACGCAACGGGTGATTGGGATCGTAGGTTGTCCGGATGACCGCCAGAGGCACGCCGCCTGAGGGGGTGTCTCGGTACGTGACCGCGGAATCGAGCTTGCCGATGTACCAGTTGGCGAGATCATTCGCGGCGTAGTACCGATCAGTGACCACGTCCGAGTCTGTTTCATCGGGCGCCTCGGGGATGGCTGAGAAGATCGTTGAATCACGTATTTGCGCCACCGTGAAGTCGTCACTATTCCACCTGTACGTCGTCTGGCGAATGGTCTGAATCACACCCTGCTCGAATGTGCTCGTGCTGTCGGTTGCCAGCGCGACGAAGTTGACTCCCGGCGCGATGCTCGCCGATATCAGGCTGTACGTACGGTCACGGCTGGTGACGAGCGTACCGTCCGCGGCGGAGAGTTCCTGTCTACTGGGCAGGGCTTGGAACGGCCGCTGCTGGCGATAGTGCGTGGTGAGCGTGGTACCGAGTTGAAGATCCGTGCGAGTCACGGACTCGAAGCCCAGCTCACCGCGCTGCGAAGGCCTTCCGTTCGACAGCCGGCCGTTGGTGTACGCGTAACTGAATGAGCGAAGCTGGTCGCCGGCTTGACCGTCATCATGATCGATGCGGCTGACGAGTGGTCGCGGGCGGGGATCAGGCTGGCCGCAATCGCTGCTGACGATCTGGCCTGCGTCGGGGCCGCCGCAGCTCTCGGACAGGTCCGCGCGCAGCGCGCCAGGCATATCGCGCGCGAGTTGGTAGGTGACCGTCGTGATCGCCCCCAAACCGTTGTCCACCCGTTCCAGCAGATTGGGCATGCCCCCGTTGGCAACGTGCGCCGGCGGTAGGGCAAACTCGATCTGCGCGGAATCGGCTTGCTCACCGTTGTCATTGATGATCAGCACCGTCTGAGCTCCGCCGGCTGTAATATCCGCCAAACGCACTGAAATGAAGCGCGAATCACCGCGACGAGTGATGGGGCTAGCGCTGACGTAGAACGGTGTCTGCGGAGCAAGACCGGAGGTTGTGCCGGGTATATACGTGACCTCTGAGGATGAAGCTCCGCCAACTCGCGCCATCACCAGGTCCGCCATGCCATCGTGGTTCAAATCGCCAAGCGCGTAATCCCAGCGTCGATACTCCATGTTGCTGCCACCGTTCGAGGACAGCGGACCGTCGTCAAGTGGTGCCGATGTATCGGAGGGATGGCCGACTATGGTGAAGCCCGCCATCCCGGTCGGGGCTCCGGCTGCCCAGCCGATTCTGGACCCAGCCGCGCCCCGGTAGACCTCCACAAAATCGTCGATTCCGTCTCCGTTGACGTCGCCGACGAAATAGTCCCAGTTGTTCAGGTGCGCTTGATTGTTGTAGGGGGGTGTCGAATCGGGGTAATTGGCGGCGTACGGATACGTGTAGGGGTCGCTCGCATCAGTGAACAGGGCGGACGCGAACGAACCAGGGTCGCTGCTGGCGCTGGTCGTTGATCCCAGCCAGGATTGCAGGAATCGTCCATAACCGGTTGCCCCGGCAGAACCTTGAAAGTTGAACAGTACATCGCCGACCCCATCGCCGTTGATGTCTCCAGTGCGGAGCGTCAATGACGGCCAGTACGGACCGGAGGTCGTCGGCAGCGGCACCGGGTCCACCCAGCCCGTCTCCTGCGGGGTGCCGAGTCCCTGTGACCCTCCGAGCGCAGCCATCATGATGCGAGTCGGAGCTGGCGGAGGTGAGATTGGTCGCGACCCGAACACGCCGGAGGGAGCATCGCCCTGGCCGACGATCTGATTTGCTGACGACCAGCTCGCGACGATGTCGGCCCGACCATCGCCATTGACGTCCTCGGCGACGATGCCATTGAACTCGTAGTCGATCAGGTATGCACACGTCCCAGTCTGCTGCTGTGGAAAAATGGCTGGGGTGACACTGCCCTCGATATTCGTGTCGTAGAAGAAGAATGTGGGATCCTCTGTTGTCCGCCATGCAGGAATCGAACCGTTACCCCCCAGATTGGCCGATGCAAAGAATTGCACGGCGCCCAGCGATGCGCCACTCGAGAGCTTCTGATACAGGACGCGATTGACCATCGCTGCTGAAAAGATTGCCGGTCCGATGCCGTTGCCGTATTTGGGAATACAGTCACCGTAGATGCGCGCGCCATTGTCGTACAGGATGATGTCGGCGAGTCCATCTCCGTTCACGTCAGCCGCGACCAGGCGCCAGCTGCGCAAGCGCCAGTTGCCATGCGGTGGAAGGTGCGAAATCGCGTCCTGGGAGGGTGGCGGCACGTCATACGGCGACATTGGCAACTCGGCAGGAAGCGTGTCGATGCCCATGAATTCCCACTGGCCCAGCGTGCAACCAGCCTGTCCAAAAGCGACGTACGTTGTGAACGTATGAGCCGCGGCATCAGGGTAGACAGCGATCAGGTCCTGTTTGCCATCTCCATTGACGTCAGCCATGGCCAGAAGGTATTCGGGTTGATGGGAGTCCGCGGGGTAGCTCGAGTGGGTTATCACCGGTCCGCTGAACCCGTCGTTGGCGCCGCACGTGTACTGCACGTACCCGCCAAAGTCGCCGTAGTAGGCGCGGATTATGTCGGCCCGCCCGTCACCATCCAAGTCCCCAATGAACGTCTGCCATTTGCACTCGGCGTTGTCCGTGTCGGGATTGCAGCCAGCGAGGGTCATGAAGGCGTGACTGGCCACACTCATCTGCGTCGGAAAGCCGGCTAGACCACGCGTTGAAGCGTCCGCATCGGTGTAGCTAAACGTGGTTGGCTCGAGGCTCACGCCGCCCGAGTCCGCGTCCGAGCCGTATTCGCGAATTGACGACAGCAGGCTAACTCCCAGGCCGGTGCCGTCCCCTGGGACAACGCTGCTCGCATAGCCAAGCACGTATTCGCGCACGAGCGTCGGCGTTCCGGGGATGTCCTCGACGGGGCCTGGAGATGCGACGGTAGCGGCCAAGGAGTCGCCGGCGAGTTCGTAGCCCAGCCCGGCGTAGACGCGGATAGCGTTCAACCGGAGCGAGAGGTGTTGCGGCATGGGCACAACGTCGGTGCGTGCCTCGTAGCTAAACCGCACAAGCAGCGATTGTGAGCCGGAGCTAAACGGAAGGTTGTACTGAATGTGTGACACATACAGGCTTACCGGCGTGCGGTGGTAAGTGACGCGATAGTAATTCCCGTTTGCATCCATCACCTTGTAGAGAGCCCAGGCGACGACGCCACGCGCTCGACTCACTCCGGTGTCGGGTTCCCAGAGCGCCGAATTGGCTGGATTGGAGGCGTCGGCGGAGGTTGTCTCGTCGCCCCCGAAATAGTACGTGATGCCTTTGCCGTCGCGCATGGTCCAGTACGATGGCCCATCGCCGGCTCGTGCGCTGGACGGCCGAAATTGCTGTGCTGGACTGGTCAGCTGTTTGGACAGGTACCAGTTGGAGTCAGATCCTGGATTGACAAGGATATTGTCGGGGCTCGGCGCCCCGCCCCAGCCGTCGGGAAGAAGCGCATAGGTGTCTGCTCCGCCGAAGCTGATCCCAGAGTCAGCACGTACACGCGCGATGGCTGGCAAGCCGACTACCTGCCACCCGAATCCGGCGATGCCGTTGCCGGCGTTCGAGCTGTATGCCAGGCTCATACGCGGGACCGGGCCGCGTGCCGCAGGTACGGTGAGCGCGCGCGAATACGTGAAGCCGCCCGATGCGGAGACCTCGCCGGCCTCGGCTGGTACGGGATTAGTTTGCGGCTCAGATGGCGGATTGTCGTCGCCATGTGGACCCGTCGGGACGAGGTCCGCGATGGGCGGTACGGCTGGTGCGGCCTGCACTGTGGGCGTGAGGGACGACAGCGCCAGGCTGACTACCACGACAACCGACGCCGCAGTCCGAATGCTGCCCCACAAAACGCGCCGCCGCACGAGAGAGGCGCCAGTATACGCTCGAGCGCCTGCATGTCAACCTCGTGCGGCAATCCGGGTGTCGTCCGAACTGCACCAGAGTGCCGTTCACGAGACGCGCTAGACGAAAGCTGCCGGCTAGAGACAACGCGCAGGCGATGATCCCGGAGTAGCCGTCGATGGCCATGGCGACGCCCGGGCTGCTCTCGACGCGACCTCTTCTTGCGTCGGGCGATCTGTCCCGAGCTGGCCGGCGAGACCATCGGGCTCAAGGACATCATTCGCGCCCGGAATAGCCATCGCCGCCAGCTGCGCGCGACGTTGGCAGATCGCCAGGCGACCGTCGAAACATTGCTCGGTCTGCGACGCGGCGACCCGGAGGTCGGCCCGCTGTTTTCCGAGCCGGAGCTTCCAGCCAGTTCGGCAGCACCGGCTGAACGTCCAGGTTTGAAGCGTTACTTCAACGACGAGTGACCTCGGATCAGGGTGCATCGGGACCGACGGAGTTCATCGTCACCCGAGAATATCGACGCTTTGTGGAGTTCTGCGACGCCTGTCGCCAGGCTCGCTACATCGGGTTGTGCTACGGCGTACCTGGCGTGGGTAAGACCACACGCCAGACGTGAGAGCCTGGTCGTCAGCGCTCTCTAACCCTCTCTGATACGCGTCAATTAGCCTGCAAAGAATCGTCGCGCCAAATAGCGTGCAAAGTCACACAAGCGCGCTACGGTGAGCAACAGCAGGTCCAGTTGCTCAAGCGACTCCGGTAGCTGCGGAAGAAATCCATCGGATTCCAACGGACATGCGGCGCGACGCCAGTTTCGCTGTGAACGTCCTGGTGGTACTCGTCCAGAAGCCAAGCGCGAAACCGGGCGTCCAGCTGACTGAGTGTGAGGACTGGCTTGGCTGGCGTACCACTGCCAGCCGGTGTGTAGCCCGGCAGATCACACAGCAGGCATTGGTTGACGGTCGCGAAGAGTCTCTCGACTTTTCCGCGTCCGCGCGGCCGGCCAGCGATCGAAAAGCTCAGCCGAATGCCGAGATCGGCGGCTACCTGCTCGAGATGGTGCGAAGCGAAGTCGCTGCCATGATCGGTGTAAAGACCTCAGGAATTCCACAGGCGGTCCAATGGGGATCACTTTTACGCCAGACGGCCTGGCGGAGTGCCAGGCCCGTCCACTGGGCCGAGGGTGCCTGAAGCCGGCCTCTGGTTGGGTAGACCTGGGTAGTTGCCTACCCAGGCCCCCGGCAGGTCCGGACGTGCCCGACTCGGGCATCCGGCTCCTCAGATCACGGTTTCGCTGCGTGTCGAAGTACTGAATGGACGGCGATCGGTGCCGGCAACGGGTGCGCCCGCATGTACCGCGCGAACCGATCCCATGTCCACCGCCCACGGTCAGATCGCCGATTGAGCCAGTAGCACCAGCGCCGTTTGACCTGGTGCAGAAATCTACTCAGGGCGTACGAGTTCCCGGTGATCCCGTAATACCCGTAGTACCCCGCAGCTTCTGCGCAAGCTCACGATGCTGCTCACCTACTGCCGTGTGGCGATGCTCGCGGCACCATCGCCCTATTCAGGTGATCGCCCGACTCAGACGATCCATGGCCGTTTCCTGCTTGATCACCCAATACCCGCGCCGCGACTTCGCCCAGTAGTGGGTGAAGCCCAGCAGATCGAACGTTCCCCGCTGCGGCCCGGCGGTTGGTCCCGTCGAGTCGCGTCTTTGCGGCGAGCGGAAGTCGATCAATCGGGTCTTCCTTGGGTGCAGGGTCAGGCCGTACTTGCCGAATCGCTTCGGCAGCACCGCCAGCACCCGGCGCGCATCTTCTTCTCGGCTAAAGCCCAGCACAGCGTCGTCCGCGTAGCGGATCAGGACGGCCTCGCCCTTGAGCCGAGGTTTGATGTCCTGCTCAAACCACACGTCCAGCACCTCGTGCAAAAAGATGTTCGCCAGCAGGGGTGAAGAGCCACTCCACCCTGCGGCGTGCCGGGCTCCGGGTACCACACGGCCCCGTCTTCCAGCACACCCGCGTTTAGCCACTTCCAGATCAGACGCAGGAGCACGCCGTCACGCACCCGGCGGCGCAGAAACGTTCGAAGCTGGCCTTTGTCCAACGTGTCGAAAAATCGTTGTACGTCAAGTTCGATCACCCACCCGCCGCCAAACGCCATGAGCTGGTTTCGCCAGACCTCTAGCGCCTCGGTTGCCCGCGCGGTCATACGGAACGACGGTGTCTGCAAAGCCCAGCACCCGGTCCCATTCCGCTTCGTCGAACGGACGTATGAGCACCGCACAATCAGCCATCCAGGCTAGTCGAGGCTGTGCACGCTTGCCAAGCAGGATCTCAGCCGCGGCTGTCAGCTGCAGGTCGCGGGACGCCAACTCCACATGGCGGATCCGCGACAGTGACGCCGAGCCGAACCGGGCACTTCGCCCGGTCGACTCGGCAAGCAGCACTACGCGCTTCGTCTGGGATACAAGGCGTACTGGATCAGTCGTCGGCCGCGCTAGGCGGCGGGGCGTTGTGCGGCATGAAGTGCCACAGCATCGAGGTGCCTGCGCCCTGCTCGATACTGATCCCGTACTGGCTGCCAGGAACTTTCGCATCGGGGTGGTCGTTGGCTCCGTTCGCGCAGTCACCCGGTGCGGGGTCGCAGCGGTAACCACCCACCGCCCCGGAATCTTTCGTAAAGAACCCACCGAAGTCGACCAACCACATCGACGTCCCAGAGGGCGAGAACTTGAGGTCCAACGGTCCCAGGAACCCGCCGGTGTTCAGGTTCTTCCAACCACCAGGTTGCGTCTTGTTGTGCGCGAATACCTTCTGGACCGTGCCGACGTAGGCCCCGGTACTGGTCGTTTCCACCTTGAGCCGCCGCACGTCCTTACCCACGCGTGCCGCCGGCACACTCCCGAGCGGAAACTCGAGATTACCGAAGCCTGCAAAAAAGAAGTTGTGCAGCAGCTCGTTGCCGCCGAAGCCTGCGTTGCTGCTGACGTCGATGCCATCGGCCGAGATGTCCACGGTTGCCAGCGAGACGCCGGGGACGAATTCGGCGTCGATCTCCTGATTGACAACGTCACCTTCGCGGAACAGGTGTCCAGCCGAATCCTCCAGGTAGTTGAAGATCGCCGCCTCGCCGACGATTGCCTGTGCGGGCTGCGTCGCCGGGCGGCGCGCCTGGTTCTCGGTAAACGCGCCCGCGTCACCCGCCAACTGGTTGTTGCCCAGCCCGAACTGCGGATCGGCCGAGGAAGAGAAGTTGATCTGGTTCGGCCAGCCCCAATTGCGCGGCGGCGTGCCATTGACTTCGAATGGCCAGACATCATCGCCGCCGTTCGCCAGCGGCCGCTGGCCGCGGACATCGACATCGTTGTTGGTCAGGACCAGCTCGCCACCCACACCGGGAACATCCTTGGGCGCGACGACCATACCGTATGGATTGCGGAATCCCCAGCCCGTGAGCCGGAGCGTCGAGTTGGTGCCGTCGGCGTTTATGCTCGAGTCCGCCTGCACGGCCATGGTCGAGCCACTGCAGGGCAGCGTGCCGCGCACAATATGACCACCATTCGGCCCGACACTGCCATCCACCAGTGGCGCGCCACCCGGCAAATTGTGCACGGTGCGCTTGTACCCCATTGTGAACGGGAAGAATTGCTCGCCAGCTGGTGTCAGCTCGACGTCGAAGCACGGAATGTCGCCCAGACCCTCGCCGTCGACAGTGCCACTGTTGGTGGTCGTCCCCTGCTCGAACTCGACCCATGTGTGGCCCGCTTCGTTGAAGAAGACAAACGCATCGTTCTGGTGGTCGCCCTCAGATGGCAGGTTGGCTACCAGCGCCACACGCGTACCAGTCCTCGGGTCTACGCGGTGGACACGGCCGGCCGAAAAGCTCGGGCCGGAGCGCGCGCCTTCAGGCCCGCCGCTGAAGTCGTCCGTGTACAGGAACCCGTCATGAAAGCTGAGTCCGTCGATGTTCTGCCCAAAGTCGCCGAACTCTGGTTGCGGACCACCGTTGGCGCCGGCCTTCTCCTGGCCGCCGCTGACCGTTCGAATCGTGCTGCACGTACCGTCGCTGCCGAGCGCGATCTCATACACGCCGGCCGTGTTTTCCTCGGTAACGATTGGTCCGGCTGCCGGATTCAGGTTCGGCGTGCCCGTAACGGTATTGTTGAATCCGCCAGGTGAGGTCGCGATATACAGGCCGCCGCCCCGCAACACGCGAGTGCCGAATGTCATCGCCGCGACGTTGCCCGGAATCAGATAGGGCGCCCGCGGCGGCTCGGCGTACGGGCCGCGCGGATCCAGACCGCGTCCGAAGCATGCAATCTGGAGTTTGAACTGGTCTGGGAACTCGAGTGCGACGTTTGACGGGCTGGGCGTCTTTCCGCCCGAGGTTGGGTACAGGCTCGTCCGAGCCGTCGTGGCCTCGGCGGCCGTGAGCGGTGTCGGATGGAAGACGGGGAGGTAGCCTGCCGCGCCCTGGTAGCCGTCGCGGTAGACGGCTTCGTTATCGTCGTTGTTGGTCGAAGCTCCAGGATCGGGAACCGCAGCGGAACTGGACGAGCCGAGCAGCCCGACGGCCGTCGAGACAGAGGCGGCCAGCACAAGCCAGTGGGGTCTGAGGTGAAACCGCCAGAGCATTGCCCCTCCATGGCGAGCGAACAGCGTCGCTGCACATCCACAGACAATCGTGCAGCGACCAAAGCGAACTTGCCGAGCGCCGCCACTATTGCTCCTCGCCAGCACCCCCTTTCTGGGTGGCGGCCCAGCGCCTATTGTCATGTCTTTGTCGCCAGGGGTAAACACGCACCGGCCGGCAAAGCCACACGCTGCCTGGCGCGAGAAGCCGCTTCGTCCGGTCATGGTGCACCAGTACATGCAGGGCTCGCGATTCCGTCAAATGGCTGTGAGGTCTTCGGTCCAGCACTACCACGCGAGCCCTATAACCATTGCCCGACGTGGTCTCTACCTACGCCCGCCCTCTGGGCTGGACCCTGGCGCCGCACGACCTGCGCCGCACCTTCGCCAAGCTTGGCGCGCGGGGTCAGGCCGATGTTGCCCGCGACAGCACGATCGCCGCGGCCGATGATGAACTCCACCCGCTTGCGAACTTTGGAGTTCCACGCCGAGGTTGACCAGCACCAAGGCCGCCACGCCTTCGCCCTCGCGCACCAGCCGCAGCAGCAAATGCTCCGTGCGGATGTAATTGTGATTGAGACGTTGCGCCTCTTCCTGCGCCAGTAGCAGCGGGTGATAGAAGCCATGGCGTCATCGCCATCCCGTGATGGCTGCTGAGTCCCCAGCGGACCATTACGCCCTGTGCTTTTGGGGGCGTGTACCCGTCGGCGGTGCTGACGTCCTGCGCAACATCAGCGGTATGGCGTAGCTACGTGCTGATCCATCGGCCAGAGGCTGCATCAACGCCCATGCCGACATGCCGCAGCTGCACGGGCGACACCTGCGGCGATCCGGTGTCAAACAGGGTAGCCGGGGTGGCCGCCGAGGCACCCGACCCTGCGTGTCCTGCTGTGGCGGAGTCTTACACGTATCTGGCTCCGTCCGAGTTGGACTTTCAGCAGCGCGTCGGCAGGGTGTCGTTGCTGGCAGAGGACCTGGCGAGCTCATCTCCGTGCTGAAGCAGGCAGTCCAACACCACAGCTGAGCGTCGGAGAAGCCTGATTCCTCAACACGTAACCGGCTCGGATCAGCGGGAGCGTATGGCGCGGAGCGGGATCGTTGATCAGCCCGTTGGATCGTCTCAGGTCTGCCATGGCGTCGCACCGGCGTGGTCCGTGGCCAGCGTCGCGGCCAGCGGCTCGGCGATCGCGGGATCGTCGATGACCACCCCGAGTTCCCGGTTGCGGTCCAGCGATGTCTGGGTGAAGTTCTGGGAGCCCACCAGCACCGCGGCGTGGTCGGTACCAGCGTCGACGTCGATGACCTTGGCGTGAATGTAGATTGGTTTCTCGCCGGTGTAGGTGGCCACCGAGGCACCCGCCGCGCTCAGCGCGCCGAATGCCCGAGCCCAGTCCTTCTGATAGGTCATGGTGAGCGTCACCGCCACTCCTCGCTGCTCAGCGCGGACCAGCGCCTGCACAATCGCGGCGTCGCTCAACTCTTCGTTCTCAACCGTCACGGTCGACTGCGCTGAGTCAATGAACGCCACCAGCGGCCCTTGCGACCCGGGACTCCACACCGGCGACCCGCCGGCGGGCGCCTCGACAGCAACCCCGTCGAAGTCGGCGGGGTGCGTATCCTGCTTGGGCATGACGGGCGCCCACGGGCAACGGGGCACGGGCCCGCGGTCCACCCGCCTGAGCCGCGCGCGGGTGGCCAGCCCGCTCGTCAGCTCCGCACCGCCGCCCGCGCCTGCCGCCTCGCGAACCGGAGTGCGCCTGCCCCGGCCCATCGGCAGCCTGCTCGGTCGAAAGCGGGAGCTGGCACTGGCCCGCACGCTCCTGGCGGAGGGGGCGCGTCTGCTCACGTTGACGGGCCCGGGTGGCGTGGGCAAGACCCGCCTGGCGCTGACGCTCGCGGGCGAGCTCACCGGTGACGGCTCCATGGAGGCGGGGTTCGTCGACCTCACGCCAGTTCCCGATCCAACCCTCGTTCCACTGGCGGTCGCGGCCGCATTTGGCCTGAACTGGGACGGGCGGCTGCCCCTGCCGCAGGCGCTTGCAGCGACGCGTCTGCGCGGCCGCCCCGCGCTGCTCGTCGTCGACAACTGCGAGCACGTCCTGGCCGCCGCCCCACTCGTGGGCGAGCTGCTCGAGGCGCTCCCCGACCTGGTGGTGATGGCTACCAGCCGCGAGCCGTTGCGCCTCCGCCGTGAGCAGGAGCTCCCCGTGGCACCGCTCGCGCTTCCAAGCGCGGGGCCTGACGGAGACCCCCTCCAGCTCATGCAGAACCCTTGCGTCGCCCTGTTCGTGGAGCGGGCGCGGGCGGTCTGTCCGGCGTTCGTCCTAACCCCCGCGAACGCTCGCGTCGTGGCCGAGATCTGCAACCGCCTGGATGGCCTGCCCCTTGCTATCGAGCTGGCCGCCGCGCAGAGCCGGCTGCTGCCGCCAGCCGCCCTGCTGGCGCGGCTCGGACGCTGGCTCGACCTGCGCGCCCGCGCCGAGGACGTGCCCGCGCGGCACCGAACGCTGCATGCGGCCGTCGACTGGAGCTATGTGCTGCTGAGCGTCGAGGATCGGGCGCTGTTCAGACGAGTGGCCGTGTTCGTGGGCGGCAGCACGCTCGAGACCACCGCGGCGGTCCTCGAGCCCGGGTTGGATGCCCTGGAGGGGCTCGGCTCGCTGGTCGACAAGAGCCTGCTCCACGCCGCCGAGCAGCCGGACGGCGAGCCTCGCTTCCGGATGCTCGAGACGGTCCGCGCCTTTGCGTTGGAGCGCCTCGTCGAGCACGGCGAGCTCGAGGCCACGCGTCGGCGACACGCCGCGTTCTGGCTGGACTGGGCGGAGGCCCTCGAACCGCGGCTCTGGGAAAACCGCGACCTCACGGTCTATGACCGATTCGGTCGCGAGTACGACAACCTCCGCGCTGCCCTGAGCTGGTGCATCGAGGCCGGGCATGCCGAGGCAGGCCTCCGCTTGGGCGCCGTGCTGTGGCTGTACTGGTTCGGTCGCAGCCAGTTCACCGAGGGGCGACACTGGCTGACCCAGCTGCTGGCGTTCCCCGGCGGGCCGCACACGGCCCGAGCGAGGGTGCTGGGCGGAATGGGCTGCCTGGCTTTGCGACAGGGCGATCTGGCCGCGGTCCAATTAGCGGCGGCCGAGGCACTGCCGATCGCGCGCGAGGTGAGCGATGGGCGGGTGATTGCCCAGGGTCTGTTCCTGCTCGGGTTCGTCGCGCTAGGCCAGGCCGACGGCGTGCGAGCCGCCGAGCGCTTCGGCGAGGCGCGGGAGGTCGCGGCGGCCGCCGGCGAGCCCTTCGTGCGAGCCATCAGCCTCGTTGAGCTGGGCAACCTGGCCAGACACGCCGGCCAGCTCAAGACCGCCCAGGACCTGCTGGAGCGAGGACTTGCCGAACTGCGGCACATCGGGCACCTTTGGGGTCTCGCCTCCATGCTCCATGCCGTCGCCGCGCTGCACGTCCAGCAGGGTCGCCTCGGCGAGGCGCGCGCGGAGGTCGCCGAGGCGCTCGCGCTTTTCCAGGCACTTGGGGACGAGTGGGGCGTCATCGGCTCGCTCGAGGCGCTGGCCGTGGTGGTTGGGGCGCAGGGCGAGGTGCGCCGCGCCGCCCGGCTTCTGGGGCTGGTCGAGTACCGCCGCGGGTCGACCGGCGGCATGGCGTGGGAGACGCATGGTTCCGAGGCCGATGGGCGTGACGCAGCCGGGCGCCAGGACCTGCGCGACCCCGCCTTTTCGCTGCAGCGGCAAGCGGCGACCGCGGCGACCGCCCGGCGGGCGTTGGGCGACGCGGCGTTCGCGCTGGCGCAAGCCGAGGGTCGGTCCCTCCCGCTCGAGGTCATGCTGGCCGACCCACTACCGCGTGCTGGCAGCGCGCCAATGGTGGAGGCTGGACCTCCTCTGACCGACCGTGAGCGCGAGGTGGCAGTGCTAATCGCACAGGGCCTGACCAGCCCTGAGATCGCCGAGCGGCTGGTCATCACCGCGCGCACCGCCGACACGCACGCCGACAACATCCGCACCAAACTGGGCCTGCGCTCGCGGACCGAGATCGCCAGTTGGGCCACGGCCCGCGGCCTGACGTCGGCAGACCGGCAGCACGCCTGAGCTGCGCCGCTCGCGGCCTCACTGACCCCCTGGTCGGATCGGCCGCACCGAGGAACAACGCGGACGGGCGCTGCATGGCAGGCCTACGGCCCGCTCACCCTGACCTGCTGCTGTCCATGATTGTGCTGCTCACCTGGCGCACGGCCGAAGAACCAGCTACGGCCTCGGAATACGGCCTCCAGATACGGCCCATTCCCGATGGCGAATCGACGCGCCCGGCTCAGAGTGGGGACCATCCCAACCGAACACAGGAGTGCTCCTCATGCACACCAGGTTCACACGCCCTCACCTGCGCCCTTTCCGCTCCGTCGTCCTGCTGGTGACGCTGTTGGTCACCACGGTCGCCAGTCCCATCGGCCAGACAAACTAGCGCGCTGGCCTACAAGGATCCCACCGGCGACGACGTCGTGGCCCATCTCGCCGGCGCTCCCGCACCAGTGGCCATGCTGAAGGCGCCCCCGACCACCTGAGTCTCCTCGTCCATCCTGCCACGGAGTTCCTCCATGCCCTTGCTCCCGCGCGCGCTCGCCAGCGCGCTCCTACTGACCATCGCCAGCGTTGTGCCAAGCGCGGTCCACGCTGCCC
>JAFAOS010000464.1 GCA_019247515.1 Chloroflexota bacterium | reverse complement strand
ACCACGCCCAGCACGTCAGTCGTCACTCCGGGCAACAGACCGTGCACACGCGCCAGCATGCCGGCCTGCCAACCGAGGATGACTTCTGCGGCGCCGCGTCCACGTGCCTCCGCACGCACTGTCACGGCGTTCAGGACTGGTTGAGGTCGCGCGCGGCCTGCTGACCGAGCTGCTCCAAGGGAGATCTGGTCACGGCCGACTGGCTCGCTTTGCCGCTGACACTGTGCGTGCCCACTCCACCCGGTTCCGGCAGGAGCCTGTTGACCACGCCCAGCACGTCAGTCGTCACTCCGGGCAACAGACCGTGCACACGCGCCAGCATGCCGGCCTGCCAACCGAGGATGACTTCTGCGTCGCCGCGCTGCATTGCCTCGACAACGCGCCTGGCGGCGTCCTCGGCGCTCAGCGAGGTGAGGGGCAGCGTAGCGCCCAGACTGAACCACCCCAACTCGGCCTTGTTTCGTCCTTTGAATTCAGCGTTCACGTGGGAACCGGTTCGCATCAGACCTGGTACGACCGTCGTTACCGAAACTCCGTCGGGCTTCAGTTCGGCGCGAAGGCCCTCCGCGAGACCGGTGGCGGCGAACTTCGCCGAGGAATAAGGCAGCAGATGCGGCACACTGACCTTGCCACCAATCGAGGTGACGATCCCGATCCTGCCCGAACGGCGGGCTCGCATCTGGGGGAGGACCGCATCGACGACGTAGAGGCAACCCCAGAACATCACGGCCATGGCTTGTTCGAAATCGCTGATGGTCTGCGTTGCGAGCGGCCCGACCTTGATCACGCCCGCGTTGGCTACCAGCATGTCAACGCGGCCGAAGCGACGCGTCGCGGTCTCGACCATTCGCCCGACTTGCTCCCGATCCGTAACGTCGCATGTCAGAACCAGCACGTCGATGCCGAAGGGGGCGACGTCGCTTCGGGCGCGCTCCAACTCCGCCGCATCACGCGCGCACAGGACCAGCCGGCAGCCGCGTCTCGCGAACTCTCGCGCCAGCGCCAGGCCGAGCCCGCGTGAGCTGCCAGTTATCAAGGCGACCTGATCACGCAGGTCGGGGTGCGTCCGATTGCTCAACGCCTTGCGCAACCCGAAGAGCACACCAGCCGCAAGGAGGGGTGCCGCCCAGCGCGGCGTCAACCGCATGCCGAACACCTGCATTCCCACCAGTTACGCGCGAATCTGTGGCAGAACGTATTTCGCATAGAAATCGATCAGGCGCATCTGATCCTGATTGCCACTGTGCACGAAGACATGCTTCGCACCGCGCCCCACAGTCCCTGAATGTGCTTCACCTGATCGCTCGGGTTGGTACTGACCAACCAGGCCGGCCAGACATCGTATGGCGCTGGCAGGATCTGGCTTCGGCCTCATCACGAATGACAACAAAGTCTTCCAGCAGGATCGGCATGGTGCCAGGATCCTGGCCTGCCGACAGCGCACCCTCGCGAAATGCGTCGTGGAGGTCTGGATTCGCCAGGTTAGCTGGAGTAGTGATCCAGCCGTCGCCCATCAGGCGGGCACTCTTCGGTCCGTTGCCGGCCGCATTGATCGGCACCGGTTGCTCCGGAACGTCATACAGGCGCAGATTACGGACCGTGTAGTACTGACCTGAGAACGTGGTGTGCTCGCCTGTCCACAACTTTCGAATGAGTCCGATAGCCTCCTCCAGGCGATCGTGGCGTTCCTGGTAGCGACCGGAACGACCAGTGGCTGCCGTCTCGTTGAGCGCTTCGCCAGTTCCGACACCCAGAAATACTCGGCCGGGTACAGCACACCCAGCGTGGCGAATGCCTGGACGACTCCGGCGGGATCGTACCGATTGGTCGATGTGGTCACCCCCGTTCCCAGAAAGGCTTTGTGCATTTTAATCCGAGCAGGGCGAGGGTGATCCACGGAAACATCGGGTGCCCCTGGTCCTCGTGCCAAAGCTGGATGTGATCGCTGGTCCACACCCCCTCGAATCCAGCAGCTCGGCCGGGGCGCCGAAGTCGATCAGTTGCTGAGTCGCAACTGCTCGTGCGACTACAAGCGCGACATTCTTCGTGCGAGGGGAGGCTCCAGATTGTGGTGCCGCGGCAATTGGGAGCGTCGCGCCGGCGAACGGCAGCAACGCGCCCGCAGCTGCGGCACCGGCCAGCAGCGCGCAGCGCCTAGACAACGGCCCCAATGTGGGGTGGATAGAAGTGGGTGCCATGCAGCTTTGGGGGTCATGAGCACGGTGTGTGCCGCTACCCTGTAGATTCGACGATTTTGCCGAGAACTATGCAAACATGCACAGGCGGAGTGTGCATCGCATGGCTGGCGTGTAGCTGCTACTGGCGCTCATCACCCCGAATCGAGCGCGTTGGCACGCCGTGTGCCCCTGCCGAGCACCAATCACTCAACGAGGCACTATGCGAGCAGTTACCTGGCATGGCAAACGCGACGTGCGCGTCGACAATCTTCCTGACCCGCGTATCGAAGCACCGACCGACGCGATCGTGCGGATCACTTCCACCGCGATCTGCGGCTCCGATCTGCACCTGTATGAGCTCCTGGGGGCGTTTCTGCAGGAAGGCGACATTCTGGGGCACGAACCCATGGGCATCGTCGAAGACGTCGGCAGCGGCGTAAAGGAGATCAAACCCGGCGACAGAGTCGTCGTGCCATTCAACATCGCGTGCGGGACGTGCTGGATGTGCCGGAAGCAGTTGTTCGCGCAATGCGAGACCACGCAGGTGCGTGACCAGCAGAGCGGCGCTGCGCTCTTCGGCTACACCAAACTGTACGGCCAGGTTCCTGGCGCTCAGGCGGAGTACCTGCGCGTGCCCCAGGCGCAGTTCGGGCCGATCAAAGTTCCGATGGGGCCGCCTGACGAACGCTTTCTTTTTCTTTCCGACGTCCTGCCGACCGCCTGGCAAGCGGTCGAGTTCGCGGACATTCCACAAGGTGGCAGCGTCGCGGTATTCGGTCTTGGACCGATTGGTCAGATGAGCGCGCGGATTGCGAAGTACCGCGGCGCGCGGGTGATCGCGGTGGATCTAGTGCCCGAACGTTTGCAAATGGCCCGCGGCCACGCCATCGAAACCGTGGACGCAGACACGGTCGAGGATGTCGTCTCCGCACTGCGTGAGCTGACTGACGGTCGTGGACCGGATTCAGCCATCGACGCCGTAGGCATGGAAGCCCACGGCGCGACGATCGCGCAGGTGGCGCAGGCCGCGACGGGCTTGTTGCCGCGAGCCGTTGCCGATCCGCTTATGCGCACAACCGGGGTCGATCGGCTGACGGCGCTGACGCAGGCCATGGACGCCGTCCGCCGAGGGGGGACCGTCTCCATTGTTGGGGTCTATGGCGGCATGTCCGACCCGATGCCGATGCTGAGGATGTTCGACAAGGGTCTCACCTTACGTATGGGCCAGGCCCACGTGAAACGCTGGGTGGAGGATTTGCTCCCACTCGTGCTGGACGACAGCGATCCACTGGACGTCGAGCACCTCGTCACCCATCGATTGCCGCTGGCGAAAGCGCCGGAGGCGTACGCCATGTTCCAGAGTAAACAAGATGGTGCGATCAAGGTGGTGCTCGAACCGTGAACAGCGATTCGTCGCGCCCGGACTTCGAAGGGTCACGTTGGAGTTCGCACCTCGAAGAACTCGGATGGCTCTATTCGCAAACCGAGCGCCTGAAGCCGTGATCCTATGTCGCTGATGGCAGCATCGAACCGCGCGTGTTCCTGCGTGTCCCAGACACTGATGGCAATGACTCGTCCGTTGCCGGATGGGTCGACGCCTCCCACGTAGTTCTGGTTCCCGGGCAGTCCCCTGATTGTTCGGTTCAACTCCTCCAGCAGTTGGCCCGTTGGTTGACTATCAGCCGACGCAGGATCGGCCCATTGGCCGCGTGTCACGCGCAAATACATTGGCATGGCCCTCACGTACGCGATCTTCTACCCACGATACGCAGCGGCCCTACAGCCGGATCACTCTTGCCAGGACTACCCCATCTCGACGGGGGTCCGCTTTGGCGGCGCCGGGACGCTGAATGCGCTTGGAATCGTTGCGCTGAGCCGACACCAGCTTGCGAGGCGAGGGGCTACTTCGACGAGAGTCTCGAGTCAGTCGCGAGCTGGATGACACGGTAGCGTGGATTCAGATCGATCCAGTCGAAGACTCCGAACTGCCTGCCTCACCGATGCCTTTGACCCCGAGTGGATTGGTTGTGGCGGGGATTTCCTCGAGCGCCGACCCCGAATTGATCGGTGATGCCCATGCCGTAGTACAACGCGCGGGCAACGTCGGTCATGCTCATCGCGCCTGCCCACCGACCTCACCCGCGCCCAAAGCGATCTCCGCCGTCGGCAGCTATCTCCTGTGCTCGCGCGATTCCCTCCTCACAGCCACTTACCGGAAGAGCCACATCCGTCCGCCCGAAATGGACGTTGTTCATCACCCTCGTGAACCTGGCACGGCACCTTGCCACACGATCTTTTGGGATCGAGCATAAAAGTGCATGGCAGAAGAGATCGACATCGACACCGACCGGCTCCAGGAGCAGATCGAGGAGCGGCGCCATCACGCCGCTGAGGCAGGCGAGGCGAGCGCGCCGCGTCGCGGACGCCCATTCTGGCTCGATGCACTCGCCGTTAGCACCGCGCTGTTCGCCGTCTTTGCAGCGATCGCCGCGCTCGAGTCCGGCAACTATGCAAATGAGGCGCTGTACCGAGCCAACCAGGCCGTCCTGCTGCAGACCCAGGCCGTCGACACGTGGAATGAGTACCAGGCCGACAGCCTGAAGAAATACCAGCAGCAGACCCTGGCTATCCTCCTAGGCCACGTGGGCGGGACGCCTGAGGAGATTCAGGCCACGCAGGACGAGGCTGCGCGGCGTCAGCAGAGCCAGGACCAACTCCAACCTCAGGCCGAGCAACTCGCCCAACAAACGGAGCAGCTCAACCGCGACTCGGAAGAACAGCTCGCTCATCACCACCGGTTCGCGGTGGCCGTCACGCTGTTCCAGGTCGCGATAGGGCTGGGGGCCATCGCCGCCTTGCTACGGATGCCGCCGGTGTGGTGGCTGAGCCTCGCAGCGGGAGCGCTCGGCATGTTGTCGCTCGTCAACGGCTTCACGTTGACGGTCTGAAGGGGCAGTCACGCTGACGACCGCTATAGTAGGGCGCTTTCGATCTGGCCGAGGACGCGCTCCCGGAGGCGTGGCCGTCGCCGCGACCCGTGCCCACGCGACGGGACCCCCCAGCGCTGTTCGAGAGTTTGGCGGTGCGTGAGCAGGTGACGTTTGTCGTGCACGATTGGGGCTCCGCACTCGGGTTCGACTGGGCCAACCGCCACCGCGATGCGGTTAGAAACATTGCCTACGTGGAGGCCCTGGACTGTTTTACGTCGGCCGCCCTGGAGCTAAGACGCGCGCGGAGCCCGCTGGTCAGCCGCGACGCGCAGTCGGCGGACTCTGCCACCACCCATCCGCGAGCAAAGCGAACGCGCGCGCGTTGGATCCTGCCGTCGTGGGATTGCGTCTCCTTATCGGCTTCACGCTGTTGCGCGAGACGGGACGTACGCTTAATGTCGCCGCGCGGGACGGATTTCGGAGAACCGGGTTAGATTCAGCAGCGCGCGTCGCCGACCGGCGCGGTGTGGCCTCCGAAGTGAGTAAATGATTGGGGCGGGCTCGGGCTGGTGCGCACCGTCCAGCCGTGGCTCGCGAACTTCTGGAGCAGCCCCTCGTGACCCAGGCGCCGGACTTCGCCGCCCAGGCGGAAAGGGGTCGACGACCACTGGCACAGCTCGCCGTCGCCGTCGATGACCCTGCGCGAGGGATCGACGCCAACGAGCGCGGCGACGACATCCTGCAGGCGTACGGTGTTGCTCGCCACCGCGACTCCCGTGGCAAACGAGGTGGGTGTAGCGAAGCTCCGCGCCGGCGGTGTCTCGGTGAAGTAGAAGGTGAGCGTCCCGCTCGAATCGAGGTCGAACAGGCTCGGCACATTGGGTGGCGGCAGGACCATGAAGTTCTGCTCCACGCTGGTGGTGGCAAAGAAGCTGAGGTGAGCCGTCGTCTCGTTGCGCGCGGCGGGATTCGCATCCGAGAACAGTTCAGCGTCATCAACGCCGGCCAGGTGGGTGATGTAGCCGAAGTGGGTTTCGCTGGAGC
>JAFAOS010000569.1 GCA_019247515.1 Chloroflexota bacterium | reverse complement strand
GATGGTCACGGTGACCAGAAACGCGTACTTGCGTCCGACCAGGTCGCCAACGTGTCCGAAGACAATCGCGCCAAAGGGTCGAACGGCGAAACCGGCGCCAAAGGTCGCGAAGGTCGCCAGTAAGGACGCGGTGGGGTTGTCACTTGGGAAAAACAGGGGGGCCAGAATCGCGGCCAGAACCCCGTACACAAAAAAGTCGTACCACTCGATGACGGTGCCAACTGAAGAGGCGGCAATGACAAATGGGATTCGGTACGTGCCCGTGTCGTAGGGCAGCGCATCGGCTCGTGAAGATGCCACCAGAGAAGTCCCCTTCGGCAAGTCCTTGAAGATGCCGGCGGACACCCCCGCCGTGCGCAAACGGTACGGGTCGGCGGCGTGGGGGTCAAGGGGGAGTGCCTTGACGGCCGGCTAATGCTTGCGTCTGTGACGGACACGGCCGGGTGATCCGGTCGCCGTCAGGGGACGTACACCGTGGCAGGAGGTGGTACCCGCCGAGCCGAGAGCAACAGAAGAGAGGCCGACGCCGTGAAGCGTCGCGAAGTGATCGATTGCACCAACAAGTGGGCCGGTCCAATGCCCACTCCACAGGCCAGTTGCCGCGCTTGACCGGCACTGCCGGTCAATGAAGGGGAGGTATGGCAGATCATCTCGATGCCCCAGGGCTGACATCGCCGGCGATGGACGCGAGAGTCGATATCACCGACCATTACGCGTTCCAGAAGCCCGGCGATCCGCAGCGAACCATCCTGATCTTGAACGTCAATCCGCTCGCGCCGACTCATGCCGACGAGTTTCGGCACGATGCGGTCTACGAGACGCTCGTCGATACCGACGGCGACGCGAAGCCCAACATCGCCTTCCGCTACCGATTCAGCCGTAAAGAGAACGGACAGCAATTTGCTCGCGTGTCCAGGGTCGAACTCGAGCGTGAGCTCGAGGACGGTCACCTCGAACGCGACAACGATGAGGACGACCTGGTCGAACATGCTCCGGTCTCCTTTGGCACCGACGCGCACGTTACGCGCGGCGAACAGGGCGTCCAGTTCTTCGCTGGCTTTCGCAGCGACCCGTTCTTTTTTGACTTGCTCGGGTTCCTGAACAGCTTGATGTTCACCGGCTCCGATTTCTTCATCGACAAGAATGTGTTTGGGATCGCGCTCGACCTGCCCAGAGGTCTGCTCGGCCGGAACCCGCACGTTGGCATCTGGACGCGGACGCTGGTCCCGATGACCCTCCAACCGGACCATCTGACGCAGGTGGACCAGATGGGCAGGCCAGCCATCAATACCGTCTTCAACCACGGCAACGACAAGAACACCTTCAATATGACCCAGCCTGCCGACATGCGCGACGCACGTACGGCTTCAGGACAGACCTTTCTGCAGGTCTTCACTTCGGAGCTCCAGGCACTTTCGGCGGGAAGTCCACATGGACAATACTCCGCGGCGCAGGCGTTGACGATTGCCAAAATCCTGCTCCCCGACATTCTGACGTTCGATTACTCGAGCGCGTCGGGCTTTCTGAACGGCCGTCGCCTGCAGGACGACGTGATCGACATCTCGCTCAACCTGGTGACCAACGGCAAGATCACCGGCGACGGCGTCGGGCCGCACGCCGACTACCTGGCCGAGTTCCCGTACCTTGGCAAGCCACACGTATAGGAGGTCTCGTGAAGCCCATCGATCGCAGAACGGCATTCAAGCTGGCTGGCGCTGGCACAGTAGTCGCGGCAGGCGCCGCGCTGCCCATCGCTAGCCAGGGGACGAGCAACGACTCAAGCGTCTTCAGTTTCCGAGCAACGCTTGGCCTGCCAGAGCCTCCGTTGCCGAGTTACGCGACCTATGTGGTGGAAGGCTCCGTCAATCTGGCGACGGGCACGGGCTTGCTGACCAGCCGTCTGCTGGCCGGGCATCCGGGCGCGCCAAGCGAGATCGCTCTGCCAGGACTGGGACGTATTGTCCGCCTGGTGGGAGTCGACCAGCGAGGTTCGCTACTTGACCTGCGGGGCATCATCGAGGACCGTTCCCAGCTTCAGGTCGGTGAGAGCCCCGAGGTAAAGTTGACCATCGACCGCGAGCAGCGCATCGTGCATGCCCCCTTCGGAGCGCGGACAGTTGAACTGACGCTGGTCTGAGATCGCTCCTGGCGGGTGATCATCCGGGACTGCGAGCTCGCATACACCCCGGATGATGCGGTCTGGTTCGCCGCATCGCCGAGGTGCTCGACGGGGCTGTCCCCAATCCCTGGATCGGCCGCCAGTTGGTCCGCCACTGTCTCGACGCTGGTCTGACGGACCTCGAAGTGGTACCGCACGCGGTCTTGTTTCGGTCGCCCATGTTGCCCGTGTACCGTCGTCTGGTGGGTGGCGCGCTGAGCCAGG
>JAFAOS010000565.1 GCA_019247515.1 Chloroflexota bacterium | reverse complement strand
GAAAACGGCAAAGTTGGATGGTTCAGCCGACCATCAGGCTGTTAACCGGTTGGTTCCAGGTTCGAATCCTGGTCGCGGAGCTTTTTGAACTCGTTTTAGCCTACGGGCTGCAGTCGGAGCTACCGGCTTCGCTGCGACCCGGCTTGGCACCATCAGGTTCGCGGTGGATAGCACCATTAGACTCTTGGAGCCAGATGGTCCATCTGAACCGGTAGGTTTAAGCGGGCAGGGCGGCACCTTGTTATCAGCCCAGCTCTGGAATTCGCGTTAGACATCCAGTGGATGGCGCAGGCGCAGGCCAGCAAATCGGGCGAAGCCCCGATCGGTGGTGAGCCACTCGCTGCCGGATTCGATCGCGAGCGCGGCCAGGTACGCGTCGGCCACGAGATTGCCCTTCGCACCGGCTCGTCTACACAATGCGCAAAAGAGGTTCCAATGGCGAGGACCAGGTACGACGGGCACGCAGTTGTCGCGTGCTCGCAGCACGTTGACGAATGCCAGCGCATCATCCAGGGAAGAGGCTGGGTTGAACACCCGAGGGTGCGTGACGATCCGGATAAAGCCGCTCAACACCAGGTCTGCCAGGCCATAGGCCTGATCACTGTTGACCGTCGACTCCAGCCACGCGAGGTAGCGAGCATGGTCTGGTGCATCACGGCGATGCGCGTAGACCAGGACATTGACGTCAGGGAGCAGCATCCATCAACTCCCGCAGCGCGCCGGAGTCGTCCAGATCGACGCCCGGCAGGAGTCCGTGCCCAGCAACGGTGGGTAGACGTACCGGCGCCTGCGACGCACTCGCGTGCCGGCGCGCGATCCGCTCTCGGAGCGCGTCCTCGATCACCGCGGTGAGCGTCGTACCCGATTGCCGAGCCAGCAGCTTGGCTTGCTTGAGTACCTCGTCGTCCAGATTGATCGTGGTCCGCATGCATCAAATCATATCGCGCTAGCATCAATATGGCCGTGAGACTGGACAAGAACCACCGCGTGCCGACGCGGTCGGGTACCTGCGATCTCTGGACGGTGGCGCGGGGCGCGCCAGGCACACGCCTGGTGCATCTCGGCCCAGGGTGAAATTGCGGCGGCCCGGGCCCCGCTGAGCTCCCGGAGGTGGGCGCGGATCGCGTGCCAGCGTGCCACACGAGAATCTCGTTGACCCGCGTAGTTGACCCGCCGAATAGATCTTTGGGTGGAGAACTCAGGAGCGGCAGCGAACGAAACTGAGCGCATGTCGTTCACAACGCAAACATCCGAACCTGTCAGAAGCAATCGTATTTTGCGCGGCGTTCGCTACGGTGAGTTCTTCGCGGTCAAGCGGCGCGGTTTCGATCTCGAAGGTGAAGTGTGGAACACCTTCGGAGTTGGTGATTGTCCGCCGGAGCAGTGGAACGCACTCGATACCGACGCGATGAAGAAACGCATGAGCGTAGATGCCGTCATTCTCAATGGGCCGCGCTTCTGGACGATGGACAGCGTCGAAATGACCGGTCTCGGTCAGGAGGTGCTGGAGTTCGGTGCAATCAAGGTACGCAAGATTGCGACGGTACGGTTTCCGATCAGTCGCATCATGCAGGGGCGGCCAGCGTACAAGGAGACAACGATCGGTCGAACTACCACTTTCGGGTTCATGGCTGAGAAGCCGGTGTACGAGCTTGTGGCCCCCGACAAGACGTATGTGATGCAGAGCTACTCGCATACGCTCGATCCGAGCCTGACCGAGGCGGACTTACCGCGGCTCGGCCAGCGGCTGCACGTGCCGTCCGGGTGGCAGTACCGCGCACGCGTGCTGGACGAGGACCTGGAGCTGCGCGTCCACGGCAAGGCGACGATTTTGCAGGACGACTTGCAGAATACCTATCACGCGGCCACCGAGTAGCGCAGGTCGACGGCCGGCGGCTCACGCCCTTGCCTTGCTGTTACTTCACCAGGAGCAGAGCGTCGACAGCGGTATAGCCGCCACGGCCATAGAGCACGGGGTTGAGATCCAGTGACGCGATCCAGTCCCGACCAGCGGTCGCGAGCCGTCCGGCGCTGACCAGCAGCCGCGAGAGGGCATCGAGATCCCACGCGGGCCGTCCGCGAAAACCGTGCAGGACCCTGAGGTCGCGGAACTCGTCAATCAAATCGCGCGCTTCCTCCACGTCGAATGGAGCCATTCGGCCACCGACGCGGTTGAGCGCCTCGACGAAAATCCCACCGAGGCCAAACACAACCATCGGGCCGAGCTCCGAGGTCCCGTTGATTCCGACGAAGACATCGCCTGTTGATCGGATCATTGGCTGCACGGCGATCACAGGCGAAAGGCCGCGCGCGCCCGCGATTTGCCACAACTCATCCACGATGGTCGGCAGCGCTTCGCTGGTCACGTTTATGCGAACAGCACCGTACTCGCTGCGGTGCGCCACGTCGGCCAGCTTGACGACATATGGCTCGGCAAACGCATGTTCGATGCGGCCCGCATCGGCATCACCGTCGAGGAGTGTGTACGGCGCCACCGGGATGCCGACCTGACGGAGGATCCGCATTGTCGTGTCGAAGGGCAGCATGTCGCCCTCTGGCACGCGGACCGGCGCGACCGGCGGGCGCTCCAACAACTCGGGGGGTTCGAACGGTTGTCTCCGCGGATGACGATTGCGATAGCGAACGAAGCTGCCGATGGTTTGCAGCCCCCGCAAAGTCGGTCGCAAGCCGCTTCCCAAGGCGAGCGCCTTGCTTTCGTACTGCCTGCTCCAGAGAGGCGGAGGACCCGCGATATTGGCCAGGACAACCGGTTTGCTTTCCAGCCGCGCGATCTCGGCCAGGTCCGTCAGCAGCGTGTGAACATGCTCGTCCACTTCGTTCGTCATGGGCCGAGGCACGATGCAGGCATCGATATCGGGTGAGCGGATGTAGTACTCCACAATCTCGCGCCACCGCGAGATTCCTGCCCCAGCGGCGCCAACATCCAGTGGGTTGGCGACGAGGGTCGCGGGGACACGCTCCTGCACCCACGGCAGAAAGTGCTCGAGCGCGGGCACCGGAATGCCCTCCTGAGAGGCGATGTCGAACGCCTGAGATGCATAGCCGCCCGTGGTCGTCAGCACTCCTAATGCCTGGACTGGCGACCAGCGCTCCTTGGGGATCTTGTCGATGAGCGCGAGCCGATGGCCCAGTTCCTCCGCGTCATGCGCAATCGAAACCCCATGCTGGCGCAAAGCGACGTCGTAGACCCAGGCATCCCCGGTAAAGGCACCGGTGTGAGAGACCGCCATTTTCCGCGTGCGCTCGTTGCGTGCCAGTTTGACGGCCACCACGGGCTTCCCAGCCGCGATCGCCCGATCAATCGCCGAAAAGAAGCACGCTGGTCTACGGATTTTCTCAATCACGAGCGCAATCGCCGTTGTGGCCGGATCGTCCGCCAGGTAGCTGGCGAAGTCGGCCATGTCGTTGACGGCCTCGTTCCCAGACGAAATCAACAGGTTGAAGCCGGCACCCAACGCGTTGCCGGTCATGGTGACGCCCGACAGCATGGCACCGCTCTGCGAAATGACCGAGAGACCGCCGACGGTGTGTGTTTCTCGATTCGCCATCGAGAGGCGTATGCCAGCGGGCACGTTTTCGAAGCCGAGACCGTTCGGGCCGATCACCGCGAAACCGGCTGACCGGGCGGCGGTGCTCAATCGCTCCTGAAGTCGGGCCCCCTCGGCGCCTGTCTCGGCAAACCCGTTGGCGATCAACACCATGCCACCAATATTCAGGGTCGCGGCTTCCTCGGCAAGCTCCACCGAGCGCTCCGCACTCATCACACTCATGACGCAGTCAATCGGCCGGCCGAGATCCGTCAGGGAACGCGCCGTCGGTAGATTCATGACGCGGTCGTAGCGGGGGTTGACGATGAAGACCTCGCGGCCAGTGGTGAGGGTCGGCCGGACGCATTTCACCAGGCGGGTGTTGTTGTCGCTAAGCCCAACGATCCCGATAGAGCGTGGGTTGAGCAACCTGTCTAAGGCGGTGCGCTCCTTCAGCGACACGATCCTGTCCGATAGACACGGTTGCCGATCCCGGTGCCAGAGGCTCGGTCATCGGCCACCTCGATGACACCAGGGTTGTGGCCGGACACACGGGCGAGGTGCGACCAGATTCTCGAGCAGAGCCTGTTCAGCTCATCCACGCCGACGTGCCATTGATTTCTAACCGTGTCGGATTCTACCGGTCAACTCGTCGGCGACACAT
>JAFAOS010000548.1 GCA_019247515.1 Chloroflexota bacterium | reverse complement strand
CCAGGAGCCAGGCGACCTTGCCGGGTCCGGGGACCGGCGCCAGGGCTCCGTCTTCGCAGCCGATGTAGCGGGCAGGTTTCTGCACCTTGGCCAGCAGGGGCTCGATCCGCGGCCAAAGACTCGTCATTAGTGCTGGTGAGTGTACTTCCGGCTACGAGAACCGCCTCATGTGGACGTTCATGACCAAGCCCACGGCCGCGAAGCTGACCAGGGTCGAGGAGCCGCCATAGCTCATGAAGGGCAATGGAATGCCAGTAATGGGCATGATGCCCATCGTCATGCCGACGTTCTCGAAGATCTGGAACACGAACATCGACAGGATGCCGACGCAGATCAGGGTGCCGGAGAGGTCCTTGGCCAGGGAGGCTGATCGCCAGGTCCGCCACACCATGAGGGCAAACAGCGCCAGGAGCAGGACCGAGCCCACCAGGCCCAGCTCCTCCCCCACCACCGTGAAGATGAAGTCGGTGTTCTGCTCGGGGACGTAGGACAGGTTGGTCTGGCTGCCCTTGAACAACCCCTTGCCCAGCACCCCGCCCGAACCGATGGCGATCTTCGACTGGTTGAGGTTGTAGGCCGACCGGTTGGTGTTGTCGAGGAACGCCCCCAGGCGGTCGAGCTGGTAGTGCTTGAGCACCCCCAGCTGCAGCACCGCCACCACGCCGAGCACACCGAGGGCGGCCAGCACGGCCAAGTGGCGGGGGCGGGCGCCCGCTACCAGCAGCATGCCGAGCAGAATGGCGACGAACACCAGCGTCGTGCCGAGGTCGGGCTGCTTGTAGATCAGCGCCATGGGCACGGCCGCGAAGCCGATCACGCGCACGAGGGCGCCCCAGTCGAGCTCGCCTCGCTGGTTGGCGCAGTACGCGGCGAGACAGACGATCAGCGCCAACTTGGCGAACTCCGACGGCTGCAGCTGGAACGACGAGATCTGGAACCAACCCTGCTGGCCGCGACTTCGTGACCCGAGCGGCGTGAGCACCACCAGCAGGACGAACACCATCACCGGATAGATCACGACCGTGTAGTCGCGGAAGATCCGGTAGTCGATCGACGCCACCAGCACCATGAGGCCGATGCCGAGCACGACGAAGGCGGCCTGGCGCTTGAGGTCGTATGTCGCGCCGAGCCCCGCCTCGGCCAGCTTGCGGTGGGTGGCCGAGTACACCATGACGCAGCCGAAGATCGACGTGATGACGGCGGTGGCGGCGAGGCTGAGGTCGAGGTGGCGCCAGGCGGCGGCCGGGTTCTTGCGCGTCGAGGTGGTGAGACTCAATCCACACCCCCCGAGAGCGACACAGGTTGGGGCGGCTGGCCGGCCAGGCCCTCGTAGACGCGGCGGGCCACGGGCGCGGCGGCGGCACCGCCGAAGCCGGCCTCCTCCATGACCACGCCCACCACGTACTGCGGGTTGTCGGCCGGCGCGAACGACACGAACAGCGCGGTGTCCTGCTTGCCGAACACCTGCGCGGTGCCCGTCTTACCGGCCACCGGGAAGGCACGGAAGCCGGCGAACGCGCCCGCGGCGGTCCCCTTCGGATCGGTGGTCACGCCCATCAGGCCCTGCAGGATCGGGCCCCGCAGGGTCTCGGGCAGGTCGAGCGTGCGCAGCGGACGGGGCGACAGGTTGCGCACCACTCGCTTGTTCTGGGCCAGCACCCGGTCGGCGATGCGGGGCTGGAACAGCGTGCCGCCGTTGGCGAAGGCGGCGTAGGCGTTCGCCAGCTCCAGCGGCGTCACCACGATCTCGCCCTGACCGATGGCCAGGTTGACGTTGTCACCCGTGAACCACTTCGAGTTGGGGAACGCCTGCGGGTGGGCGTCGTGCAACTTCTTCCGCGTCTCGGGGTCGGGGATGCGGCCCTTGGTCTCCGACGGCAGGTCGATCTCGGTGCGGTCAGCCATTCCATAGTCCTTCGCCGTGTCCTGGATGGCCTCTCCGTACGCGCTGCGGCCGTTCCAGAGCGCGGCGCCCAACGTGTAGAAGAACACGTCGCTCGACACGGTGAGGGCGCGCGTCACGTTGACGCGCCCGTTGACCTCGCCGCCCGCGTTCTTGAACTCACGATTACCGATCTTGATCTTGCCGTTGTCCTCGTAGGTGGTGATGGCGTTGATCAAGCCCTTGCGCATGGCCGCGGTGGCGGTGACGAGCTTGAACGTGGAGCCGGGCGCGTACTCGCCCTGCACGGCGCGGTTGTTGAGCGGATAGAAGCTCGCCGGGTCGGTCAAACCTTTGAACACGTCGCTGCGGATGCCGTTGACGAAGTCGCCGGGGTTGAACGTCGGGTACGAGGCCATGGCCAGCACCGAGCCGTCCTTGGGGTCGAGCACCACGACCGCGCCGGCAGGCGC
>JAFAOS010000507.1 GCA_019247515.1 Chloroflexota bacterium | reverse complement strand
AGCGTGAACACTTGCGCGCTGTTGAGGAAGGTTTTGGCGAAGAGGAACTCATTCCACGCCTGCGTGATCGCGAACATGGCGACGGCGAGAAGCGCCGGGCGGACCAGCGGCAGCACGACCAGCCAGTAGGTCTGAAATCGGTTACAGCCATCGATCAGCGCCGCGTCTTCGAGCTCCTCCGGAATGGACCGGTAGTAACCCATCATCAGCCAGGTGGCGAACGGCAGGACGATCGTGGGATACGTGACGATCAGTGCGCCGAGGGTGTTGATGAGGTGCAACTGAAACAGGATTGCGTAGAGCGGAATGAACATGAGTGCGGCGGGCATCAGGTAGGCGACGAGGACGGCGGTGCTCAGGACGCCGACGCCCCGCCAGCGCAGCCTGACCAGCGCATAGGCGCCCAGGCTGGCAGCAAAAAGCGAAACGGCTGTGGCGACACCCGCGACGATGATGGTATTCAGGTACCAGGTCGTGAACGGAAGCTTGGTGAACAGATAGGTGAAGTGTTCGAGCGACCACGGGGCGGGCCAGAACATGCTCTGAACCTGCTGGATCTGCAGCGTGCTCTTGAATGCCGTCACGAAGATGAAATAGAACGGCAGCAAGACCCACAACAGCACCGCGGCGGTAGCTACCCACAACAGCGCGTGTCCAACGGCTGCCTTACGGCGGGTGCTCACTCGCGACGCGTGACCCGGGGGATTCAGACGATGCGAGATCGCTCCAGCGGCCGTTTCGCAGATGCCGTTGATCGCCCAGAACGCGGCGACGATGCCGCGCAAGACCATGCGGAACGGCCATAGCAACACCATTACCGCGCGCCAGACCGGCCCATCCTCGTCTGTTGAGTGCGACATGTCTTCGCGGCGCATCATGAAGCGCCCGAGGATCAGGATCAACACGAACAGGAAGGGCGCCACCGACATCGCGACGGCGATGCCAGCGCTGGTCCGAAGCGCCTGGATGGCGTACTCGTACGCAAGGATGGCGTACAGACGCGTTGCGCCGCCCGGGCCACCGCCGGTCAACAGATACGTGAGGGTGAAGCTGTTGAACGTGAAGATCGTCGACAGCAGAGTGGCGACGATAATCACGTAGCGCAGACCGGGCAGCGTGACGTGCAGAAACCGGCGCCAGGCGTTGCCACCGTCGACGGCTGCGGCTTCGTAGAGATCCTTGTCGATCGCCTTGAGTCCGGCCAGGAACAAGATGACGAAAAATGGGATGCCAGACCAGATGTTGACGGCGATTACCGACGGTAACGCCGTATTCGGGTCTGCGAGGTACGACGGCCCCTTGTCCATGACGTGGAGGACGTTGACCAGGATGTAGTTCAGCCCACCGAAGAGCGGGTCAAGGAGGATGCGCCAGGCCAGCGCCCGCACGATCTCGGGCACGATGTAGGGGAGCAGGACGATGCCGCCGACGATGGCGCCCCAGCGCGGCAGGTTGTGCAGCAGCAGGGCGATGCCCAGGCCCATCGAGAATTTGAAAATCTCGGACCAGAAGGTGAAGCTGATCGTGACCGCAATAGCCCGGCGAAAAAAGTCGTCGTTCCACAGGTTTGTGTAGTTCTGGAAGCCAACGAAAGCACCCTCGCGGGTGCCTACGACGTTGAGAAAACTGAGATAGACAGCCTTGAGGAACGGATAGCCCACTAATCCGAAGAGCAAGAGCGCCGTGGGTAGGAAAAACAGCCACGCGACTGGCCAATCGCGACCCAGAGCGCGCTGTGACGCGAAAAATGCGTTGCGCCGCGGGGCTGCTGGTCGGGCCCCGACACCAGCAAGTGTTTGTTGAGCTGCCATCCACTACTTCCTTGGGGGTTGGATCAGCCGGGTCGTTGTCACATGCTACCGCTTGGGAGGCGAACCTTCACTCGCCTTTGGCGCCAAATTCTTTGTACGTCTGGACCGTGCGGTTGTGGAAATCGGCCAGCACGTCCTCGACGGCTCTGCCGCCAAGGATGGCGCCGAACATGTCTGTCCAGAAGTTCGTGTTGTCGAGGGCGTTTGCCTGAGCTGTCGGCGGCCCAGGCCAGGGGGTGCCGGTAAACCCGCTTGGGTCATTGAAGATCTGCTGCCAGACTGGGGTGATATTTTTGGCGTACTGTGCCTCGGTAAGGGCGGCTTCGGTCCATCCCCATTCGCGCGCCGGGTACACATAGCCCGTGCTGATCGTGAAGATCTGGTCGAAGGCCTCCTTGGTCATCAATGATTGAACAAGTTGGAACGCGGCATCCTTGTTCTTGGCGCCTTTCATGATGAAGAAATTCATCGGCGCGCCAGCACCCTGGAGAACGCGTGCGCCCGCACCCAGGCCTTTGAACTGGGGCAACAGGACCGTGTCGTCTCTGACAGGGTTCTGGTCGTGAACGGACTGGGCGTAGACCGTACCAGCGTTGTTGGTGAAGGCAATCTGGCCCGCGAGCCAGGCTTCGTTGTTGCTTGGATCGGTCCACCCGCCGACGCCAGGTGGCAGCATCGAGGCGTACTGGGGATTGGTGTACAGGTCCTGCAGCCACTTGAGACCAGCGATGTTGTACTCCTTGTACGGGTCCTTGTTCAGAACGACCAGCTCGCCCGTCTCGTCGGTAACCTGACCGCCCCACATGAACAGCACCAGGCGCACTGTGCTGTCACCGTCCCCTGAACGGTTGGCGGTCATCCCCCAGCCATACATCGGCTTGCTCGGGTCGGTCACCTTCAGGGCAGTGTCGCGCAGCACCCCGTAGTCGACGATGTCCTTGGATGGGTCGATACCGGCCGCCTTGTAGACGCTTGGACGCGCCCAGAACCCGCCATTACGGCTGAAGTGGGGAATACCCCAGTACTTACCGTCCAGCTTGAATTGCGCGTCAAAGGCAGGCGCCAACTTGCCCTGTTGCTTTTCGATCTCCGCCTCGTAATCGGAAACGTCCTCGACAATGTCGAGGAAGTGGAGTTGCGACGCGCCAAGCGTGTGGATCAGCAGATCGGGCGCGTTGCCGGCCTGAACAGCCGCCGTAAGTTTCTGCACGACGTCGCCTGAGCCCGCGTACGCCTCGATGTACGAGTGGTCGAGCTGATAGCCGGTCTGCTGTGCCCATGACTTGATCGAGTTTTCGATGAATGTGTTGTGGTCCTCGTAGAAGTCGCGGGCCTGCACGACCGTCAGGCTGCCGTTGATGTTGACCTTGGGCATGTTCAGCGAAGCGGCAGCCGGCGGCCCGGAGTAGTTCGCGGCTGCCGCCGGCTTGGCCGTCGCCCCAGCCGCGGCGGCTGGCGCGGTGGTTGCGGCCGCGGCGGGCGCGGAGGTGGCGGCGGCGGTTGGCTTGGCGGCCGCGGGTGGGGCGGTCGGCGCTGCGGCGGGCGGTGTTGTCGGCG
>JAFAOS010000486.1 GCA_019247515.1 Chloroflexota bacterium | reverse complement strand
TGGCCCGCTCGAGGTTCTCGGTGCGGATATGGAACATGGCCGCGTTGGCGTTGTCGATGTCTCGGTAGACCGGCCCGTCCATCATCCCGTACGACTTGCGGTCCTCGGCGTGCTGATAATGTGTGGCGAGCCAACAATCGTAATCTTCCATCTCGATGCGGATGAGCAGGTGTTTCACCACTGATCTCCCTCTGTGCGGCTGTACCGCTCCAATTGATGACTTGACGCTACGCCGGGTCGGAGCAGTGACGCGTCCCCTGAGTGGGGATATCGCCAGGTATCCGCGAGGTCCGCCAGTAGGTACGTAGTGACGACGGTGGGTATGCGGCTAGCCGGCGAGGCCGGTGCGCGATGCCCACTCGGTCATCTGGTGGCGCGACCGAAGCTCGAGCTTTCCCAACCCGCATGCGTTGGCGAACGCCAGCACCGCCGTTCTGGAACCCGCCTTCGGACGTGAATGCATTTGACTGCGCGCTCGCACGTGTCAGGTCTCGATCGTTCAATGACCTTGGCCCAAGCACGCGTCAACGTCAAAGGCGTCGCGCAGGAGAGTGAAGACTGGCTTCCTAGCTGGACAGTCGCGCCGCCGGTTGCGGTGCTTCTGACCAGTAGTCAGACAGGACTAGGGCGAGGCCGTCTACCGCGCCGCCCCATCGGCGAACCGCTGTGCTTCACCGGCGTGGCTACCAGTGTAAAAATCCACGCCGATGGCGACCAATCACAGGGTGGTACTGCTCCCAGCCCAACCTACGCCGCTCGTCGGCCGCAGGGACGAGATCGACCGCGTATGTAAGCTGCTCGGCGACGAGATACGCCTGGTAACACTGGTTGGGACTGGTGGCAGCGGAAAGACTCGGCTGGCGATAGCAGTGGCCGAGGCCATTGCCCCCTCGTACCTGGCTGGTGCCGTTTTCGTCGACCTGAGCGCCGCGCCGACGGCAACCGAGGTCATGGGAACAATCGCGCGCGGACTCGGGCTGCGCGATCTCGGCAGCCGGGTGCGCCTGGATGGAGTGGCTCAGTTGATCGGCGATCGCAAGCTGCTGCTGGTTCTGGACAATTTCGAGCACGTTCTCGGAGCGGCCCCGCAGGTGGCCGAACTCCTCGCAGATTGCGCGGGCTTGAAGGTGCTGGTGACCAGCCGCGCGCCGTTGCGGCTGCGATGGGAGCACGAGATTCCCGTTGAGCCGCTTCAGATGCCGCACGCAACCAGCGAGTGCCTGGCCGCGGACGTGGCCAGTGTGCCCTCGGTCGCCCTGTTCGTCACGCGTGCTGGCGCGGCCCGCCCGGACTTTGTGCTGGCGGATGACAACGCCGCAGCGGTCGCCGCGATCTGTCGACGGCTCGATGGTTTGCCGCTCGCAATCGAGCTTGCCGCTGCGCGCATCAAGCTGCTCTCACCGGGAGCCCTTCTGCGTCGCCTGGACGACCGGCTGAGTGTCCTGACGCATGGCGCCCCTGAAGTGCCATCGCGTCTGCGGAGCCTGCGTGGCGCGCTCGACTGGAGCTACGAGTTGCTCACACCAGCCGAGCAGACGCTCTTTCGGCGGTTGTCCGTTTTCTCAGGGACTTTCTCCGATATCGCTGTCCAGTCGCTGTTCGGCAACGATCGACCCGGGGAGGCCCTGGACAGCGTCGCAGACCTGGTCGATCACAGCTTGCTGCGAGTTCATCCGCAGCCGGACGGTGTTTCGCGCCTGTCCATGCTGGAGACGGTGCGGGAGTACGCCACTGAACGCCTGGTGCAGGCAGGCGATGCAGAAGCCACACGGCAGCACCACGCGCGACTGTTTCTCGAACTGGCTGAAGCTGCGGAGCCGCATCTGTCGAGCGCTGCGCGGGATCAGTGGGTGCGACAGCTCGACCTCGACTACGAGAACTTGCGCTCGGCGCTTGCCTGGTTCATCGAGCACGGGGCAGGTCCCGAGGCGTGCCGACTGGCCGGGGCGCTACGTATGTTCTGGGCGTTCGACGGGCGCGTCAGCGAGGGTCGCCAATGGGCGGAGCGCAGTCTGAGCGCGATCCCAAGCGGCGAATCACCCGTCGAGCGGCTCAAAGCGCTCCAGAGTGGCGGCCATACGGCATGGCTCCAGGGTGATAACCACAGCGCACGTCGGTGGCTTGCGGAGGCCGTTTCGCTCGCACGGCAACAAGAGGATTGGACGGCGCTGGCCACGGCACTGCTGCATCTGGCTTTCGTGCTCGACGAGCACGCCGAGGTCGACGGTGAACGCCCGCAGGAGGAGGCGCTGCGCCTGTTCCGTGACATGGCCGACGACTGGGGTACGGCGCTCGCGCTGTTGGCCAATGGCCAGCTCGCGCTGCCCCAGGGCAAGAGCGAACTGGGTCGAATGCACCTCGAACAAGCCCTTGATCTGTGGCAGACCGTAGGCGACGGTTGGTTCACGGCTCAGACGTTCAACGTCCTCGGCGATGTCGCCAGGAGCGAGGGCGAGTACGAACGCGCCTTCCAGCTGTACTCGCGCAGCCTGGGGTTGCTACGGCAGCAAGAAGCCCGAGGCAACCTCGCGAGTGTCCTGCACAATCTGGGATACGTCGCATATCACCGTCGGCAATTGGCCGAAGCCGTGCGGCAGTTCAGCGCCGCGCTGGACCTCTTCGTAGAGCACGCGGACCATCGCGGCACGGCAGAGTGCGTGCTGGGACTCGCGGTGACGCTGTCGAGCCGTCACCGTGATGAAGATGCCGCCCGACTGTTCGGAGGCGCCGAAGCGATGTTCGCCTCGGCCGGGACCGAGCAGTGGCCGATCAACGTCGAGACGGTGCGCGAGGCCCGCGCGTCGACACAATTGGCCCTCGGCGCGGCGCGATTCGCCCAGCTCATCGCTGCGGGGCGCGCCATGAGTCTGGAGTCTGTGCCGCGGTATGCGCGCGCGACGATCGCCGCACCTGATGTAGCCGACAAGAGCAGCGCACTCACCCGGCGTGAACGGGAGATCGCGCATCTGCTGGTAGCCGGCTACACCAATCGGCAGCTGGCGGAGACGCTGGTTATCAGCGAGCAAACCGTCGAAACCCACGTGAAGCGCATCCTCGGCAAACTCGAGCTGCACTCGCGGTACCAGTTGGCGTCAGTAGAAATACCCGCCTGAGAGGCGCCTACTTTACTCCGACCACCATCGAGTCTGGTCCGGCCAGGTGCTCGACGTACGCCCGACGGAAGCCAGCCTCGCGTAGCCATTGGCTGCATTCGGCGCCCGTATAGTCCGCACCCTCGGGCGACTCGATGAGCATGTTCAGACTCATCAGCAAGCCGAAAACGTTGGCACGCCGCTCGTCGTCGATGATGGACTCGTAGACGATCAGTGCCCCGCCAGGCTCGAGCGCGTCGTATGCGCGCGCGATCAGGTGTCGTTTCTCAGCGGCGCTCCAGTCGTGCAGCACATGACCCATCGTCAACACGTCCACGCGTGGCAGCGGATCATTGAAGAAGTCGCCGTCGCGGAACTCCAGGCGATCGCTCAGGCCGAAGCTGGCGACATAGTCTTCGAATACTGGCCGAACGGTCGGCAGGTCGAAACCGATGCCGGTGACGTGCGCGTGCGCCAGTGCAATCTGGACCGGCAAACCACCCTCCGCGGTGCCCAGGTCGGCGAACGTCTGGTAGCGCTGCCACGGGAACTTGTTCGCGATGGCCTGCGCAGCGCCCAGGCTGAGTCCGGTCATGGCATGCATGAAGCCGCGCAGCTTCTCGGGGTCGGCATACAGCGTCGCGAAGAAGTTGCCGCCGGACTTGATCTCGTTCTGCGGCAGGCCCGTCCGCAAACCTTCGGTCAACGAGCCCCAGAACCCATACAGCCGTGCATTGAACATCTCGAGCAGGCCGCCGAGATACGACGGCTTGGCGCGATCCAGAAACAGCTCCGTGGCTGGCGTGTTGGTGTATCGACCGTCAACACGGTCCAGCAGGCCAAGAGCAACCAGTGCGTCGAAGAAGTCGGTAGCACTCCGCTCGTGCAGTTGCAGTCGCTCGCGCAGTTCTGAGGCGGTGGCGGGGTGCTGCGCCAGCTCGCTGAAGACGCCTAGCTCGACCGCGCTGAGCAATGTCTTGGACGCCCAAAACCCGGAGCCAATCTGCAAAATGTGCTCAGGGGTGACGGCATGTTCGACTGCCGGTTCGATGGTTGCCGTGGTCATGTGGTGTTCCTCCCGAATCAGAGTGGCTCCAACGTACGGCTGGGCGGTGCGCGTCGACGTCCCCAGAGTGGGTATTCCACGTGGGTATCCTGGGGCGGATCGCGAAATCCCCGCGGGAGGGCGCCGCCCATCCTCGACACACGCCTGGCCGCGCCTTCTTCACCTTCGACAATGAACGACTCGCACACGATCTCCATATCCGGTCAGTCGCCTTGCCGCGCCAGGACCACTCACACCCAAACAGAAGGAGGTCCGACACAGCCTTGCCTTCCGCCGCGCCTACCGCTGGCGCGCCGGCATCGAGGGTCGCATTAGCGTGCTGAAGCGGCGATTCGGGCTCGATCGCTGCCGCTACCACGGCGACGTTGGCATGGAACGCTGGGTTGGATGGGGCATCCTGGCCCCACAATCTGCGCCAGATCAGCCGGTCAGTGGCGATTGAAGCGGCGCGCTGACCGGCTGGTCATCACCCACCACCTCCACAAACCAAACCCCTCCTCCAACTACGAGAAAAACCGGCTTCATCCCGGTTTTGCACCGGAAACTGGCTAAGGTGACGTCACAAAACAAGTTCCCGGAGTGATACTGGACAGCGCGGTCGTATGGTGTAGTTCCACTGTGGGCAGATGGCGTGGGGTTCGATGCGAAGGGTGGCCATTTCAGCATCGGTAACTTGTTGGCCGGCGGGGTAGTCGCCGTCGTCGAAGATCGCGTGTACGGCCAGACCATGAGCGGTTGTGGTGCCGCGGATGAACGCCAACATAGTGTCCCAGGTGCGCAGTGGCACGCCGGCCCAGTTGTTACTGATGTGGCTGAATAATCTGCGTTCTATCGGGTTCCACTTTGAGCAGCCGGTCGGATAGTGGCACACCGTCACCGTCAGGCCGAAGCGATCGCAGACCCGCACCTGGAGGCGTTCTTTCCATGCGCGTGTTCGGCAACTGTTGCTGCCGCCAGCATCGGCCAGCAGCAGCAGGTGGTTGTCCGTGGGCCAGGTGAGCTGCCCCTCCGTTTGCCACCAGGCGGCGATCGCATCCGCAGCGAACGCTGGCGTGTCACCGGACGAGCCGAGATAGACGAAACCGCGGTTGTTGGTCAGGTCGTACACGCCATACGGCACCGCTCGGCCGAGTGCGTCGCCTGGAAAGTCATGCACGTTGACGGCGGTCGGCTCGCACACCCAGGCCTGACCAGTGTTCTTGAAGTTCCCCACGAGCTCCTTCTTCTTCGAGTCGATGCTCAGGATCGGCAGTTGTGCAGCGCTGAAGGTGGCACGCTGGTCGGCGATGTACTCGAACTGCTGGTTACGTTCAGGGTGATTTGAGGCAGCCTCGATCTTCTTGGCGTTGACGCGCAATGAATAGCCCGGCCCCTTGAGCAAGCGGCCGACTGTCGGCGGACTCACCGGCTGGCCAATGTCTGTGAGTCGGTGACACAGATTGCGCAGGCTACTGCGGACCCAGCTTTGGCCTGTCATCGGGTCACCCGCGGTCTCGGGCTCAATGAGCTCGCGGACGGTGGCCAGCAAGCTCA
>JAFAOS010000153.1 GCA_019247515.1 Chloroflexota bacterium | reverse complement strand
GCCGCCCGCAAAAGCCAGGAACGCCACCTGGATGTTGTTGGTGAAGATGAGCGTCGCCATGCCGGGCCGCAGCGCGGGCTCGATGTCCGTCCAGGTACGGCCGCTCTCCATAATGCTTCGCAGCTCCGCCGGCACGAGCGCGGCGCGTAGCGTCGGGTCCAGCAGCGCCCCGAGGTACGCCAGCAACGCCGGCACGAACAGCAACAGCGCCGACGCCAGCAGATACGCGCGCGCCGAGCGGAACCGGCGTGCGAAGTCCGCCCAGAAGAACTGGCCAAGCCGCCGCCAGGACGGCGCCGGCGCGCGATACAGGCGCAGATGCGCGCGCGACGCCAGCCCGTTGAGCCACTCGGTGAGCTGATCGTCGGGAAAGTCTCGCTGGGCGATCGCCAGGTCCGACATGACCTGGCGGTAGCCGCGCCCCAGCCGCTCGACGTGCTCGGCGTCGAAGCGTCGCAACCCATTGCCCTCACTCCTGGCGAGCAGGTCCTCCAGCTCAACCCAGCGCGGCTGTCGGCTGGCGATAAAGTGGCTGAGGGATGGCATCGACGGATTACACGGTCCTGACGCCCGAGCGCGTCAGCCTGGAGTATGGCATCGCGGGCATCGGTTCGCGCGGCGGCGCCGTGCTCGTGGACATGCTCATCCAGTGTGCCGTGCTGATCGTGTTCACCGCCGCGCTGGCGGGCGGCACGGCAGCCATCAGCACCTTCCTCGAAGGCGTCTCACGCGGCGCAGGCATCCTGATTCTCGGCGTGTGGGTCCTCGCCGCATTCATCATCGCCGCCGGCTATTTCATGGTCTTCGAGATCGTCTGGAACGGTCAGACCCCAGGCAAGCGGCTGCTCGGGCTACGCGTGATCCGCGAAAGCGGCTATCCGATTCGACCAGTAGACTCCGTCGTCCGCAACCTGGTTCGAGTGGTCGACTGGTTGCCGATCGGTTACAGCGTCGGCGTGCTGGTGATGCTGCTCAACAACCGCTCACGGCGATTGGGCGATTTCGCCGGTGGCACGCTGGTGGTGCGCGAAGGTGCGCGCCGCGCGCTGTCGACGCTGACTCCGCCCTCCACGAGCCGCGACGCGCCCCGAGGCTACACGCTGTCCAGCGCGGACGCGACCCTGGTACGCGATTTTCTGGTGCGTCGTGAGGGCATGGACCCGAGCGCCCGAGCCGACCTGGCCCAGCGCCTGGCCACCGCCCTGGCGCAGCGCTACCAACTCCCCGTCGAAGCCGGCTCCGACCCCGAGCCCTTCCTGGAACAACTCTAAATAGCGCGTTTCAAACCCGAGATCGTGACTGCTCGGAACAAGTTTTTATGCAGTCGCAAGCCTGGCGATCGTGACTGCTCGTACCAAGTCTTTTATGCAGTCGCAAGCCTGCGGGCTTGCTCCCCAGGGCTACTCGCCCTGGACCTCGGTCGCGTCAATTGGGAAAATTCGGCTCTTGCCGGCTTTTTCGCTCGCGTCGCACCTCTATGACAGACGACCCGGATGAAGAGGGTCTCCACGTGGTGTTGTGACCCGTCTGCCCAGACCTCTCACATCATTGTCGTGACAGGAGACTCGACGGGAGCCGACTGGGAGTGGTCGGCCACCGAGCAACGGGCTTTCGTGATGCGCGGGTCCAGGGCGAGTAGCCCTGGGGAGCAAGCCCGCAGGCTTGCGACTGCATAAAAAACTTGTTATGAGGCGGTGAGACTTGTGACTGTCAAAAAAACTTGTTCAGAGCGCGTTATGATTGTTGGGGTGGTGTATAACGAGGCGCTCGCCGAGCGGGTGCGCGCGGTTCTGCTCTCCATGCCAGACGTCGACGAAAAGAAGATGTTTGGTGGGGTCACGTTCATGGTCAGCGGTCAGATGTGCTGCGGGGTGCTGAAGGACGACCTGGTGGTCAAAACCGGTCCCGAAGGCTTCGACCAACTGGTCGCGCAGCCCCACGTCCGACCGTTTGACTTCTCTGGGCGGCCCATGGTTGGCATGGTGTATGTGGCCAGCGCCGGCGTGGCCTCGGACGCGCAATTGCGCGGGTGGATTCAGCGTGGCCTCGACTTCGTACAGCAGAATCCGAAAACCACAGCCCCGCGCAAAGCTCGACGCAAGTAAAAGACACCCTCCGCCCCAAAAGCAGTCAGCGGCCCGCGGCCTGCGGCTGCGGATAGCTCAGCTCGCCATACCAGTCGCCACGACCCTCCGGCGTGAGGTCCATGACATGCCACACCGGGCTCAGCAGGTCGATCCCCCGCTGGTCGATGTCGTCTGCCATGCGCGGGTGGGTCGTGTAGAAGTGGCGCACGCTCCCGTCGGCGTCGCGGGTGAACACGGAGACCGTGGAGTCCTGTTCGCCGTGCTCGTCTTCGCTACCCAGGTCGTACTTGAACGTGCTGTCGCCGCAACTGAGCAGACGCAGGTTGCGCCATCCGCGCGACCGCGCGTGCGCCCGCAGCGCCGGCAAGTCCGCCGCGGCGACGACCGCGAAGTCCAGCTTCTGGTCGAGGTGGTGGGCGACGCCGTTGAAGCCGTCGATCCACAAGGTGCACATTGGACAGGGAGTCGTCTGCAGTTTGCCGTACATCAGCTGATACACGACCAGCGACCGGCCGGGTCCGGTGAACAGCTCGCTGAGGCGGACCGAACGCTCGGGTCCATCGCCCGCATCCAGTGAGCGGGGTCCCTCCTGGAAGAGGTATTCCTCCACCACGGGCCCGGACGGGAGTCGGCGGCGCAACTCCGCGACGCGCTCGCGCTGGCGCATCAACTCGATTTCGGCCGCCTGGAGCCGCTCGCGCGCGGCGCGATACTCGCGGGATTCATTGCCGAGTCTGGTCAACAACATGGATTTTCGTTCAGGCCTCTGCCTGGCGTGCGGTGGCGTTCGGATCTGGTCCTGGCTCGCCGCCGGCGCCGGCGACGCTCAGCCGCGCCAGGTAATGGCTCCAGCCGTGCTCGTGCTGATCGCGCTGCGTGCCGGCCGGCAGACCGCGATGCACGAGTCGCACGTGCGTACCGTCGCCATCCGGTGTCAGGGTGATTTCGAGGGTGGTGGAAGCGGGCGGCACTGCCGGATCGTCCTCCCAGCCGAAGCTCATGACCACGCGCGACGGCGCGGCGACCACCAGGTACTCGCCGCGCGCCCGCGCCGAGTCGTTGATGTCGACGGCGTAGCGACCACCGGGACGCGCATCGAGCTGGGCGCGGATGCCCATCCAGCGGACCATCTTGTCGGGATCCACGAAAAACGCGAACACGGTTTCGGGCGTCGCGCGGATGTGTGTTTCGCAGACGACGGCATCTTGTGAAATCTGGCTGACGCTCACGGGTTGCTCCTGTCAGGATCGGGATGAGGGCCGCCGGGGCCGGGAAGTTGCGCGGGCGGCTCCTGCGCGCGCCTGGGGGATGGCTGCTCGAGCCTGGGCGCCTAGTGCTGGGGCCTGCTGGCGAGTTTCGGCTTCGGCCGCCTGCTTCAGGTCCTCGAGCGCGTCGTCCCAGTAGTCGCGCAGCCATTCGCGCAGCCCGCGCAGGCCTTCGGGACGCGCGCGATACAAGCGGCGGGTGCCGGCGCGCCGCTCGGCGACGAGCCCCGCCTCGCGGAGGACGCGAAGGTGTTGCGAGATGGCGGGTCCGGTGACGTCGGGAAAGTGGGCGGCGATCTCACCAGAGGGCCGCTCGAGGTCGCGAACGAGGCGCAAGATCGCCCGCCGCCGCGGATCAGCGAGCGCGGTCAGCACAGCCCCGTCAAACACAACGTCTATGTAAGCATGCCCTTTCAAAAGTGTCAACTACCGAAGTCTCATAACAAGCTTTTTTGGTTGTCGCAAGCCTGCGGGCTTGCTCCCCAGGGCTACTCGCCCTGGACCCGCGCATCACGAAAGCCCGTTGCGCGGTGGCCGACCACTCCCCAGTCGGCTCCCGTCGAGTCCCATAGTCCCGTCGAGTCCCCTGTCACGACCTGGTCGACATGATGCAAGACGGTTGTGGACGGACGGTGACAACACCACCGTGGGTGATCCCCCTCCGTCGTTGGTGGTCTGTATGGAGGTGCGACGCGAGCGAAAAAGCCGCTAGAGCCGATTTTTCCCAATTGACGCGACCGAGGTCCAGGGCGAGTAGCCCTGGGGAGCAAGCCCGCAGGCTTGCGACTGCATAAAAAAGCTTGTTCAGCGCGGTCCAGAACTCTCGGGCATATCCTGGCGCGCGTGAGAAGGATTGTTTTGTTGCTGTCGATGTCCATCGACGGCTATTTCGAGGGGCCCCACCGCGAGCTCGATTGGCACCACGTCGACGAAGAGCTGCACCAGCACTTCAACGACGTGCTGGCGCCGATGAGCGTCTTCCTCGACGGTCGCGTCAACTATGAGCTCATGGCGCAGCACTGGCCCCACGCGGACGAGAATCCCAACGCCAGCGCGCCCGAGCGCGAGTTCGCCCGCATCTGGCGCGAGATGCCGAAAATTGTGTACTCCCGCACCCTGCAGCACGCCGATTGGAACGCCACGATTGCCCGCGAAGTCGTGCCAGCGGACCTGGAGAAACTCAAGCAACAACCGGGCGGCGACATGGTCGTCGGCGGCGCCAACCTGGCCGCTACCTTCACCCGCTACGGACTGATCGACGAGTACCGCCTGTATGTCCAGCCGGTCGTCCTGGGCGCCGGCCACCCGCTATTCCCACCCAACAATCCACCGCTGCACCTGAGACTCGACGAGACCCGCCAGTTCGGTAACGGCGTGGTGCTGCTCCGCTACGGCCGCGCATAGGGCTTCGTCAGCCAAAGGCCAGCGCTACGACACCGGCGACCATCGCCAGCGCGCCGGCGACCCGCCGGCGGCCGGCGCCTTCGGCCAGCAATTGCCAGCCCATGATCGCACCAAAAAGAATGCCGATCTCGCGCACGGGCGCCACGTAGCTCACCGGCGAGATTGCCAGCGCGTACAGCACCAAGATGTATGACACCGCGCACAGCACGCCGACGCCGAACGCGTGGTTGCGGTGCAGCCGCCACTCGCTTCTGACGGTCGGCAGACGCGTCAGCGCATACGGTGTGAGCATGGCGGCGCGACACGTCGTGAATAGAAAAAAGTACAGCAGCGGCGGAATGGCGCCGCCGGTGGGGCTGACGGCTTGTTTGTCCCACAGCGTGTAGGCCGCCAGCAGCACGCCCGTGAGCAGTGCAAAGACAACCGAGCGGCGGGCGTTGCCTGCTTGCAGTTGACGCGGGCCGGCCAGCGCGAGGATCCCGACGCCGATCAGCGCGATGCCGCACAGCGCCTGCGGCGAGGGCCGTTCGCCGAAGAGCACGACCGCGGCGGCCGTCGCCAGCATCGGACCGGTGCCGCGCGCCAGCGGATAGACCAGCGACAGGTCACCGCTACGGTAACCCTGTCCAAGCAACAGAAAATAGGCCAGCTCCAGCACGGCGCTGACGACGACGAACACCCAGGCGGCGCTCGAGAGATGCGGCTGCTGGATCACGATCAGGCCGATCGCGAACGGCAGGCACGCGCCGACGGCCATGAGGTCGAACAACCAGTTGAAGACGGGACCCGCGCTGGCGCGTTTGGCGATGAAGTTCCAGCTGGCGTGGGTCACCGCCGAGACGAGGACGAGGATCAGCGCAAGCTCCGTCATTCGACTTTCAGGAGATTTTCGCTCCCTACGGCCAGAAGCCGTCGGCGCGTTGGTCGCGGCCGGCGGCTTCTATGTGTTGGGTGTGCGGGTGACTACTTGTCGTCGTCGACAATCGTCACCACGCAGGTTGCATTGGCGACTCTGGCCAGGCTGGAGTCGGGTTCCTGGAGGATGACCGAGAACGTCTCGTCGCCCTCGACTCGATCGTCGCCGTCGATGGTCAACCACACGGTCGTCGACAGCGAACCGGCGGGGATCCGACCGGTTGCGCCACTGACTGCGCCATAGTCGTTTTCGCGCGCGGTGCCAGTCGCCGTGCTATAGGTGAACGGTACGTCCTCGGTCGACGCATTCGACAGGCTGACCTTCAGGCCGAGCTGGTTGATAGGCCCACCCTTGTCGCCCTCGAGAATGGACGCCGTGCTCGGGATGCTGATCAGCGGCAGAGGATCGTCGTCGACGAGCGTGCCAACCGCGCGGCCATTGCCACCCAGCCTCGCATTTTCGGGGTTGCTCAACTGCAGGTAGAACCGCTCGTTGCCTTCGTGAATGGTGTCGGGCCTGGGCTGCACGGCGATGGCTCTGGGTGAGCTATCCCCGGCTGGCCACGACAGACGGCCTGCATAGGACTCGTAGTCGCCCCCCAGGCTCGGGCCTGGCGAACCGTGGGCGCCATCCGCGACCAGGCTTCCGTCGGGATTGGTGATGTCCTCGGTGGCGAAATCGACCGACATGTCCACGCTCGCCGGGTTACTCACGTCGACTTCGAACCGCAGCTCTTGAGCGCGACCGAGAGAGCCGGGGTCGCCCTCGGTGCCACGCGCGTCTTTGATGGTGATCACCGGGAGCAGGTCGTCGCTGTGGATCGTCGCGTCGCCGACGGCCTTGCTGACGTTGTATATGCTTGACGCCTTGTCCAGCTTCACGTGGAAGGTCTTGTCGGGCTCGAACACGTTGTCGTCGATGGTTCGGACCTCGATCGGCAGCGTTGTGTCGTTCGCGGAACTGGGGAAGGACAACGTCCCAGCGGTGGTGGTGTAGTCGCTGCCAGCCAGCGCGGTGCCATCCTGCGTCGCGTAAGCGACAGTGAAATTGGCATGCTGGCCGTGAACGGTCACCTGAAACTGGGCGTCGGCGCCTTCCGCGACGAGACCGGCGACATCGGAGATCGTCACGGTCGGTGAGGACTGCGCCGATGCGCTGGGGACGGCGCTGGAAAGCAAGCTGAATGCCGCGAATGACGCCAGCAGCGTAGAAGTGGCGGCGCGGCGGGATAGTCGGCGGATGGAATACATGGTGAGGTCTTTTTGAACTCCAGAACGGATGGATGAAATGAAGGAATGCGTGCTGCAGCTGCCGCGCAGTGTCCATCGACCGCGGGTAAAACGCCATGCCAACCAACTCCCGATGCGCTGACAATTTCAGGAGCCAGATGTGTGAGCGCTTTCACTGCGCAATCGGGATTGCGGCGGGTACAGTCGCCCGCGTGCGGACTGGCACCGCTGGCGCAGACCCTGAACTTCCACACCTGGTTGCATTGCAACCGGCGGTCGAGCCCGCGCGCTTCGTGCTCGACGACGCGGAGTGCACGCTCGGCCGGGGTGTCATCTGCAACCTGGTGGTGCCATTCGCGTTCGTCTCGCGGGTCCACTCGCGTATCCGCCTGGAGTCTGGTCGCTTCCAGCTGCACGACCGCCAGAGCAGCAACGGCACGTATGTCAACGGCGAACGCATCCAGGGTCCGCATATCTTGGCCAACCACGATCTGATCGGCCTGGGCGAGGCGGGTCCGCACCTGACGTACGTGGACCCCGACCCCACCCAGAACGCGGCCACCTGCCTCGCCTACGACGACGGCGCGATGCGGTTCTCGCTGGGCTCAACGCGGCTCGACCTCACGCCAAACCAGTTCCGTTTGCTGCGCAGGCTCAATCGCAACCGGGGTGAGGTCTGCAGCCGCGACGAGTGCGCCGAAGCGGTCAACAACCTGATCGTGACGCGGCCCGGCCTCGGCTACGTGCTCGACGACGCCGCGTAGCGTCACCCAGAAAATAGGTTGGTCCTGGCACCAATCTAGGGAGCGCGCACCGATGTTCCTATCGCCACCTGGAGTGATCCTGGTGGGCGATGCAGGCGGCTCCTCCTCCACTACCTACCTCCATAGTCCGCGGTCGCTACCGCGTCGCGGAGCTCGTCGGACGAGGTGGCGTTGGCGCCGTCTACCGTGCGCTGGATCTGCTGACCAGTGAATGGGTAGCCGTCAAACAACTCGTCGCCCGCGCACCGGGCGTGCGCGCGCGGTTCGAACGCGAAAGCCGGTTGTTGGACAACCTGCGGCACGCATCGATTCCCAGGTCACACGGCTGGTTCGTCGAAGCCGGCGAGCCTCTGCTGCTCATGCAGTTTGTGCCTGGCCTGGATCTGGGCGAACGACTGGCGCAGCGCGTGCGGCCATTTGGTGTGCGGACTGTTCTGGAGTGGGCCTCGCAGCTCCTGGAAGTGCTGATCTACCTGCATGCGCGCGGCGTCGTTCATCACGACGTCAAGCCGCGCAATATCAAGCTTGACGAGGCGGGGCGAGTGGTTCTGCTCGATTTCGGCCTGGCCCGTGAAGGATGCACGGATGCGATTCACGACGGACCACCCGGCTACACGGCTGCGTACTCGCCACCGGAACAGGTGGTCGGCGCCCGAACAGACGCCCGGAGCGACCTGTACTCCGTAGGTGCGACCATGTACGAGCTTCTCGCGCGCCGCTCGCCACCGCCTGCGCTGGAGCGCGTCAGTGCAGTCAGGGATGGCCGAAGCGACCCTTTGCTACCGCTCGAACTGCGTGTGCCGGCCAGCGTGGCCGCGACCGTGCACGCGGCG
>JAFAOS010000133.1 GCA_019247515.1 Chloroflexota bacterium | reverse complement strand
CGGTGGTCGCCGCAACCGAAACGGCACGCATCGCGGCTGCCCAGCGGCATCTGGCCGCCGTGGAGCTTCCAGACGCCATGCTGGACCTGATCGCGCGGATATGCACGGCGTTCGAGGTGGACGGCCTGCGCGCGGACATCGTGACGTACAAGGCCGCAGCCACCCTGGCGGCGTACGCGGGCCGACAGCGCGTGACACCCGAGGACGTGCGCCACGCGGCGGAGCTGGCGCTGCCCCACCGCCGGCGGCGCCAACCGTTCGACCAACCCGGGCTGGACCGCCAGAAGCTGGACGAGGTCGTCGACGAATTCACGCAGCAGGAGCCACCACCAGATTCGGACCCGCCCCGGGCGGACCACGACGATGACCCACCACCACCTCCTTCCCGCCCGCGCGCTCCGTCGCCGTCGACGGTTTCGCTGCCTCCCGTTCCACCGCCGGGCGCAGCCGCGTCGCCCAGAGCACCGGGCGATTCAGAGCGTGCGGCCCCTCGTGCGCAGCAGCAGACGATTTTCGACCCCTCCGCGGCGCCGGACCTCCATTTGCCGGCGTCCGCGCCGACCCATCGCCGGGCGGATCCAGGCGCCCCGCACGCGCGCCATCGGACTGCGACCGTCAGCGGTCCGCGCGGTCGCCACATCCGCAGCGTCGCCACGCCAGTCGGGGCAGTGGACGTCCTGGCCAGCCTTCGCCAGGCGACGCACCAGCGGGACGGACACCCGGGACTACCGCCCAACATGGGCAATGGCATGCGCCTGCGCCGCGAGGACCTCCGCTACAAACTCCGCGCCGCGCCAGTCGGCACCTTGACCGTCTTCGTCGTCGACACCAGCGGCTCGATGGCGGCCCGCCGGCGCATGGCCCTGGCCAAAGGGTCCGTCCTGCGCCTGCTGCTCACGGCCTACCAGACGCGCCAAGAGGTGGCGCTCATCGCGTTCCGCGGCGCCGCCGCCGACGTCCTGCTGCCACCCACCAGCAGCGTCCACCTGGCCTCGAGTCACCTGCGCGAGCTGCCAACCGGCGGTCGCACGCCACTGGCGCTGGCACTCCGCAAGACGGCAAGCCTCCTGCACCAGGCGCGCCAGCGGCACGCCACCGGTCATCAGCGTCTCGTCGTGATCTCCGACGGACGCGCGAACGTGCCGCTCGCCCCGGGCGCGGATGGATTCGCGGACGCGCTCGCTGCCGCGCGCCGCTTGCGCACCTCCAGAGCCGAAACCTTCCTGATTGACACGGAAGATGGACCCGTCCGTCTCGGGCGCGCCGTCACGCTGGCCGGCGCCCTGGGCGCCTGCTACCTCCGACTGGCCACTCCGTGACCCGACCCGCCGGTGGCGCGCGCCGCCATGGTCTGACGCTGGTGTTCACCGGCAACGGCAAAGGCAAGACCACCGCCGCCGTCGGACTGACCGTACGCGCCGCGGGCAACCGCATGCGCGTCTTTTTCCTGCAGTTCATCAAAGGCCAGTGGAAGACCGGCGAGCGCGACATCTTGCGCGGCTTGCCCGGGGTTGACCTGGAGGTGACCGGGCGCGGCTTCACCATCGAGCGACTCCGCAATCCCAACATTCCACTGGAGGACCACGCCGCGGCCGCCGCCCACGGCTGGAGCGTTGCCCAGCAAATCGTCCGCGAGGGCGATTACGACGTGGTCGTCCTGGACGAGATCCTGGGCGCCCTCAACGCCGGCCTGGTCCCCAGGGACGAGCTGATCGAGCTGGTCCGCTCGAAGCCTCCGCTGCTGCACCTGGTCCTGACCGGCCGCAATGCGCCGCCAGAGCTGGTGGAGGTGGCCGACCTGGTCTCGGAGATCCAGCCCATCAAACACCCGTTCCAGCGGGGCATCAAAGCCCAGCGCGGAATCGAGTTCTAGGCATCGACCACCTCTCCCCCCGGGAGAGGTCGCGCGAAGCGCGGGTGAGGGCTACCTGCCAGGCGAGACTACTTGCGAGCTAAGAGGTAGCCCTCACCCCTGCCCTCTCCCAGAGGGAGAGGGAGTCAGGCAACGGGATACTCTTCCTCGGCGAGGATCTCGCGCATCCGCTCGACATCGACGCGACTCGCATCGTATTCGACAGCCACCCGCCTGGCGTCAATATCGACGCGCACCGACTTGATTCCGTCCACAGGACTCAAAGCCTGGGTGATCGTCCGCTCGCAGTGCTCACACGAGATGTCCGGAACATTCAAAACAGTAGTCGTCATTACGGAAGCTCCAGTTCATTGAAAACGTCTCAGTCTGAGCGCATTCGCGACGACGCTCACGCTGCTCATCGCCATCGCCGCGGCGGCGAGCACGGGGCTCAGCATGATGCCGAACCACGGATAGAGCGCGCCCATCGCTACGGGGATCAGCACCACGTTGTAGGCAAACGCCCAGAACAGGCCCTGTTTGATCGTCCGCACCGTGGCGCGTGAAAGCGAGATCGCCGTGACGATGCCGAGGAGGTCGCCGCCGATCAGGGTCACGTCAGACGCCGCCAAGGCTACGTCGGCGCCGGTGCCGATGGCGATGCCGAGCGTCGCGCGCGCGAGCGCCGGCGCGTCGTTGATGCCGTCGCCGACCATCGCCACGACGTGTCCGGCGTCCTGCAACGACTGAACGTGTGTCGCCTTCTGATCCGGCAACACTTCGGCGAGCACGTGGTCGGCCGCAATCCCCACCTGTTCGGCAATCGCGGAGGTCGTCGAACGGTTGTCTCCCGACAGCACCCACGTCTCGAGTCCGAGGCCCGAAAGCTGCTCGACCGCCGCGCGGGAGTCCGGCTTGAGCGTGTCCTGGACACCAATCAGTCCTGCTAACCGGCCATCCACACCAACGTAGGTGGGTGACACGCCGGTTGCCGTCATCCGCTCGGCCGCAACCGAGAGCTCCGCGTCATCGCCAACGTGGAGCTGCTGGAGCAAGCCCGGGGTGCCGATGACCAGCGCGTGACCGTCGACGAGCGCACGCACGCCGCGTCCGCCGAGCGATTCGAATCCTTCTGCGCGTCCAGCATCGAGCGACAGCGCGCGCGCGTGCTCGACGATGGCTTCGCCGACCGGGTGCTCGGAGCCGACCTCCGCCGCGGCGGCCAGTCGCAGCAGCTGCGCGGTGTCCATGCCCGCCGCAGCCACGATCTGGGTGACCGACGGCTTGCCGCGTGTCAACGTCCCGGTTTTGTCCAGCACCAGCGTGTCAATCCGCTGTGCCGCTTCGAGCGCCTCGCCACCGCGGATCAGGATGCCAAGCTCCGCCGCCCGACCGGTGCCGACCATGATGGCCGTCGGCGTCGCCAGGCCAAGCGCACACGGGCAGGCGACAATCAGGACCGCGATCGCCGCCTGCAGCGCCAGCGTCACATCCGCGGCCAGGACCACCCAGGCGACGAATGTGACCAGCGACAGGACGAGGATCGCGGGCACGAAATAGGACGCGACCGTGTCCGCCAGACGCTGGACCGGCGCCTTCGAGCCCTGCGCGTCCTCCACCATCCGCACGATCTGGGCGAGAGCCGTGTCGCGGCCAACGCGCTGCGCGCGCATGACGAACGACCCGCTGCGATTCAGGGTGCCGCCAATCACCCGGTCGCCAATGGACCTGTCCACGGGCAGCGACTCACCAGTCAACATGCTTTCGTCGAGCGTCGAGGCGCCGTCTTCGATCTGACCGTCCACGGGTACTCTTTCGCCCGGCCGCACGCGAACCAGGTCGCCAACCTGGACGGACTCCACCGGCACGTCCACTTCCCGTCCGTCGCGCACCAGTCGCGCGGTGCGCGCCTGGAGCCCCATCAGCGCCTCGATGGCCGCGCCCGTCTGTTTTCTGGCGCGCGTTTCCAGCCAGCGTCCGAGCAGCACCAGCGCGATGATGATCACACCGGTCTCGAAGTACAGGTCCAGTGGCAGGCCAAGCTGCACGGCCCACCGAGGCCAGAGCGTCACGAACGCGCTGTAGCCGTACGCGACCGAGGTGCCCACGGCCACCAGCGTGTGCATGTTGGTGCTGCCGTGGCGCGCCGCCGCCCAGGCGGCCGCGTAGATGGACCGCCCCGCCCAGAACTGGACGACGGTTGCCGCGATCAGCAGGATGGGCGCCAGGACGTCCATCGGGATGTTCAGCGGCAGGTACATGAGCGCCATCATCGCGAGGCCCACGGTGAGGCTGACGATCCACGCCTGCCGCAGCTTGTCGAGCTCCCCCTGGCGCTCCAGTTCCCGCGCGTCGTCCGCTAGGGTCAGTTCCCGCGAGCCCGTGTCGCTGCCTACCAGCGACGCCGGGGTCGCATCCGACACCGCGGATGCAGCACCGGCACCCGTCAGGTAGTGCGCCGGTGAGTCACTCCGTCCCGCGGTAGAGAGAATTTCGTTCGACACTGCTGATGTCACCGCCGCTCTCGCGCGCGGTTCCCGCAGTGTGTAGCCCGCCTTCTCGACGGCGGCGCGCAGGTCGGCCATGCCGACCGGCTCGGCGTCGAAGCGCACCGTTGCCTTCTCGGTGGCCAGATTCACGCTGGCGTCCGAGACACCGTCAACCCGCTTCAGCGCCTTCTCCACGCGGCGGACGCAGGAAGCGCACGTCATGCCGACCACGTCGACCGTGATCTCGTCGTCAGTCAGGGTCATTTGCGGGCAATCTCGAACAGCTCGCCAAGCTCGCGAATCATCTCGTCGTCGCGACCTTCTCTAAACCCGGTCGGCACGCAGGAGGCCAGGTGGCCTTCGAGCAGGGCGGATTCGAAGGCTTTGAGCGCTCGCTCGACGGCGTACGATTGTTTGAGGATGTCGACGCAGTAGACGTCCTCCTCGACCATTTTGCGAATGCCGCGCAGGTGGCCTTCGATGCTGGCCAGGCGATTCAGGATGTGTTTCTTGTCAGCTTGCATGTTTGCTCACTCCTCCCCCCTGGGGAGGGGGTCGAACACACTATAGCGCGGTCGTCAAGGGCGCGTCTGACTACAGCAATCCCTCGGCCTCGAGCTCGTCCCAGAGCCCTTCGGGCACCCGCGCGTCCAGCAGGCTCGCGTTGCGGCGAACCTCCGCCGCCGACCGCGCGCCCAGGCACGCGGTGGCGATGACCGGGTGCCGCAGCACGAAGTGCACCGCCGCCGCCGGCAGCTCCACCCCGTGCCGTTTACACACATCGGCGATACGGTTCGCCCGAGCCAGCACGTCCGGCGCCGCCGGCGCGTAGTTGTACGTTGCGTCGGCCGCCGGTCGGCGGGTTGCCAGCAGACCGGAGTTGAAGACTCCGCCCGCCACGACCGACACGCCGCGCTCTTCGCACAGCGGCAGGAGGTCGTCGAGCGCGCCCTGCTCGAACAGCGTGTAGCGACCCGCCAGCAGCACGACATCCAGGTCCGTGTTGCGCACGAAGTCGGCCAGCATCGCCGACTGATTCATCCCCGCGCCGTACGAGCGGATCACCCGCTGGCTGCGCAGTTCCTCCAGCGCTGGAAATGCGCCGTCCAGCGCGGCGCGATAGAAGTCGTCCGGATCGTGGACGAGCAGGATGTCGACCCGCTCGAGCTGAAGGCGTCGCAGGCTGGACTCCAGCGAGCGGAGCACGCCGTCGCGCGTGTAGTCGCGCACGCGCAGAGTTGACGCGGGCACCGCGAAACCTTCGTCGTCGAACCCCGTCGCCGCGGCGCGGTTGGGCTCCAGCAGTCGGCCAACCTTCGTCGACACGATGAGCTCGTCCCGAGGCTTGCCAGCCAGCCCGATGCCGAAGCGCTCTTCTGACAGCCCGAGTCCGTAGTGCGGAGCCGTGTCGAAGTAGCGTATGCCGCTGTCCCAAGCGGCGGCGAGCGCACCTTGCCAATCAGCATCGGCGACCGGGCGGGCCAGGTTGCCAAGAGGCGCGCCGCCAAATGCCAGCGGGCCAACGCGCAGCCCGCCGCGACCGAGCGGAGCCAGCGCTGCCTCACCGCTTCTCACCGACACAGGATACCCTTGAGGTACCAGGAGGTTTCCGTGAAGCTCGAAATGTTCCATCTCATGCCGTATCGCGAGCTGCCCGCGGACTTCGCCGAGACCTATCACAGCGTCTGGGTGGACATCCCCAGCCACCTCTTCGACCCCGAGCGCGCCAACATCATGTTCAACGACACGCTCGACGAGCTCGAGCTCGCCGCGACCGTGGGCTACGACGGCGTCTGCGTCAACGAGCACCACCAGAACGCCTACGGCCTGATGCCGTCGCCCAACATCATGGCGGCGACCCTCGCGCGGCGCACCCGCGACGTCGCGCTGATCGTCCTCGGCAACTCGATCGCGCTCTACAACCCGCCGCTGCGCGTGGCGGAAGAGTTCGCCATGCTGGACTGCATCAGCGGCGGTCGCATCGTGGCCGGCTTTCCGGTCGGCAGCAGCCAGGACACCAACTTCGGCTACGGCATGAACCCCGCGACGCTGCGCGACCGCTACTACGAGGCCGAAAAACTGATCCTCGAATCGTGGACCAACCCCGACGTGTTCGCCTTCAACGGCAAGTACACCCAGCTGCGGTACGTGAACATCTGGCCGCGCCCGCTGCAGCAGCCGCACCCGCCCATCTGGATCCCGGGCGGGGGCTCGATCGAGACGTGGGGCTGGTGCCTCGAGAAGAGCTACCTGTACGCCTACCTGTCCTACGGCGGCTTCAAACGCGGCAAGATGGTGATGGACGGCTTCTGGCGCAAGGCCGACGAGCTCGGCGTCCCACCCAACCCGTATCATGCCGGCTTCCTCCAGCTGGTCGCCGTCGGCGAATCCGAAAGCCAGGTGGCCGAGCAGTTCGGTCCGCACGGCGAGTACTTCTACAACAAAATGCTGCACGTTTATCCGGGCTTCCGCGAGGCGCCAGGCTATCGAACTCTGGACACCATCCGCATGGGGCTGCTCGGACAGACCACCAGCTTCGGCGATCGGCCACCGTCACTGCGGTGGAAGGACCTGCTGGACCAGGGCAACATCATCGCCGGTACTCCAGAGCAGGTCGTCGAGCAGCTCGAGCACGTCATCAAAACCCTGCGAGTCGGTCATTTGATGCTGCTCAACCAGTTCGGATCCATTCCGCACGACCTCGCGATGCAGAACATCCGCTTGATGGGCGAACGCGTCGTGCCCAAGCTTCGCCACCTGTGGGACGGCGAGTGGGAAGACCAGTGGTGGATCAAGCCGACCGCCTCCAGGCGCCAGCCGCCGAGCCTGCTGTCCCAACCGGAGCTCGCGGCGACAGCGCGCTGATGGAGACGTCGAACGTCGCCGTCCGGGATGGCGCCTTTGAGGTGGAGCTGCGCCAGGCAGGCGCCGGAGACCACGTGGTGTGGCTGCACGGCGAGGCGGGTCCCAGCTGGAACGGTTTCCACGACGCGCTTGCGCGCCAGTATCACGTGCTGGCGCCCAGCCATCCTGGTTACAGCACTTCGACCGGTGGCGACCAGTTAGACGACATCCACGACGCGATCTACTTCTACCTGGACCTGCTCGACGCGCTCGACCTGCGCCAGGCAACGCTGGTGGGCCACGGTCTGGGCGGAATGTTCGCCGCCGAGCTTGCCGCTGTCCAACCCGCGCGGTTCTCGCACCTGGTGCTGGTTGATCCGTTCGGTTTGTGGCTGCCGGAGGCGCCCACGCTCGACTACTTCGTGCTACCCCCGGCCGAGCTCGCACAGGCGCTGTACCACGACCCCAATTCGCCGGCGGCGCAGGCGACCGCCAGAGCGCCCGAAGGACAGGAGGCGCTGATCGCGTACATGCTCGAGCGGGCGCAATCCATGGCCGCGGCGGCGCGCTACCTGTGGCCGATCCCGGACCGCGGCTTGAGCAAACGCCTGCATCGCGTCGCGGCGCCGACGCTCATCGTCTGGGGTCAGAGCGACCGGGTGGTGCCGCCCGTGTACGCACCCGAATGGCAGCGGAGGATCGCTGGTTCGCGTCTGGTGATCCGCCAGGACGCCGGACACGTGCCCCACGTGGAGCAACCCGCCGCCCTGGCGGAATTGACGCAAGCGTTCCTGCGCGACGGAAGCGTTTGAAGTTGACGTGATTCGCCGCCGCGAAGTGCTGGCTAGTCTTGTCGCGGTCGCGGTCACGCCCATGTTCGCGCACGCGCAAACCGACAACTCTGACCCGGGCAACTGGACGTCCCGCGCGCGCATGCCGGTCGGCCGCAGCGAGGTCGGCGTGGCCGAGCTCGACGGCAAGGTCTATGTCGTGGGCGGCTACGCGCAGGGCAACGTCGAGCAGCCGCTGAACCAGGTCTACGATCCTGTCGCGGATAGCTGGCAGACGCTCGCGCCGCTGCCGCGCGGCCTCAACCACGTCGCGGTGATCGGCTACGCGCACCGCCTGTACGCATTCGGCGGCTTCCGACAGCAGAACCAGGACCCGGTGGCCGATACGAACGTGTACGACCCGTCAACTGACAGCTGGACGGCGCTTCCACCGCTGCCTTCCGCGTTGGGCGCCATGGCGGTGGTCGAGCTCGACGAGCAACTGCACCTGGTCGGCGGCAGAGACACCAGCAGCGTCACCACCCACCGCATCTATGACCCGTCCTCCGAGCAGTGGTCGGAGGCGGCGGCAATGCAAGCGCAGCGCGACCACCTGGCGCTGGCCAACATCGGCGGACGCCTCTTTGCCGCCGGCGGTCGCCTGAATTCTCCCGCCAACAACCTGAGCGTCCACGAGATGTATGACCCGACCCTGGATAGCTGGCAAATGCGCGCCGTGCTGCCCACTCCGCGCAGCGGCGTTGCCACCGCGGTCCTCAACGGCTTGATGCTGGTCATGGGCGGGGAGCGGACCAATGGCGTGTTCGACGTGAACGAGGCCTACGATCCCTCCTCCGACGCCTGGACGACCCTGGCGCCGTTGCCATCCGGCCGGCACGGCACCGGCGCGGGGGTGATCGACGGCGTCGCCTACGTCCCCGGTGGCGGCCCCGTCAACGGTGGCAGCCGCCAGCTGGACGAGACGATCGCCTTCAGCTTCTGACCGGCCGTGGCTCCACGAGCCATACTCCGTCGGCAGGATTGTCCGCAATGGCGGCAGCAATCTCCAGTGCTATCCGCGTCGTGCCCGCGCCGCCCGCACCGGGAAGTGTCACGAGCTGTGTCCCGCAGCGGCCCTCAAACGCCGCCATCAGTTCACCAGCCTCTCGATTTACAGAATAATCGTCGATCTGGCCCCGGCGTAAAGTGTCCCTTAAGTTGTATGTCCTGTCCAGACAGGCGTGTCATTCTGAGGACTCCATGCGTCGCACACGCGCCAGCGGCGATGAAACTGTTCCCTCCTTTTGGGGTGGTCACCAACGATGTCGACGGACATTTTCGTGGGAGCCGAAGCCGAGGAATCCGCATCTCATGGCCAGCCGAGAAGTCGCGGCGCTGCGCTCAGGATGCCAATTGTGGAGCGTTCGAGTGGTGCTTATCAACCTGTTGAAGTCAGGAGGCTTCTATGCAATCCGAAGCGGTCCAATCGCTGTTGACTGTCGCTGGCGGCTACATCGTCTCGCGCTGCACGCACGTCGTCGCCGAACTGGGAGTGGCGGATGCATTGGACGGGTCGCCGCGTTCGGCGGCCGAACTGGCCGATGCGGTCGGCGCGAGTCCCACCGCCCTGTATCGCGTCATGCGACTGCTGTCTGCGCATGGCATCTTCAGCGTACAGAACGAGAGCTTCGCACACACACCGGCCTCGCGGCTCCTGCGCACGGATCACCCGCAGTCCATGCGCGCCTTCGTCCGCATGATGGGCCTGCCGCCGGTATGGTCGGCATACGGCCATCTCATGCACAGCGTGCGGACCGGCCAGCCGGCAGCCGACGAGATCGCTCCCGGCGGAATTCGGTTTTACGCGGAGGATCCGGCGGCGGCCGCGATCTTCAACGCGGCGATGACGGCGAAAGCTTATCAGCACATCGCCGGCATCCTGAACGTCTATGACTTCCGACGCTTCGGGGTCATCGGCGACATAGGTGGTGGCCGCGGCCACCTTCTGCGGGCTATTCTCGATTCAGTTCCGACGGCGCGTGGGGTGCTGTTCGAGCTCCCAACCGTGATCGAGGAGGCCAGGCGTCTGGGCGCTGACCGCCTCACCTTTCAGTCCGGCGACTTCTTCAAGGATGCGCTGCCAGTGTGCGATCTCTACCTGTTGATGGAAGTCGTCCATGACTGGGAAGACAGTGAGGCGCTCGCGATTCTCGGATCGGTTCGGCGAGCGGCGCCGCCACACGCCACACTTCTGCTACTCGAGCAGATGGTCGCCGACGGGCCGGAGCCGGACTGGGCGAAGACGATCGACATTCACATGCTGGCAGTGAACGGGGGTCGGCAACGCGCACTTCCGGAGTACACGGCGATGCTCGATCAGACCGGGTTCGTGCTCGAGCGGGACATCGACACTGGTGCGGGCATCGCCATTCTGGAGGCTCGACTTAGCCGACCGGGGCGTACGTGAAGCCTGGCTGGCGGTCGAGCGTCCAGGCCAGCTTGTAGAGCTTGTCGAGCGCTGCCTGGTTGTGGGCCGTGGCGAAGGTGACGATCATCCCCCGGTCATCCATGCCCTTCAGTTGGTACTCACCCGCGAGTGTGTTGATGTAAAGTCGCATTGGAGTGTCCTTTCTCGGCAACTGGAGTTGGTGCGTTGCCGACGCGGGCCAGTCTCCAGCGCGCTCTATGTGGTCACAAGGGGGCTAGCCCCCTCGCCGAAAGAAACCATGGGTCTCAGATTTATCGCTGATGACCACAAGAGCGATCGAGGCATTGGCCTCGCGTCCGCATGCTTCCGCGCTCCGAATTCGCCCGCTGGACGCGGGGGACCGCCTGCAGGTGGCGGCGATGTTCGGCCGACTCTCACCCGAGAGTCTGTATCAACGCTTTCACTCCGCCGGGGTGCGCGTCGCGGACGCAATTCTGGACCAGGTGCTGGCCGGCCACGTGCTCCTGGCCGAGCTGGATGGCGGCCTGGTTGGCCTGGCGTCGTACCACGCCATGCCGGAACTTGCCAGAGCCGAGCTGGCGGTGGTCGTCGAAGACGGCCATCAGCGGCGCGGAGTTGGCAAGGCGCTGTGTGCGGCGTTGTCCAACGACGCGCGGCGCGCCGGCATCCGCCACCTGTGGGCGGAGCTGTTGCGCACCAATCAGGGCATGCTCCGATTGCTGCATTCCCTGGAGCTGCCCATGCGCCAGAGCGCTACGTTCGACGTGCTCCAGGTCACGCTCGACCTGCAGCCGGCCTAGCAGATTGATGAAACGTGTCGAAGGGCTCCACCCTAGGTGGATTCACTGAACCTGCGTTCCTCAGAGCCTCGCTAGCTCAAGTTTGTGGCCGCCACGTTTCGAAGTGCCGGCACTTCTTCTCTGAAGAGAAGCAGACCTTCTCGTGAACTGGTAGGAGCTCCACCTTAGGAACAGAAGCAGACTTTGTCATGAACCTGGTAAGGGCTCCACCCTAGGTGGAATCACTGAACCTGCGTTCCTCAGAGGGCGCTAGCTCGCGTTTGTGGCCGCCACGTTTCGCAGCCTGTCAGGCATGTCCCAGCGCGCGAAGCGTGCGGCCGATTGACTCGAGGTTCTTGACTTCCATCTCGGAGTACTTCCGCGAGATGACCACGCCGTCCACTCCGGCCTGGAACGCGGCGGACAGTGACTCGCCGATGCTCTCGGGTGTCGTACGGATGACGTGGTCCGGCGCGGCGACATCCACGTCGATGCCAGGGTAGACCCTGGCTTTGCCGGCCACGGCACCGACCGTCCGGGCCGACTCGCGGCGAACGTAGTCGGGTGAGAAGCCGCGGCCCGGGAGGTCGTCGAACTTGCACGCCTCGTCGTAACCGAGCGCCTGGCGGTGCAGGTCGTACACGGTTTGCGCGTCGATGCCGCGGTAAATGCTCTTGCACAGCGCGCGAATATACGCGTGAATCCGGTAGCCGGCCACGGAGTTGTAGATAACCGGCTTCACGAAGTCGGAGTACTCGGCGATTTCGGCGAACGACATCTGGGCCCGGTACACGGCCGAAAAGGAATTGTGATGCCAGATGTGCCAGCCGACCTGGAGGTCCTTGTTGAGAAACTTGGCGGTGCCGTAGATCCGCTTGAGAAGCGACTCGTATCCGCGATGCCAGAACTGTTCCCAGGCGATGATTTCCGGATACTTGAGGAGCAGTCGCCAGAAACGGACGTAGGCAGAGTCACCCGCCTCAACAGGATCGTCGTGCCCCGTCGCCAGCGAGTACAGCTTGCGATAGCCCTCGGCAGCCCGCTGGCTGTCGATGCTCTCGCGCTCGCCGGCTGCCACGCAGTACTCGCAAAAGCAGTAGGGTCGCCCGTCACGAGCCAGTCCGCCGTCCTCCAGCACGTTGCCGAGCGGACCATTGCGCTCGGACCCGAACATCAATCCGTCGATCGGATAGCTCTTGATCTGGTCCTCGACGAGGCTGAGCATCCAGTTGATGTAGTCCGGATTGCGAATGCAGGCGTAGTTGTCGGTGCGGCCCATGGCGTCGACCTGGAGCACCTTGGACCAGTTGGGCACCAGCCTGGTCAGGCCCGAATGGGTGTTTTCGAGAATGAACGAGTAAACGCGGGTGTTACGCGCCTGCGCGACGGGTAGAAGTTGCTCGAGCACGTCGACGCCCCTGACGTCCGTGTCCGGCGCGCGCCAGGGTCCAAGCAGCGTGCCGCGGTAGTACTCGGCGTGCTGCGTGAAATACGCACCGCCACGGTGGTCGTCGATCTCGCGGGGACCATGTCCAGGCCACGGACGGAACTCAGCCCGCCGCCCCTGAACGCCGCGGTCGAAGGCCTGGGTGGCGACGAACATGGCGTTGACGCCAAGTTCGTTGAGCCGGTCGACGGTTTGGGGGAAACCCTCGTCGACGAGAGAAACAACTGGAACCTGGATGCCGATGAGCGGAGGCACGTCTGCCGGAGGAGGATACCAACAGCCAATTCTCCTCGCTGCCCTGGAACCCTCCACCCGCCGGTGCCCATGGTTCCACTCGCCTGTGCCCAGGGTTTTGCTCAGCCCTTGAGCGCGCCGCCGGCCAGGCCCTGCATGATCTGGCGGCTTAACAGCAAATAGACCACCAGCGTGCCGAGCACGGTCATGCAGATCCCGGCGAAAAGGGGACCGTACAGGACCGTGCCATACTCACCCTGGAAGTTGAGCAGCCCCACCTGAACGGTGCTCCTGTCCTTCGCGGTGATGAACGTCAGCGCAATGAGCAGGTCGTTGTACGTAGAGAAAAACATCAACAACGCGACGGTCAACAGCCCATTGCGCACCAACGGCAACCCAACTGTCCAGAAACTTCTCAGGATTCCGGCTCCGTCCAGGGTGGCCGACTCGAAGAGCTCCCGCGGCACGCCTCTGAAATACGCGGCCATCAGGAACGTGGTGAGTGGTAAGCCGTGTCCCACATAGGTGAGGACCAGGGGCCAGAGTGTATTCGTGAGTCCGATCTTGAAGTAGATCGTGAACAGCGGCAGCAAGATCATCTGCACCGGCACCATGATCCCGCCCAGAATCGCCAGCAGGACCCAGTTTCGACCTTTCCAGACCATGACCTCCAGCGCAAAACCGGCGGCGGCGCCCAGCAACAAGATGAGGACGACAGACGGGATCGTGACCGTCAAGCTGTTCTGCAAGCTCGTACCGATACGCCCCAGTGTCCACGCGTCCGCATAATTCTGGAAGTCGAGGGATCGGGGCAGGGACCAGAAAGGCGTGTTGAGGAACTCCTGCGTCGACTTGAGCGACGTCGAAAGCAGCCAGAACAGCGGGTAGATCTCGATGACCAGGAGCACGCAGATCAACAGCTTGGCTGGCATACCCCGCCATCTCATGTTGCCCCGCCGGCCGTCAGATCTGCGCGCGAGTACCTGAAGATGAGCAGCGTCACGGTCAGGCACATCACGCTGATGAGGATGGCCATCGACGAGCCGTAGCCAAACGAGCTGTAGAAGAAGGAAGTCTGGAACATCAGCAGCGTGATGGGCGTGGTCTGCGAACCCGGTCCGCCGTTGGTCAGCGCCACGATCGTATCGAACACTTTCAGCGACGCGTTGAGGCTGAAGATGATGGCCGACACGAGGATCGGCAACGACAGGGGCAGGACCACGCTCCGGACCAACCTCCACCCGCGCGCCCCATCGATCCTGGCCGCCTCCAGGATTTCACCGGGGATGTCGACCAGGCCCGAGTACAGCAGGACGCCATAAAAGCCCATCGAGCGCCACAGATCCATGATGACGATGACGCAGAAAGCCGTGCCGGCGCCCGCGAAAAAGTCGAATGGCGCAACGCCGAACAGATTGAGCGCCGACGCCACCGGACCGGTGTTCGGGGCGACCGCGAACAGCCTGGAGAACATCAGACCGACCGCGACGCTTGGCAGGACGACCGGAAAGAACACCAGCGTGCGGATCAGATTCGACGAGCGACGGAGCACGAATGTGTAGAACAATGCGAGGCTGTAGCCCAGAACGATCTGACCGGTCGAGATCACAAGCGTATACAGGAGAGTGAACCGAACCGCCGAAGCGACCTGGTCGTCCTGGAACAGCCGGGTGAAGTTGGTCAACCCGACGAACGTGAAGCCCTCGATCAGGTTGCCTCGGTACAGCGCGTAGGCGAACGACCACCCGACTGGAATAACCATGATCAACGAGTACATGAGCAATGCGGGTCCAAGAAGGATGACGACGGCCCGCTTGTCGCCGAGGACCTGGTTCATACCGCTCTGTCCGAGACGCCGCGGCGCGTCCGATCGACGCCTACTGGGGGTTGTCCAGGTCGTTCTGGAGCCCGGTCATGTACTCCATGGCCGTCATGCTGCCGTTCAGGAGCAGCACCGAGTTCGCCCCCGCGTCCGCGGTGAACTTCGCACTCGGAGACAGAGCCTCGAACCAGAGGACGCTCGATTTCGCGCTGGCCATGTCGTTGGCGACTTCGGTGGTGAGCGGAGGTACCGGTGGGGGCGCCGCGCCCGGCGTCGGCGCGGCCAGGACCGGCGGATGGCTGGCCTTGAGGCCGGAGTACGCGCTCTGATCGGTCATCAGGCTGTCGGCGTAATTGAGAGCGATGCACTTCAACCAGGCGCCGACTTTGGGTCCATACAACTTGGCGTTGATCGCGTTGGGGCTGCCCACGTTGGTCGGCCAGGCGCCGGCGTCGCCCTTGTCATTTGCAACGATTGGGACCTGCATGAGACCAATCTGGTCGAGCCCGACCGTGTCCTGGGTGGGGTCGTTGATGTTGGCAAGCAGCCACGTGCCCTGGTACTCCATTGCGGCCTTGCCCGTCACCAGGTCGTTGTACGCAGTCGGGAGGTCCTCGGATGCGACGCCCACTGGAAAGAAACCGGCTTTGCCCAGGTCCTGGACCGCCTGAGCGGCGGCCACGTAACCCGCGTCGGTCAGCCTGGCGCTCTTGTTCGCGACCGCGGCCATCGCGTCGTTCCCGAGGCTGCGGAAGATGTAGGCACCGATCCAGCGACTCACGGGCCAACCGCTCTTGCCTCCCGCGGTAAAGGGCTGGACGCCGGCGGCCTTGAGCTTTGTCGCCGCCGCGACCAGCTCGTCCCAGGTCTTGGGCGCGGTAATGCCGTACTGCGCAAACATTTGCTTGTTGTAGAAGATGCCCTCGATGTTGTACTGGAGCGGGAGCGTCGGGCTTACACCGGGGTAAAGCTGATCGATGACCGCCTGCGCGCCCGGCAGGATCTGGTCGCCCACGCCCAGATCGGACAGCGCCTTCTTGACGTCGAGCACGTAACCAGCCTTCTGAAGTGCGCCGTCTTGCACGATCAACGCCTGGGTTGGCGCATACATCACCGGCAGGCTGTTCTGGCTCGCGAGCAACTGGATCTGCTGTTGAATCTGCGCGCCGGGTGTCTGCTGGATGGAAAGCGGCAGAGCCGCGTTCTCGGAAGCGCAGGAGGTCGAAGCGAGACGCTGGAGCTCCGCCGGAACCTGGGAATTCTCGGTCGTCAGAAGCAGACTGAAATTACTCGGGTCGGTACCCGTGTACTGCGCGTTCGAGGCAGCCGCCTGGCTCGTCGTGGGCGGAGTCGAGGCGGCCGGAGCGCAGGCTCCGACGATCAACGCAAGACCGGTCAAGCCGACAATCAGCTGGCGCCACGCATTCGAGGACGACATGTCTACCAATATACGCCGCCACCACACAACGCGCCGGCTCACGATGCCAGGGGCAGCCACACGCTCATCTCGGATGGACCCCGGTTTGCCCAGCCGAAGTAGGGAATCAGCGTGATGTCAGTCTCGTGCGCGGGTTGGGTCGAGACCTCCCGATACAGCTCGGTGCGAAAGCCCGTGTCCTGCTTGCGGGCTGCTGCTGTGCCACGCAGCAGCGTCATGCCCGTGAGTGGCCCGTCTGTCTCGGCGAAAGGCGTGAGCTCGATGTCGCGCGGAACCAGGACATCGTCGATGCGCAGACCGTTGCCGAGATCGGTCGATTCGAGGCAGTAGACGAGCGGTCCGCGCATGATCGCCACCTGATTACGCGTTTCCTCGACGCGTGGATGCGCCTGCATGCGTCGGGGCCGTAGTGGTAAATCGAGCTCGACCGTGTCGCCGGCGCGCCACGCGCGACGGACCTCGTGGTAGGTGCCGCTTGTCGTCGTCTCAGTCGAGCCATTCACTTGCAAACTTGCTCCCGTTGCCCATCCGGGGATGCGCACTCTCAACGCGAAGGGTTCCGCTGAAGCATCTTGGATGGTAAGGACGACTCGACCCTCCCACGGATACGCTGAATGCTGTGCGAGCCGGATTCGAGAGCCGCTCCCAAAGCGCGTGTCCAGAACGCTTCCGCCGTACAGATTCACCCATACACCATCCTCGGAAACGGAGTAGGCGTAGCCGCTGGACTCCGCGATCGTGCGCACGATGTTCGGCGGGCAGCAGAAACAGCTGATGTACGGCGTACGCGTACGCGACCAGCGCAAATCGAACGGCAGCTCCACCTGTCGCAGCGTGTTGGTGTAGAAGAAGGACTTGCCATCCAGCCCGATGCTCGACAACACGTTGAACAGTACGAGCTCGAGCGTGTCGGCAAAGCGCGCGTCGCCGGTGATCGACAGCATGCGCCAGTTCCACAGCACGTTGCCGACGCTGGCGCAGGTCTCGTTGTGGGCGGTCGCGTTCGGCAACTGGTAGTCGCGTCCGTACGCCTGGTGCACGCGGTTGATGCTGGCCTGGTCCGGCGAGCCATCGGGCGAGGCGCCGTCGTACAGTGCCCCGCACCCACCGGTGATCGACATCTTGCGCGTCACGACGTTGGTCCACAGCGTCTGCAGCGTGTCGAGCAGCGAGGTGTCGCCGGTTTCGGCCACCACGTCCGCAACACCGGCGTACAGGTAATTGGCGCGCACCGCGTGGCCCACGGCCTGCGTCTGTTGCCTGAACGGCAGCCTGTCTTGATTGTCGTCGGTCCCGCCGCTCACCAGGTCGCGGAGCTCGACCAGGTTCTTGCCCAATTCCAGGTATTTCCGATCACCGGTGGTGCGGTAGAGCTCGATGACCCCCATGTAATGGGACGGGCAGATTGCGTTTCTGGCCAGCTCCGGCGCGGCCGTTGTGTGGAAGCGGTACAGGTAGTCGGCGGCCCGGCGGGCGATGGCCAGCAATGAGCGCTTGCCGGTGGCGCGGAAGTGGATGCAGGCCGCCGTCATCAGATGGCCCATGTTGTAGGTCTCGAAGTCCAGCCGCTCCTGGAACTCTGTCGCGCCCGGTGTGTCTCCGCCGCGCTGCTCGATGACGATCGGCGTGTGCAGGTAGCCGTCCTGTCGCTGGGCTCTGCCGATGGTGTCGATCACGCGGTCCATGAGGCTCTCGAGGAGTGGGTCTCGGGTTGTCGCATACACCGCGGCGGCGGCTTCGAGCCATTTGTAGAAGTCGCCGTCATGCCACTTGGGACCGGCGTGGCGACCAGGCTGCTCGCCGGCGGCGATCACAAAGTTGGCGTACGCGTGGGAAATGTCAGGATGTTCGAGGAGCCGCCACATGTTCGGGAGCATGACCGCGTGGCAGCGCTCGAAGAGAGCGTGCCAGAACCCGCGAGTCCAGCGGCTCGCGCCGAGCGGCACGCTGCGCAGGCGTACATTGGGGCTGAGGGCGGTATCCGTCAGCATTCTGCTCCGACGCCGCTACAGATGTGCACCTCGGTAGTCCAGCATCTCGAGCTGGTTGTACACCAGGCCCTGGACCTTGGACGTGAGGGCGGTGACGGGAAGGCTGGTCGCGATCTGACCTGCCCAGACCTGGTCGATCACGTAGTCCGTCCAGTCTGCATAGGTTTGCTTCTGACGCGCCGGGTCCACCTCGTGTTGCAGGTGATCGGCCAGCTGCGTGAGCGTGTCCGTTTTGAACCCGGAGAAGCTGACGAGCGGGCTGTAATACGGGCTGAAGGCTAACTGCGTCGGCGACACCTGGCCCAGGGAGTTCGTGCCGGTCATCATGCCCGTGTACGTATGACTCCTCAGTTGTGTGTTGAGGGTGACCGGATCCACCGGCTTGAGGTTCAGCGTCACGCCGATCCTCGCCAGATCGGACTGGTAGATCTGCGCGATGCCTGCCCATTCCGTGGACACGCTGGAATAGTTGAAGTCCACTGACGGGCTCGACTCGCCCGATGCTTCGAGCAGCGCCTGGGCCTTGTCGAGATCGAAGGCGTAGAACTGGTCCTTGGCGGCGTCGTAGGCCGGCGAGCTCGGTGCGAACGGCAAGTCGCACGCGGAACCGATGCCGTGCAGCACCGTGCTGACCATCCGCTGGCGATCGATGGCATACACCATCGCCTGGCGAAACTGCTGGTTGTCGCACGGCGCGGTCAACGTGTCGAAGACAAACGAGTAGCGTGTCCCGCCAGTCTGGGCAGTCAGCACCTGGTAGTTCTGGTCAGTCTGCAGCCGTGCCGCGTCTACCAGCGGGGGGTGGTCAGCGGCGTCAATTGCGCCCGCCTCGAGCGCGGTCATCATCGCCTGAGGGTCGCGGAAGACCTGGAAGTACAACTCGTCGAGGAAGGGCTTGCCCGAGTCCCAGTACTGCTCATTCCGGACGAAGCGGAGATGGTCGCCCTGGATCCACTCGACGAATTTGAACGGTCCGGTGCCGACCGCATGCGTCTTGGCGTTCGGTCCTTGCATGGTGACGGGGTCCACCACGCTCATGAGCGCCAGCAGGTCGTACACACCCGGCCACGGGGCGTCAGACTTCAACACGACGCTGTACTTGTCGAGGGTATCGACGGAGGCCATCGGCGCCGACTGCGTATAGAAGCCGGTCACCGCGACAACCGGGTCGGTCCTGAGGCGGGTAAAGGTCCATTTGACGTCGTCGCTGGTCATCTCGCGGCCGGTGTGGAACTGGACCCCCTGGCGCAAGGTGAGCTTGATCTGGGTACCGTCGCTGCTCATGTCCCAGCTCTCCGCCAGCAGCGGCAGCGGCGTGAGTTTGGGGTCGTACTCCAGCAGACGGTCCCAGACGCTGAAGGTCACGTCCGGGACCGGCGGCGTCAGCTGGTGCGGGTCCAGGCTGGGGATGTCGCCGAGGATGCCGATGCGCAGGGTACCGCCGGCACGTGAAGACGCCACGGGGGTGGTGGGCGCTGGTGGAGTGATGGGCGAGACGACGACCGTCGTGGCGGCAGTTGCCTGTGTCGGGGGTGATTGTGTTGCAGGAACCTGTGTTGCCGGACTCGTCACAGGTGCGATGCCGCACGCCGACGCCAGGCTCGCACCAGCACCCATGCCAATCACCGCCAGCGCCGCCCGCCGGCTCAGGAGCGTCTTCGTTTGTGCGGGGTTCACCATCGCGTCCGCCTTTCCCGGGGCCTCGGGCAGGATACCGTCCTTCGCTTCACTCCGCCGGCGGCGCCTTCCTGGCGCGGCTGGGCGCCACGCGCGGTGGCTCGCCCGGCATTTTGGGATAGACCGGCGGCCAGGCGGCATCGGGAAGCCCCGCCTCGGCGTCGCGCGCGTGCATCAGCAACAGCGGCTCCAGCGACTGCGGCGACATCTCCGCCCATGGATCGCCCGCGGCCCGCAGTCGTTGCGGCACGGTGGCGATGGTCAGCGCGTCCGGCTGGATCGCGTCCAGCTCATCCCAGGTGAAGGGCGTCGACACCTGCGCGCCGGGTCGGGCGCGAACCGACCAGGCGCCGAAAATCGTCTTGTGGGGCGCGTTCTGGTTGTAGTCGATGAAGACCCGCCGACCGCGCTCTTCCTTCCACCATGCCGCGGTCATCAGCTCCGGCCGGCGTCGCTCCAGCTCGCGGGCGACGGCCACGGCCGCGCTGCGCACCTCGTACGACGTCCAGCGCGGCTGGAGCCGGAGGTAGATGTGGATTCCGCGATTACCGGTTGTCTTCGGCATGGCGCTCAGGCCGTGCTCGTCAAACAGCCGACGCACCTCGCGCGCCGCCTCCTGAACCATGTCGAAGGTCACGCCGGGTGAAGGGTCCAGGTCGATGCGCAGCTCGTCCGCGTGCTCCAGGTCGTCGGCATGCGACGGCCACACGTGGAAACCGATGCAGCCGAGGTTCACTGCCCAGATCACGTGAGCCACGTCTGCCGCGACGAGGGCGTCGGAGGTGGTGCCGTTCGGCGTGCTGACGACCGCCGTCTGCAGCCACTCCGGCCGCGACTCCGGGACGCGCTTCTGGAAAAACGAGGGCCCTCCGGCGCCATTCGGGTAGCGCTGGAGCAGAACCGGGCGGCCGCCCATCGCCCGCATCAACGGCTCGACTACGATTGTATCGAGGTAGTAGCGGACGAGGTCGAGCTTCGTCTCGCCTCGTTCGGGGAAGAAGACCTTGCTGGGGCTGGTGACCGCAATCTCGTGCCCGGCCGCCTCGACGACCAGGGCCGTGCCTTCAGCCATGATGCTCTCACCATACCCTGTCCCACGTCGGAGCCGTAAGGTAGATGAGCAGACCGCCTCGGTCGTGGCAATCGCGACGCACCCCGATGTTATCCCGGAGGAGACGTCAAATGGTGACCCAGCCGACTCAGCCCGCCTACTCGAGCTCCGCCGTCCCCGGCGTCGCGCCCGCGGACTTCCGCGTGGGCGCGGACGGGCTCCCGCCGGAAACGATCGCCAGAGTCCATGAGCGTTTCCTCGCCCATCTATCCGAGAAGAGGGCTACGTTCCTGGGCTACCAGACCGACCAGGAGCTCGAATACAAGGAAGTACTGAAGGACTATCTCAACTTCCACCTGAACAACGTTGGTGATCCGTTCCAACCTGGGAACTTCACCATCAACTCCAAATGGCTGGAACGCGCGGTCCTCGACTACTACGCCGCCCTGTGGAACGCGCGCTGGCCACACGACGACGCCGACCCGGAGTCCTACTGGGGCTACATCACGTCCATGGGCAGCACCGAGGGCAATATGTACGCGCTGTGGAATGCACGCGACTATCTCTCCGGCAAAGCCCTCCACGAAGATTTCGACGAGTACGACCAACACCTCGTGTATCAATTGCCCAGGCCAGCGACGAACAATCCGAACGCGTACACTCCAGTGCTCTTCTACTCGAGTGATACGCACTATTCGATCGTCAAGGACGCCCTCGTCCTGGGCATTCAGACGTTTCACAGCATCGCCCGGCAGAAGTACGGCGATGCGCACAATCCGCTCCATTCGGGTCGGCCCTGGCCGTCGGAGGTGCCGTCGACCGAAACGGGGCAGACGGACCTCGCTGCGCTCGCGAAGCTCGTCGAGTTCTTTGCTGCCGAAGGCTATCCAATACTGATCTGCCTCAATTACGGCACGACATTCAAGGGCGCGTACGACGACGTCGCCCGAGCCTGCGACCTGCTGGCACCCATCTTCGAGAGGTACGGGCTGGTCAACCGCCAGGTGCGGTACGACGAGACCGATCCGTATAGCGGCCGGCCCGTCCACGACGAGGACATCCGCGCGGGCTTCTGGCTGCACGTGGACGGCGCGCTGGGGGCAGCGCACATGCCCTTTATGGAGATGGCCCGCGCGGCGGACAACGTGTCGGCGTGCGGGCCTGTCTTCGACTTCCGTCTACCGCAGGTCAGCTCGATCTCGATGAGCGGGCACAAGTGGATCGGCGCCCCCTGGCCCTGCGGGATCTACATGACCAGAACGAAACTGCAGTTGCGCGCCCCAGCCGATCCCGTCTACATCGGTGCGCGAGACAGCACGTTCGCCGGGTCGCGCAACGGCCTCTCGGCGGTCGTCTTCTGGCAGTACCTGGCGACCCACTCGTTCGACAGACAGATCCGCAAGGCGGTGACGCTGGCGGAGCTGGCGGGCTACGCGCACGAGCGTCTGCAGCAACTGCAGGCCGACCGGGCGGAGGACCTCTGGGTGGAGCGGTCGCCGCTCGCGCTGACCGTTCGGTTCCGCCGGCCCAGCGAAGACATCGTGCGCAAGTACTCCCTGTCGAACGAGCGGCTGCTGGTGAGCGGCACGGAGCGCGAGTATTCGCACATCTACATCATGGAGCACGTGACGGCGGACCTGATCGACGCTCTCGTTCGCGACCTGGGCCGACCGGACGCGTTCCCGCGTCAGAGGGGAGAGGGCGCAGTCGTACCGCGCGTGCGGGCGGTGCCCGGCAGCGAGGAGATCAGCGTCCCGTACGAAGGACGCGGCTTCAGGTAGTCGCCGGCCGACGTCCCGCTTTATGCTGAGTCGCCGACAAGGCCCCAAGGATGTCCCTCAATGCTCCACCCGACTCCGCGTCGCGCGTCAGGCGTATGCGCCGAACCAGGGCGCGTGTGGCTCCCAGGCTGCCGCGGCCGGACAGGCGGGCGCGACTGGTCAAACGGCCACGCCTGGGACGGCGGTTCGATACCCGCCTGGAGATCGCCTTCGCGATTGTGCTCGCGCTGAGCACGGTCGCCTCGGCCTGGTGCGCGTTCCAGGCCCAGCGCTGGGCGGGCATCGAGGCCCAGCTGTTCAGCGAGGCGGATGCGGCGCGCAGCGAAACGCTGCGCCTCAACGACCTTGCCAATCGCGCCTTCCTCCTCGATTTCAGTCTCTTTCTGGAGTACAACAGCGCGATGCTTGACGGCCGCACCGCGGTCGCGACCCAGCTCTACCAACGCTTTCCGCCCAACCTGCGCCGCGCGACGGATGCCTGGCTTGCCGCCAGGCCATATGACGAAGATACCGCCTCGGTGACGCCGTTCGACCTGCCCGAGTACCAGTCGAGCGAGCGCGACGAGTCTGACCGTCAGGCCGCACTCGCCTCGAGCCTGGCGGATGAGGCACACGAGGCCAACGATCGCACCGACAACTACCTCGGGCTGACGGTGATCTTCGCGGTCGTCCTGTTCATCGGGGGCGTCGGCAGCAAGTTCGAAGAGCGCGTGCTGCGGATCGCGAGCTTCGTTTTCGCCATGGCCGTGCTGGCAGCCGTCGGCAGCTTGATCGTGATATTCAGCCGCTAACCCCGTTGACTCGGCGACGCTGATGCGGGCATTGCAAGTGACCGAGCTCACCGGACCAGACGGCGTGCGTGTCGTCGACATACCCGAGCCGTCGACTACGGACCGGATCCTGTTACGCGTTCACGCGGTTGGACTCAGCTTTCCCGACGTCTTGCGCAGCAAGGGCCAGTACCAGCAACAGGCCACGCCGCCGTATTCGCTCGGTGGCGAGGTCGCCGGCGTGGTCATCCGCGCTCCGGCTGGCAGTGGCTTCCAGGCAGGCGACCGGATTGCCGGGTCGTGTGTCGCCGGCGCGGCGGAGCGCGCGATCATGGACCCCAGGGACGCAATCCAATTGCCTGAATCGATGTCCTTCGAGGCCGGCGCGGCGCTGCCCTTGAATTATCCAACGGCGATACTTGGCCTCGAGATGCGTGGCCGCATGCGGCCTGGCGAAACCGTCCTGGTGCACGGCGCCGCCGGCGGCACCGGAACCGCCGCGACGCAGGTTGCCAGGGCCATGGAATGCCGTGTTTTCGGCGTCGTGTCCTCCGAACCCAAGGCGCGCGCCGCGCTCGAATCGGGTGCGGATGTCGTGCTCCGCTCCGATGCGGAGTGGAAGGACCGCGCGCTCGAGCTGACGGATGGACGCGGAGTGGACCTCGTCTGGGACCCGGTCGGCGGCGACCGGGTGCTCGACACCATGCGCGCGCTGGCCCCCGGCGGCCGCTGGGTGGTCGTTGGCTTTACTGGTGGACCCATTCCCAACGTGCCGCTCAACCGCGTGCTGCTGCGCAATATCGACGTCGTCGGGTCGTACATTGGCGGTTACCTGGCGCAAGAGCGCGACGGCCGTCAGCGACTGAATGCGCGTCTGGTGGAATTGCTCGCCGGTGGACATATCCGCCCGGTCCTCGGCGCGACGTATGCACTCGAAGACGGAGCCGACGCGCTGCGAGCTATCGACGCACGCCAGGCAATCGGCAAGGTAGTCCTGACGGTCGCGTAAGACGCGCCTCCGCAACTACTGGCTTCAGCGTGCCACGACGTGGCCGCGGCGCTCCTGGTAAAACACGCCGCCTTCGATCGCGTCGGCGGCGTCGCCACGGCCGGCTGCCAGCCAGCTGGCGTAATTTGCCACGCGGCGACCAAGCGCGCGCGCCTGAGCCAGGTCGTCTTCCGTAGGCCCGCCCACGGCGGTGGGCCCATAGTACGAGCCGCTCCTGACCATGCGCTTGCTCCACGGCAAACCCACGATGACCATGCCGTGCGCCAGCAGCGTGTGCAACAGCGTCAACAACGTGATCTCCTGACCGCCCGAGCGCGACCAGCCGCTGGTGAAGGCAGCGCCGACCTTGCCCACCAGTTTGCCTTGCTCCCAGATCACGCCGGTCTGGTCGACGACGCCTTTCAGGTCAGCCGTCATGCCGTGCCAGTTGGGGGAGCCGAGGATGATGGCATCCGCCGCGACCATCTGCTCGAGCGTAGCTTGGGTGGGATGGTGGAGGACGACGCGCGTGTCGGGGACGCTCCGCGCGCCTTCGGAGATTGCGCGCGCCAGGCGATCGATCGGTCCCTCGGGATCTCCGTCGAAGATCACGTAGACAGTTGTCGGCATGCGCTGATCCTACTGGTGCTGAGCTCGAGCAGGACCAGGCTGGCGAGCAGGCAGGCGGCCTGAGCCAGCCAGCCGGCGTTCAGACCCAGGTGGGCCAGCATCAGCCCGGCGATGGCCGGCCCCAGAAACGTGCCACTGGATTGCCCCATGCGCAGGCCGGCAAGGATGCTGCCCACGCCCACCGATGCAGAGTTACTCACGGCCACGACGCGGACCGCCATCAGCGGCAGCGCGCCATTCACCGAAGCGCCGATCAGCGTGAAGGCCGTGACAAACAGCAGCGGCTCTGTCGCGCCCCAGATCAGCGTCGTGGTAGCGATCACGCCGGTCAACAGCATCACCACGATGATGTGGCGGGTGCCGAAGCGGTCGCTGACGCGGCCGCCCAGTGGTCCGGCGATGACCGAGCCAACCACGTATGGCACCAGGAGCAGCGCCGCCGCGAACGGACCCAGGTCGCGCTGCTGAACGGCGAACGGCAGCAGATACAGCGCACCCTGACCCGCGGCCAGGGTCAGCGCCGCCATCAGCGTAAGGGCCAGGCGCTCACGCTGGGTTACCGAGCGCAGGATCGTACCCAGGCCTGGCCGAGTGCCGGCTGCAGACGAGTGGCGGCCAACCCAGCCTAGCGCCGGCAGAGCCGCGAGCGGAACCAGGACCAGCACCAGCGACATCGACCGCCAGCCCACGAGGCTGCCCAGCCCGCCGGCGATCAGGTAGCCGGCGACCAGGCCCAGCGCCAGATTGGCGTTGAGGACGCCGAACGCCTGGCCGCGCATGCGCGGCCGTGCTTCGGTGTAGTCGGCCACGGCGGCCCAGGCGTTGACGGTGGCGATGCCCTGCGCGCCGCCACCCAGGACCTGGGCGGCCAGCAGCATCGGCGGCGCCGTCGACTGCCAGCGCGCCAGCTGCGACAGCGCCAGCATCAACATCGCCAGAGCAAAGAAGGGTCGCCGGCCCCACCGGTCGCCGCCGCTGCCCGCGGGCACCTGCACCAGCACCGACACGATGCCGCCGACGCCGATCAGCGTGCCGAGCTCGCCGGCGTTCAGCCCGAGGTCAACACTCACCTCGGGGTAGAGCGGAGTCAGGTTGAAATAGCAGGCGTACGTGACGAACTGGAAAACACCAGCGGCGACCAACAGGCGGGAAGACGTGCCACTAGCGTAACCGCGCCGCGCCGTTAACGCTCTTCTGACAGACCGCCTACCTGTTTCTTACACGCTGTCTGCGAGTATCAGCGCAAGTTGATGTTCGAGCCGGTCCTTTCGCTTCCTCAAAATCCTCGCGAAGCGAAGCTCATCGCCGACAACCTCGACGCCCTGGCGCGTGCGTTGCACGACTGGAGTGAGGCGGATTGGCAACGAGTCGCCGTCGAGCATGAGTCGGCGGAAGAGTCGGGCATGTTTGGTCGCCTGATCAAGCGAACCGCGCCTGTAGCGGGTGATCCGGCGCAGCGCCGCCGAGCACAGGCATCGGCCGAAGCGGCCGCAAGTGTGCTGCGCGTGCTCTGGCCTGGACACTCGGCGTCGAGCCGCGCAGGCGAGACGTCCGATAGCGCCCTGCAACCGGCCTGATCGCCAGCGTCGGTCCTGCGCGGCGGGGCGGCGATCGCGCCCCGTGTAAGCTCCGAGGGCTGATGCAGCCGCCGTCGTTTGTCGACCTGCGCTCGGAGTCACGATCGGCGCTCGCGGCGCTGCAGGCAGTGCTGCCGCTCATTCATGCGCGACGCGGCGTCGACGACGTCCGAGAAAAAGCGCCGAACGACATCGTGACCGGCACAGACGTACTGGTGCAGTCCACGCTGCAACAGGTCTTGCACGAACGACATCCGGAAGTCGGCTTTGTGGGCGAAGAATCAGGTCTGGACGCACCTTCGAGCGCTCCGCGCCACTGGCTGGTGGATCCCATCTGCGGCACGGCGAATTACGCGGCCGGCATCCCGCTGTTCGCAACCAACGTGGCGCTGGTCGAAGATGGGCGCCTCAGCCTGTCGGCGGTACTCGACGGCGGCAGCCGCAACATGTACGTGGCCGAGTCCGGGCGCGGCGCCTGGCACGTCGACCCCGAGCAGTCGGGCCTGACCAGACTCAGTGTCGATCCAGCCAACCGGCTGGTCAGCATCGATCCCGACCCCCAGGCTGGGCATGGCGCGCGGAGCTTTTCCACCGCTTTCGCGGTGGAGGCGCTGCGGCGCCGGAGCTGGGATGTGCGCGCGCTCTCGACCACGCTGGCACTGGTATACGTCGCCACCGGCCAACTCGGCGCGGCGGTCTACCGGACGCTCGGCACCGCGCTGCACGTCGCGGCGGGCGTGCTGCTGGCGCGCCAAGCCGGTGGCTTCGTTACGGACCAGGACGGCATGGACTGGACCCTCGACAGCCCCGTCTGCGTGGCGGCCAGCAGCCAGGCGCTGCACGCCGAGCTGCTGGCGGTGGTCGAGGGTGTCTACGCCGCGACTACGGCCACTGGAACGGCTGGAACCTGAACGGGCCAACGTGCCCGTACATCTCGTAGACCGGGTACTGGTCCGAGTCGCCGATTTCGATGATCAGCCCGCCGTCTGGACTGATACCCACCGCCGGGGGCGTGGTCCTGGAGATACCCCCGATCCACGACTTGAGCTGATTCACGTCGGAGTCCCAGTTCGCAACCCAGTAGGCATCCTGGCTGACGGACAGCCAGGTGGAGATAGGCCGCGTCCAGAATGGACCCGCGTCATCCTGAAGTACGATGTCCGTGTGGCCTTTGCTCACCACCACGTCGTAGGGTGTGCCGTACCGCACCGGCTGGGGAGGGTTCGTGGGGCTCAGGTTCGCGTCGACCGCTTCGAGAATTTCGATGAACTGCTGGTTGTCACCTTTCGTCAGGGTCAACAAGCGAGCCTGAGACGGATCGAAAATGACTTTGGCAGGCGGATGCTCCGTCCGGTGCCCGGTCGTACTCAGCGCATCCGCCTGGCCAGCCGCAGGTGGACCCACGACCGGCGCCCCGGGCCCCACACTCGAGGAAACGGGATAGTCCGCCACTCGGTCGCAGGCGCCGCTGTCCCTGGCGCCAGGTAGCGGACCGTACGCCACGGCGACGGCCTGCAAGCTGTCGCTGTACGCCGCGTCCACCGCCGTACACACCGTCTGTTCGTCGGGGTGGCTGGCGTAGTCGCCCCACGACCACACCGGGTCGGCGCATGGATCGCTCGTTTTCAAGGTGGCTACCCAGACCTGATTGGTGCCGACACTGGTGCCCACGGCGCGGAACTGTGTCCCATCACGATTGAATCCAGCGGAAAACATCTGCAATCCGGTTGGTGCTGAACCGCTTGCCTCCGACACCGGCGGTCGCACGCTCAACACGTGAGGATTGGCCGCGCACGATTGACTGCCATCTCCGGTCACAGATGCACTTTGACGATCCCACAGCGCCAGCTGGTTGCCGGCGGCGGCGGCGAGCACGAACCTGTTCGTCGGGTCGATGGCCACCAGGTTCTGCCACAGCAGCGGACTGCCGGGTCGCTCGAGGTATCCGCTCGGCTGTGGCCCCCACAGCAACCAGGATCCGAGGACCATACATGCCACCAGTGCGGCCAGGCCGAGTCCTCCGAGGGCGGCTGCCTTTGGCGCCGCGGCTCGCAGGCGCGTCCAGAGCGGCGGTGTCGGCGGAGCCCAGCCTTTCACCGCCTGGCGGGCGTACGGCGCCATGTACGCGTGCACGAGGCTGTACTCGTTGGTGTGCAGGCGAATGGCAAGGTCGTTCTCGACGAGGCTCTCGAGTGCGATGCTCACACGCTTGCGGAGCACGTCATCCGGAGCAGGGCTGATCTGGGCACAGATACCTTCGGGCGTCAGGCGACCCACGGCTTGCGGAGGCTGTGAGAGCAACTCCAGGATGCGGCGCGTGATACCGTCCCCGTCGCTGGCGGCCGCCAGTTGCTCTTCGAAGAACTGGATCAGGACGCCATCCACCCCGCCCGCGGCGTCGAGGTCGTCTTCGGTATATCGACGCTGCGCTCGGAGCCGGTCGGCGACGATCTGCAGCTCGGCGGGACACACCGTGCCGTCATGTTCGAGGCCACGCGCGATGCGATCGCAAACGCCTCTTGACAGGCGTGGAAAACCAAGCCGGGCGTCGTGCTCGACGAAGTCTTTCAACGTTTTGCTGGCGACGGCGGTCGACAGCCGCGCCAGCGCGTACTCCGCGGTGAGGTTCCGACCGAACACGCGTGCGTAATCGTCGGCAACACACTGTCGGAAGTCCGTCGAGGCCACCACCAGTATCCCCAGTTGGCCGTCGAGTCCGTCGAGCATTGTGCGCAGGGCTGAGAGTGCCTGCAACCGCTGGGGCTGGTCTGGAACATCGCTGTAGAAGTGGTCGAAGTTGTCCCACACGATGAGAACGCGCGTGTCCGGCTGTGCGGAGAGACGGTTCACCAGGCTCGGCAGGTCGGCTGACGCGTCCTCCAGTTTGAGCGCGCGGCGCAGTCCCACCGCGAGCGGATCCTCCAGCACCTTTGGGCCAGTCCCGAAGTTGTCGATGGATTCGGCTGGCTTGCGCGTGCGCACTTCCGGCAGAAGGCGGGCGCGCACCACGGATGTTTTGCCCGAGTTGGGGTCGCCGTAGAGCATGCCGAACTCGAAGTCGCGCGCCAGCACGAGCGTCCGCAGCGCTGCCACGTCCTCGTCCCGCGACGACAACAGGCGGCCCTCGCCCTCCTCGAACGGTTGTAGGCGGCGGATCGCGGCGCTGTCCGCGTTGCCCGGCTCCGAGCCCTTGGTTTTGTTGTGGCGCCGGATCATCCACCAGCACGCGGCGAAGAAGGCTGCCAGCACCGCGGCAATGCCGGCCGCCAGGGGCTGACTTTGCACCAGCGTCATCAGTGCCGCCACGCCCGAAATCAGGGCGGCCACCGCGGCGACGACGCCGCCAGCATCTTTGAACAGCGCAATGACGGGACCGAACGGAGAGCCCGCGCTCGAGGTGTCGTCTGTAGATTCATCCTTCGCCATGCGTCACCTCTCGACCGAGGGCGGCGGCATGCTGGCGGTCATTGCGAACGTCAGCGTCCCGTGATCCGCGGTTGTCAGCAGTTGGGCGCCCGTGCTGGTCAGGCGGCCCAGCGTGTCCTTGTCCGGCGGGCTCTGCGCCGGATAACTCAGCACGACGTAATCCGGATGAGCCGCCGCGAGCAGGACCGGTGACGAACCGCCGCCCACTCCAGCGTTGCCCACTTTGAGAACGTCGACCTTGCCCGACAAATTGGCGGCCACCTGGCTGGCTGCCGTCTGGCTGATCTGTCCAACGACGAGCGTGCGATGGCCGGCGTACTCGATGAGCAGCGCCAGCCCGTCGTCCGTTGGGTCGTTGCTCGGGGCGCTGGCGTCGACGGGGTTTTCGACGGTAACCGTGGCGGGGCCCATCGCCGAGCTCACGCCCCAGAGAAAGGCGTCGTTCGACTTGACGGGAGTAGCGGGAGCCGCCAACAGCGACCAGAATGCCTGCCATGCCGTGGACGTGTCCTGGTGTCCGTTCCACAGCACCTGGTCAACCGGAATCGCGTTCAGGACGTCGACGCACCCGCTGACCAGATCTGGGCCCGGTTGACTGACGGCCAATTGCGAAATGCGGCCTGCACCCCAGGTCTGCAGTTGCACGACGAGGCGAGGGCCGAATTGCGCCCCGCCGCAATCGATCAGCACCGTGCGATTGTCAGGTGTGGTGATCCACGTCGCGTCCCCGCGGCCGACGTCCATGAACCGAACCGTCAACGGGTCAACCGTCTGCGCGCCGCTCGAGCCGGGCAGCAGGGCAATCCACAAGCTGAGTGTCGGTGCGAGCAGCCACAGCAGGCGACGCATGCATTCCCCCTTGCACTTAAAAAACGACAGAGCCGCGTCCGTTCGCGAATGAATGCGGCGCGCCCGTAGTACGCCAAGGCAGTCCGATTGTCAATGAACTTGATTACTTAAACGGCAATCGCGAGATACGGCGCAGCCGCTGTTACGACCTTGCTGTCCCGTTGGGCGCATAGACTTAGAAGCAAGCAGGGAGCGGAGGATAGTAGATGAGGACCACGATCAATCGGCGGACATTCGTGCGCATGAGTGGCGGGACGCTGGTATTCGGCGTGGCCGCGCTGCTGGAGGCGTGCTCGTCCCCGCAGGCCGCACCTACCGCGGCGCCCGCCGCCGGGCCCACCACCGCGCCCGCGCCGACGACGCCGCCCGCCGCCGCCACCGCGCCGCCCAAGCCGACCGTGGTCAGCGCCGCCGCCACCCAGCCCGCGGCCGCGGCAGGCCAGACCACCCCATCGGTACCTGGCCTGGTCGGCACGCCCAAAGGCCTGCAGCTCCCGACGCGCGTGCCGATCAGTGGCCCGGCGCCCGACTTGCCCGGCTCGGCGGATGGTCTGATCGACCCCGGTTACGTGAACTACCCCGCCAATCCATTCAAATCGGTCCAGGAGACGCCCGGCTCGGGTGGCGACGTGACCGTCGCGACCTGGACCCTGCTGCCGCCGCCGACGGCGATGGAATCCAACGCCCTGTGGCAGGAAGCCAACAAGCAGCTCGGCGTCACGCTGCGCATGAACATCACCCCGCTGGCCGACTACCAGACCACCAAGCTGGCCACCATCATTGCCAGCAATGACCTGCCCGACATCCTGTACATCGCGCCGGGCACCGTGGTCGCCGGGCTGCCGGAGTTTCTCAAGGCCAAATGCGCCGACCTGACTCCCTACCTGGCGGGTGACGCCGTCAAGGACTACCCCAACCTGGCGAACTTCCCAACGCTTGCCTGGGAAGGCGGCGTGATCTTCAACAAGGCCATCTACGGCGTGCCGGCGCCCTATCCACTGTTCCTGTGGGTCCACTGGGCGCACCAGGAGTGGCTCGACCAGGACAACCTCCAGTTGCCGGCCAATCTGGAGGACTACAAGTCGCTGTTGAAGCATTTCACCAACCCGCAACAGGATCGTTACGGCCTGGCTATGGAGAGCAATGTCGCCTACGGCGTCACCAACGGCTTCTGGCCGGCGATGTTCGGGATGCCCAACAACTGGCAGCTGGACTCCAACGGCAAGCTCACCTACCTGATCGAGCTGGACGGATTCAAGGACGTGGTGAATACGGCGCGCGAGCAATGGGCCGCCGGTGTGTATTCGCCCAACTCACCCCAGTACAACATCGGCCAGGCGCGCAACGACTTCGCCGGCGACAAGTTCGCCTTCGACTTCGATGGGTTCATCGGCGCGTCGCGCACGTTCTTCGGCAATGCGCCCAACCTGACTCCGCCTGGCAAGTTCCGCTTCGTGCCTCCGTTCTCGGCGGTCGCCAACGCCAAACCGACGTACTGGTCGCAGCAGGGCATCTTCGGGTTCAGCGTGCTGAAGCAAGCCAGTCCCGATCGCATCAAGGAGCTGTTGCGCGTCCTGAACTGGATCGCCGCGCCGTTCGGCAGTCAGGAGTACCTGCTGATGAATTACGGCGTGCCGGACGTCGACTACAAGCTGGACGGCAAGAGCAATCCGGTCCTCACCGACCAGGGCAAGTCGGATTCGACGATCCCGTGGATGTACATCACCCAGGGTCCGGCGGCGCTGTATTTCCCGACCGCGCCGGAGTACGCGCAGGTGATGCAGGACGGCGAGAAAGCGATGTTCCCGTACGCGCAAATCGATCCGACGTCGACGCTGTACTCGCAGACGTTTGCCACCAAGGGCATTCAGTTGAATCAGCTGGTGTACAACGGCATCGGCGACGTGGTCCTCGGCAGGCAGCCGACGAGCGCCGTGGACGACGTGGTCAGCCAGTGGAAGTCGCAGGGCGGCGACCAGATGCGGACCGAATTCGAGCAGGCCATCGCCGACGCGCGGAGCTGACGTCTCAGTCCTGAGAATCGACCGCCAGACCCTCCAGCAGGGTGCGCACCACCGACTTGACGAAGCGTTCGTCGGAGGCGGGCGGGTCACTCTCGCCCAGAAAGCGCCGCGTCAACGCGCGAGTCTGGCAGGCGCCGAGCAGCAGCGCCGCGGCGGCCTCCGGGTCCGACCGCGGGCTGACGCGCCCGAGGCGCTGCTCGGCGCGTAGATAGGCTGCCAGCTGCTCGAGTGCGCGGTGCGGGCCGATATTGTTGCTGCGCATGCGCGCCTGGTGCTGGGCCAGCAAATCCTGCTCGGCGAAGAGCGAGGTGACGATGGGCAGCGTCTCGTTATAGAAGGGCAGCGCCACGCGGGCGATGTCTTCGAGATTGGCGCGCACGCTGCGGTGACCGACCTGCCCGGTCAGGTCCTGCAAGGCCATTGACAGTTGCGGCAGGCGTTCCGCGATCACGCACAGAAACAGCTCGGCCTTGTCGGAGAAATGCCGATACAGCGCGGCCTCGGACAGGTCGGCCCTGGCGGCGATCTGTTTGGTCGTGGAGCGCCCAAGGCCGATCGTGTGGATCACCGAGAGGGCGGCGTCCAGGATCAGGTCGCGGGTAGTGACGGCGTTCCTTGGCACGTGAGTGAGTGCTTACTTCGGTGAGTAAGTGCTCACTCGCAAAGTGTAGTGGCCGCGGCCGCGGCGATCAATCGTACAATCCTGGCGAGGCACCCCCGTGCCGATCTGGCGAGTGAGGCAGTCAAGTCGAGGCCAAAACCTCTGGCGGGGCGGGCACATCTTCGCTAACGTATTGGTGCATTCCCTGAGTTGCTCATGGACACCCCAACCGATGCGGTCGCGCACGAGCAAACGCCTCGCGTCGGAGGCACCGGCCGGCAGAGGCCGCATTCGGAGCAACTGCGGGTCGCCACCTTCAACGAGCTGATCCACCTCGGACAGCGCAGCGGATTTATCGAGGCCCAGCAATGGCAGACCGCGCTGGGGCGGATGGATGACCTCGAGGCTGCGTGCGATGAGCAGGCCACCCTCCGCGCCGAGCTGGCGCGCGCGGCGGCAGCGCAGAACTGGCTCTTTCCTGACGAGGCGCCGCCGGCGGACCCGCGCCAACGCCTCGAGGTGCTGGTCGGCAGAGCGCGTGCGCACGCGCGTCGCTCGCGGGTCATCACCCAGGCCTACCTGAGCACGCTGCTGGCGTTAGGCAGCAACTGGGGCCTGGAGCATGACCACGTCGCGCAGGCGCTGGCCCACGCCTGTGTGTCCGAGCACTGGCGCGTCGATTGGGAGATCGCGTGCGACATGGAGGGCCTGCTCGGAGCGGAGCTGGCCGGCGAGCGCCAACGCGCGGCTCGCTCGCACGCGCAAGCGACGTATCAGCGGCGCGGACGCAAGGGGTGGCTGAGCCAGTCGGACCTGATGCACGTGTACAGCAGCCTGCGACAGGGCGTCGGGGACGTCGAGGCGCGCGAGCTGTTTGCCGGCTTTCACCGCGATGCGAATGCCCGCCGCTGGGCCTGGGCGGGGGCTTCGGCGACCGTGCTGCCGACCGATGAGTGCCTGCGGCTGCTGGTCGAAAAGGTGGCGCAGCAGGTGCATCGCACCGGGCGCGTGCCGCACGGCTTTCGCCAGGCGGTCGTCGCCGAGGCGGCCGGCGCGCACATCGAGGCCAGCGATCTGTTCGAGGCGATCGAGGTCCGCAGCATCCGCGAGCAGTGGCCCGTCGCCTTCGATGGACAGCCGCGGCTCGACTCGCTAGACCCGAACTCGTGGGCGCCGTGGGCCGCCGAGCGACTCCGTGCGGCGCTAACCCCCGTTGTCCGTCCGGTCGCCCCGAGCGGGTTGCGGATGGCAATGCCGCTGCTGGCGTTCCTGACGGTCGTCTCCGTCAACCACCCCATCGCGCCGTCGCCCGTGCTTTCGGGCTCGCAAGGAGCGTTGGCCGTGGCGCCACCTGCCGTCGCGGTGGCCGCGCCGCCGGTCATCCCCGCCAGCCCGGCAGCCACGCCGGCGCCGCCGGTCATCCAGCCGCTGACGCTGGTAGTGGCGCACACGGACGGCGTCGGCGCGCGGCTCAGGACCGCGCCGGCGACCGGGCCGGTGGCGCGACTACTGAGCGACGGAACGGCGGTGGTGGTGATCGGCTCGGAGATGCAAGTTGGTGGCACGGCGTGGGCGCAAGTCCGCGCGCCGGACGGCACGCCCGGCTGGATGTCCGCCGACTTCCTCAGCCCGAGCGGGTCTGACCCGTCCGCCGGCTGAACGTCGCCTCTGATGGTTCAGTACGTGGGCAGGACCAGGCCGGCGAACACCCAGCCTTCGACACCCTCCGCGGTGCGGACGCGGAGCCAGACCACCTGATCGACGGTCTGGCGGTCGAGGACTTCGAGTACCTGGTCGTTGCGCAGACTGGCGACGAGCTTGCCGTTGCTCGGCTGGGAGCGCAGCAAGACGCCGGCGCCGCCCGGGTCGACGACCCTGACACGGTCGGACCCGAAGTCGGCCGATTGCGACATGTCCGGCACCGGTGGACCTTCCGGCCGATCGGCCGGCAGCACGGCCACGGGCGTCGGCAGGTAGAACTGATCCGTATCGCCCATGATCTGCTGGGGCGTGAGGTGGGCGAGCGCGAGTGCCTCCTCGGACGGCCCGGCGTGCGAAACCGCCTCAAGCAACCCGATCGCCAGCACGAACAGCCCGAGCAGCACGGCGACGACAACCCGCGCCGTCGGACGCTCGATCCCCGGCCCCATCCGATAACGCCGGTAAGCGCGCGTCTTGATGGTGGGCCTGAGCAGGTACGCGAACTGAGAATGCGGCGGCATACCTCGCTGGGCGCAAGACTACCAAGAAGCCGACGTCAGTTGAAGCCGCGCGTGCTGGCTGACAGCGACGATCAGCGCTCGGCATCGTCGAGCGGCCGCTGCCCGCTTGCGGCCTCGAGTGTCCGCAGCCGCTGCTGGAGCGCTCGGTCGCGCTGCCAGCGGGCCGTCACGTCTCTGATCAGCGCGGCGATGCCCGCGACCTGGCCGGCGTCGTCGCGCAGCAGGACGACGTAGAACTCGACCGAGATGCGCGCGCCATCCTTGCGTATGGCGGGCACCGCCAGGAGGTCACGCCCATAGCGCGTCTGGCCGGATTGCATCACGGCGCGGTAGCCGGCCCAGTGGCGCGCGCGCTGCGGCTCGGGGACGATCACGTCGAGCATCTCGCCAAGGGCTTCGGCCTGCCGGTAGCCAAAGATCTCCTCTGCGGCGCGATTCCAGAAGCGGATGCGTCCCTCGGGATCGGCAACGACGATCGCCTCGGGGGAGTCGTCGACGATGCGCTGGTACAGCCAATCCCCTTCGAGGCCCTGCATCCGTACCGGAGTCTAGCGGCTTAGAACACCTTGGCCACGCTGGCGTAGAGGGTGCGGGTCTGCTCGGCGGTGGCTTCCCAGCTGAATTGGGCGGCGCGCTCCAGACCCGCGGCGTGGAGTGCGGCGCGTTTGTCGCCGTCTGAGAGCACCGCTTTCAGACCGGCGGCGATGCTCTCCACCTGTGTCGGATCGACGAACTCGGCGGCGCCGCCGGCGATCTCCGCCAGCGAACCGTTCGGCGAGGTCACCACCGGCGTGCCGCACGCCATGGCTTCGATCAGCGGCAAGCCGAATCCCTCGTACAGCGAGGGCAGCGCCACGACGTCCGCCAGGTTATAGAGCGCCACCACGTCTTCCGTCGGCGCGTGCCCCAGCACGCGGACCGCGCCATTGAGACCCAGTCGTTCGACGCTGGCCAGGATGGAGGCGTCGCTCCAGCCACGATTGCCGACCAGTGCCAGCGTGGCCGACCGGCAGCCCTGGCGGCGGACGAGATCGAACGCCTGAAACAGGCGGGTCAGGTTCTTGCGCGGCTCGATGGTGCCGACGTACAGGATGAAGGATTCGGGGAGTCCATACTTGTGGCGCACCGCCTCCACCGCTCCCTCGCGGCCGAGCGGTCGAAAGTGCGGCGCGGCGGCCTCGTAGATCACGTGGACCTTTGACTCGGGCACGTTCAGCGTGCGCACCACGTCGCGTTTGGTGGCGGCTGAAACGGCGATGATGGCGCTGGCGTGGCGGGCCCCGGGTGGAATAAATGGGCGCATCGCCAGCAAACGGCGACGCGGGTGATACCGCGGAAACATCCACAGCGTCGTGTCGTGAATGGTGACAATCGACGGACACGGCGTCCACCACGACGCCACGCTGTTGGTGAAGTGGCACACGTCGGGTGCAACCCTCGACAGCTGCAACGGCAACAGGGCTTGCATCCACAGGGTCTTGTTGAGCGGCAGCCCACGCCGCGCATGCCCGCGGAGTGCGGAGTGCGTCATCGGCAGGATCTCGTCGTGAGTGCGCGAGCCAAGCTGGTGCGCCAGGTTGCGCGTATACGTCGCGACCCCGCCTTCCGGAGCCGACAGCGCGCTTACGTCGAGGGCGATGCGCATTCCGCCCCATTCCAACCCGTGCGTCGGCCGGTCTCGGCGGCGGCCAGCGCCAGGCCGGCGACCAGCCAGAATGCCAGGCTCGTCGGTAAGGGTTCATAGAAGTAATCGAAAACGCCGTGCAGGAACCAGGCGAACAGGCTGGCCGCCAGCCCGGCGCGCCATTCCCAGGCCCTGCTCGTCGGCTGCGCCGCGGTGAGCTGGCTACAGCTCACGCGCAGCAGCCGCCAGCCCAGCCACAGGAACACGCCCAGGGCAACCAGCCCGGTATCGGCCAGCCATTCGAAATACAGGCTGTTCGCGTGGTCGCCGGTATCCCAGGTCGTGAGGTCCGCAAAGTCGCCGTAGCGCCACCGGAAATTATCCGGTCCGACGCCGAGCAGCGGCCTGTTGCGGGCCATGCGCAGGGCGATGCGCCACTGCGTCAGGCGTCCAGGGGGCGGCGGCTGGAGCGCGCTGGGCGCGGGGGTTGCAACGACGTCCGATGCCGGCTCGACGCTTGCCAGCGGTCCCTGAACGTCCAGGTACGTGCGCGCAACTGGAGTGCCGGCCCAACTGAACCACGTCACCGACTCCTGGACTCCGTCCCACTCGATGACGTAGGTCCCCTGCGCGCCTGGCGCAACAACATGGGCTTGCAATTCAATGGATGTGCCCGGCGCCACGTCGGCCGGCAAGGGGGTCCGCGGTCCGTCGTACGTGACGGTCTGGCCGGCCGCGTCTTCGAGGTGGTAGCTCAAGGCATACGGGTGTGATCCGGAAGCGGCCCACGTGCGATCGCCAGTATTTTGCACGCGCACCGGTATGGTGGCAGTTCCGCCCGGATCGGCGGACACCACACTCGGCGTCGAGTAGTCCGCGCGATACCAGCTGTCCACGTTCTCGCTGCTGAGGTGCAGCAGCATCAGCGGCTCGCGCAGCGCCGCGAGTCCCAGCAGGATTGGTAGGCACACCACGGCCGCCAGACTCGTCCAGATGAGCCTGGCCTGGTGTCGCCGAATGCCGATCAACAGCATGCCGGCCAACACCACTTCGGTGACCAGCATGCCCGCGCGGCTGACCGTCAGCACCAGCGCGGCAAGCTCGATCGCGGCTCCGAATCCCAGGCCGAGGCGTGCCCAGCGCGAGCGGACGCTGACAATCCAGGCCACCTGCAGCGGCAATGTGAGGCCCAGGAGCATGGCGGCGATGTTCGGGTGGGGCAGCGTCGAGGCGATGCGCGGCAGCTCGCCCACGCCGAAGCTGGCTTGAGTGCGAAATCCGGCCAGCGCCTCGACGACCGGCGGCACATTCAGCGCTTCGGCCACGCCGACGATCGCGACTCCGAGGCCGCTCACCACGAATGCGCAGGCGATCAGTATCTGGCGCGAGGTGGTCGTCGTCAGGTCGTACGCGGCCCAGCCGAAGGCGATGCCGAAGGCCATGTCTCGCACGAAGGCCAGCGCCTGGGTCTGGTAGGTCGGCGCGAGGGCGGCGGAAAGGACCAGCAGGGCGAGCCACACGGCGGTGAGCCAGCCAATCTGGCGAGGTACGTCTGGCCAGCGGCGCATCAGGCCTTTCAGGACCAGCCAGCTGAGCAGGACCAGTGCGGCCGCCGCCCGCAAATTCGTCAGACGCAGGTCTCGAGTCAGGCCGATCGATGGGTCCAGGCGCTCGAAGCCGATGCTGGCCGCGGTGAGCACGAGCAGAACCAGGGTGAGGCGATCGACGAAGCGCGTGGCGCGGGCCGATCGC